>PBLS01000018.1 GCA_002721825.1 Magnetovibrio sp.
CTACAGACGTTAAGGATGACGCGTGCCCGCTTCCCAGACCACCGCTGGTGTCCTCTATTTGGTGACGGCTCTTGGCCTAATTTCCGTGATCGACACGATCTGCAAATTCTACACCGATGAATTGCATGCGGTGATGCTTGTATGGGGCTATTTCGTTGGTATAACGATATTTGTTGCCGGTTATTTTGGTATTCGAAGGCGTTTCTCTCTGATGCGAAGTGGCCAAATCAAATTACAGTTTGTGCGCCCAGGCTTTCTGGTACTTTCGATCTCTAGCCTTTTTGTCAGCTTGACTTATCTACCACTTGCTGAGGTTACCGCTATCGGATTCACCGGGCCATTGTTTATCACAGCGCTTTCTGCTCCTTTTCTCGGTGAACGAGTGGGCTTGCACCGATGGCTCGCCGTCATAATTGGCTTGGCAGGAGTACTTGTAATTGTTCGTCCGGACGGTGCTGTTTGGCATTGGTCCGCCGCTATGGCACTTCTTGGTGCGATTGGTTTTGCACTTTTCCAGATTATTACTCGACGTTTGGCGCACGAAGAAAGGTATCAAACTACATTACTTTATACGTGTATAGGCGGAACTATTTGGGCTAGTTTGGTTGTTCCTTTTTTTTGGACCTGGCCAACTGCGCACCACTTGATAATGTTTTTGATCATCGGTGTAATGGGTGCAGGAGCGCATTACTGCTTTATTCAGGCTTTTGCCAGGGCACAAGCTTCTTTATTGGCGCCATTTAACTACAGCAAGCTAATTTGGGTAACAATTCTTGGTTACGTTGTATTCAATAATTTTCCAGGTTTTGATACGTTGATCGGTAGCGGTGTTATTGCAGTTTCCGGTCTTTATGTACTTTACCGTGAGCGAGATCAAACAGCAGCGACAACTGGTGGTGCCAAAGAGTAACAAATCAAACTCCATAAATGGACGGTAAATAACGAAAGTATGGAACGAAGTTTGGATACAAGCCTCAATAAAGTACTTGCCTCTGATAAAATTTTGATGGCGGCATTAGAAATAGCACAAGCCCGTGGCTGGGCGAATGTCCGGATGTGTCATATCGCTGCACATCTTAATGCATCTCTTGCGGAGCTTCGAGAACTATACCCGGATATGAATGCTATAGCTGACGCATGGTTCTCTTATGCGTTAGCAGAGATGTTATCGGTTTCTGATAAAACACTTCGTGTATTTGCTGTAAAAGAGCGTCTTTTTATAGTCATTACGCGTTGGCTAGACGCCCTTGATGTTAATCATCGCGTTAGTGTCCAGATGATCCGGCAAAAGCTTTACGCGGTCCACGTGCAACACTGGGCCCCTATGATCTTTAGCCTTTCGAACCTTGTACACTGGATTTTAGATGCAGCGATGATCGATTCGGCTGGACGACAACGGAAATTAGAAGAAATTGGGATGACGCTGATTTTGTTGGAAATGTTGCGCGTCTGGGGCGAAGATAACACAGTAGATCAAATAAAAACGCGCGAATTTTTGAAGAAGCGATTAGATATGGCAGATCGAACTATGCGATTTTTATTTTTAAAATGTAACCCTAAAGGGATGGATGCGCAGCCAACCAAAAAGGTTAAACTGTAAGAGGCTGATGAAATTACGTCATTTATAGAAGGTGCAATAATTTAAACTGAAACTTAGGTGTCATAGAACAGCTGTCTAGGGTTAAAGCATTTTACTTCTAGTCCTTCAATGCACATAGATGTGTAACAACGACAATGAGGTGGCCCTAAATTAGGACTCAATCGCTTAAATGTTTCTGAAGGGCTGCTACCATTCCCATAATTTTTATTTCGCGGTCAAATTCCAAGGGTTTTGCCAGCGAAGACATTTTAGCGATAACTATTTCGTTTATTTTATCGATGAACAGATGTTGACCATGAATACCGAGGCCAAAAATAAGTGGAGCGGTATTTTCAGAGATATACCATTGAGAACGGTAACGCATTCTGTAACCGGGAAAATACTCAACAAATGATCCCTTGTTCCAGGCTTGTGTGCTGCCGTTAAATTCAATGTCTTCGAGCCAACTATTTGGGATAATTTGTACGCCATTGCGATTGCCTTCTTGCACAATTAGTTGCCCAACCCGTGCTAAGTCGCGCAATGTAATGCACATCCCTCCAGCTGCTCTTGGTGCACCTAGCCTGTCTACGGTGACATACCCACTGCGTTCAGCGCCCAATGGACGCCAAATATACTCGCTCATCAAATCCACATATCTTTTTCCGCTCGCCCTTTCTATAATCCAGGCAAGTAGATCAGTATTTGGTGAAACGTAATGGAACGGTCCCTCGTGATGTCCTTTGTTATCAGTTAGCAACTGGTAGAATGACCGGAGATCAGTTGGGGATTGCCCGGGTTCAAGGGGGTTCCAATTTGTGGCCTGGCGATAATTTATGATCAGTCCGTTATTGGCTTCATAATCTTCATTAAATAAAACACCCACTTGCATATCGAGAAGGTTTCGAATAGTAGCCCCTTGGTAGGCTGTCGTCTCTATTTCTGGAACATAGACGCTTGCCAATGCCTTTTCGTTTAAAATTCCAGCGTTGACAAGAATACCAGCGAGCAAACCTAAAATAGATTTTGAGACTGACATTAATATGTGCGGTGTGTATATAGTCATTCCATTGGAATACGTTTCATAAACAAGATTGCCTTTGTGTAGCACCAAAAATCCATCAGTTTCAGATTCTTTTAAAAATTTGGTTAAAGTAATGGCTTCGTGATTGGGTAATGATATTTGAACTGACCCAAGGTCCTTGTGATGCTCTTTAATTGCCCAAACGTTATTGGGATCGTTTGAGAATTCCGCCGAGGGGATAATCTCTCGGACATGATGAAATGCCCATTTGTTGAATGGGCTAGCACGCCAGTTATTTAGTTTGACCTGTCCTTCTTCAGGTGGTGGAAACTCATCCTTCATACCTGTCATAATATTTCTCTTATGTTGGCTGTGTTACGGTGACGGGATTGATGTTTTCGTATATCCAGCGCGCTATACTGGTAATGCGTGCATCTTCACCGCGCTGCCCCATTATTTGGAGTCCCACGGGCATACCATTTACCGCCATTATTGGGATAGTTACCACAGGGGTGCCTATCATTGAACTTGGATAGTTGAAAACCGCATCGCCGGTGGGCCAGGGAGCTAGAGGTTGTCCTGGTAAGTCACCATTCCACGAGGGGGCCGGGCCTGGACACGCGAAGGTTATTATTGCATCAGCTAAAGGACTTAGGTTTGCATATGCGGTTCGGATATTTTCGCGTTTTAGAAGCAGAGACTGATAGTCCTCCGGTTTCATTGCTTCGGCTTTAGCAAGAGTAGCTTTAGTCCGTTCGCTAACGCCATCGGGGAAACGATCGACCAAGTTTCGTTGGAACCAACGATTCTCCCATGCGGTGATCATACTACAGATATGTCTTGCATCGGAAATATGCGTCTCTAGGTTTTCAATACTTATGTGTTTCTTTCTTCGAAGCAATGCGATGTTATTTTGGGCAAGTTTCTCCAAAATTTGCTCAAATTCTATAACACTCGTATCATCAAGTTCTGCCCAGCCTTCCGTTTCTAAGATAATCAAGCGTTCTGCTTGAATGGCGCGCGGTGCTTTTGTGGGACCTATAATTCCTGGATAACCGGGGTCTCCCCCAACCCTGGAGGCGATTTCAATAGCGACGTGCCACATATCTTCAATGGATGAAGCGTGAACGCCGTGCGTGCTCATCGAAGTGGCTTGGCGTTCCCCGCGATGAATACCACCTTGGCTTGGTTTTAGGGCAAAATTTCCACAATACGCAGCTGGTCGAATTATTGAACCTCCAACCTGAGTACCGATTGCTGCTGGCATCATACTGCTTGCTACTGCGGCTGCGGACCCAGAGGAGGAACCTCCCGCGGTACGACCAAGATCGAATGGGTTTTTTGTTGCTCCGGGATGGTTACCACCTAATTCGGCTGTGATGGTCTTGCCAAAAATCACTGCTCCAGCCTGGCGTAATGCCCAGACAGCGGCATTATCGTTCTTTGGGAAATTACCCTCAAGTGCCTCGCAGCCCATTTGCGTTGGCATGTCTTTTGTTTCCAACAAATCTTTGATGCCAACCGGCATGCCGTCGATATTCGATAGTTGGTTTCCGGTGGTCCATCTCTGGGTACTTGCTTTAGCTGCAGCTCGCGCAGCTTCCTTATTTAAGCTTGCGAACGCGCGAATTTTTGGTTCACGTAGTTCTACTGTTTCAAGACAACGGTCCAAATATGCAGAAGGCGTATCAGACCCATTGGCAAAGGCTGTCGTTACGTTGTGAAAAGTGACGCCTTTAAAGATTTTTGGATCGTATTTTATTATTCGCTCGGCCATGATCGTTGTTTCCTTTTGTGAATATGTTCTAGCCGACAAGCTAATATTTGGATTAAAACCGTGTTTTATTATATTAATTTCGATACTTTAACCCACCTTTTTAACTAAGCCAGCACCCATTTTTTACCTTCCATCAAACCGATTGAAAATTTTCACTTTATTTGACTATTGTATAAAAGGCCCGTGGCCAACTAACATTACGTATGTTTTTAACTCTGAGAAAGGAGGTGGTCCGATGTCTATCAAATTTAGAGCTAAAATGAATTGCACCAATGCTAGAGATGGTCAGGAGAGCAGCCTCTTCTGTACGCGATTACCTTCTAGCTAATATTGGTGTTTCAATAGTCTAATTGGAGGGAAGGTATGCGCAACATATCTTCCCTTTTCGTTTTGTGAAGCTTGGCGCCTTGAGTTTGGACTTTGATTAGCGGATATCAATGGAGTTTAATAATGAAACTTTCTTTTATATACCTGGATTTTCCTTTTTGGAGGGCTGAGGTGGGTAAAATAGCACTTCACATTGGGGGTGTTGAATTCGAGAACAAAATTATTAGTCGGGAAGAATTCCAGCGAGTGAAGGCAAACGGCCAACTGGATGATGGCACTATAATACCATTTCACCAATTTCCATGTCTCTTGGTGGACGAGATTCCTATTGCACAAACGGCTGGGATTGCGCGTTTCTGTGGAAAATTATCTGGGATTTATCCAGAGAATGATGCCTTATTGGCTGCTCGAATTGATCAATTTCTGGATTTTGCTACAGATATTACGGTTTTAGTTTTTAATTCTGGTGTTGATGATGATGAAGTAATCCGTCGAGAAAAACGTGAAGAATTATTTCGAGGAGAATTGGCAAGAAAATTACAAATATTAGAAAAAAATATAAATGATAATAGCAATTGGGTAATAGGATCTGATTTGGGCCTTGCAGACATAGCAATTTGGCGTCTTATGGGCTGGCTTTCGTCTGGTATGGTTGATGGTATTCCTACAACTTTTCTAAAAGGTTACAAAAGAATTGCCCAAGTTTGTAGCGCAGTTGACGCACATCCAAAGATACAAGAATGGGTTACCCAGACGTACCCAATAGATTACGTAAGGGGAAACTATCACTAACACTTGCAAAAATTGTATGAACTGCAATTGGCGATCAATATTTTTTTGTGCATAAGGGAGTTCGTATTCAAACTCGCATGAGGGGTGCCAGCATTACCTAGTTTTTAATTTATCTGCTTGGAGTTATGCAGTGGGAGTATGATAATTGAATTGATTACGCTTCCGGTGTGCAGGGAACTTTTCACTGTTACCGAAGAGATGGTTTTAGTCATTGCAGTCCATCATTTGTTATTAGGTTGGTTTGAGTAATAAGGACATGACGTATCTTGAAATATTAATTGCTGCGCTCGTTGGTTTCACTTTAGGGGCCCTCATTTTTTGGCTTTTAGGAAGACAAAAGCGAATAGAAGAAACCGCATCGCATAATCTAGAAAGAAACAAACTTGAGTCTCTTTTAGACCAACAAAAGGGCCAACTCGAGGTTTTGGACGAAGCAAAAAAAGAATTGAGTTCTCAGTTTCAGTTGCTAGCTAATAATATATTCGAAGAGAAGTCTGAGAAATTTAAAACACAAAATAGAGAGGCTCTTCAAAGTCTTCTTAATCCCCTTAAAGAGGATTTAACGCAGTTTAAAACCCAAATTTCAAATAATAGAGAAAAGGATATCAGGGATCGGACCAATTTATTAAATCAGTTGGCATCGATTCAGACTACTGGTCTTCAGATGTCCAGCGATGCAGCAAATTTAGTCAACGCTTTGAAGGGTGAATCACATGTTCAGGGAGCGTGGGGCGAAATGATTCTTAAAACGGCTCTTGATGCTTCTGGTCTGGAGGAAGGCCGCGAATACTCAGTCCAACATAGTGGTAAGTCCGAAGACGGACGGAGGCTCCGGCCGGACGTATTGGTTCATTTGCCCGGCGGCGGAGCCATTATTCTCGACTCTAAAGTATCGCTGACAGCCTACGAAAGGTCTGCATCATTAGAGAATGAAGGTGAGCGTGAAGCTGCTTTGAAAGAACATAAAACTTCTGTTCAAAACCATATAAAAAATTTGTCATCTAAGGATTACACCCAACTTCTTGGAGTTCAAACTCTAGATTTCGTATTAATGTTCATCCCAATCGAGGGAGCTTTCAGTGCGGCTGTTCGAGCGCATGAAGGGAAAAATTCCTTACTAATAGAGGACGCATTGAATAAGGGCGTTGTGATTGTAACGCCGACTACATTGATGATTGCCCTAAAGACTATAAGTCAGATGTGGAGGATTGAACGTCAAAACATAAACGCGTATGAGATCGCAGACCGTGGTGGAAAACTATATGATAAATTTAAGGCTTTTCTAGATGACGTAGTCGAGATTGGGAAAAAGATTGAAAATGTTAAGTCAGCGCAGGAAGCGGCTATTAATAAACTTGCTACTGGTAGAGGAAATCTTGTTTCACAGGCGGAGCAACTAAAGAAATTAGGCGCAAAAGTCTCTAAGCAAATTCCTCAAGATTTATCCGAACGCGCTGTATCAGAAGATAGGGGTATTGATTTTGAGGCCCTGACTCCGCCAAAAGAGAAAAGTAGGTAAAACCGTTTTTTCTATTTGGGAATAGCTCGCTAGAATGCTTCTAATGATTGATCGTCGAATTAATGTTGAAACGTTAGGCATATAATTAAACAGTGGGTTTATAAATTTTTCTGCCTAGAAATTTGTACCGCAAGAATCCCAAATGAAATGATTGTGACGCCGAGATAGTCATACGAAGTAATAGCTTCGTCGAGAATTAATGCGGCTAGTGCAATACCAAAGAAAGGGTTTAAGAAGCGAAAGGTTGAAGCTCCGGTTGGTCCTATTCTCTTAACGAGCCAGAACCAAACCCATGTAGCGACCAGACCGGGAACAATGATTATATAGCTGAAAGCCATTACAAGAGCGGATGTCCAGTTTATATTCCAAGTTTCTAAAAAGATGGATGCTATTGCCAATATAAACCCACCTACGAGCATTTGCAGACCAACAACCATTAAAACGTTCCCACCTGATGAAGCTTCGCTTACGAATAAGGTGGCGATAGCAAGGGCTAAGATCCCCATAACACATGAAGAGACTCCCCAAATATCAACTTCATTAGAGAGACGGTTACCCATGATGAAGATAACACCAGCACAACCAAGAAATAGACCTAATGTACCAAGGTAAGTAATACGTTTTTTAAAAATCAGTCGTTCTAACACAGTAACCAAAAGTGGCAGCATACTAGCTAAAATAGTTGCTAGTGAAGCATCAATCCATTGTAGGCCAACAAAGAATAAACCCAGATAAAATGCATTCAGACAGAAGCCGATTAAGGTAGTTGCTTGCCACTGGTTAGAATTTAAATTCCATGATTGCCCCATTAATCTTGCTGCGAGCACGGCCATAGTTCCTGCTAAAAAAACGCAAGGACAGAATCGTAAGTGGAGGTGCATAACCCACGATAATTTTGGCTGAGGTATAAGCGCTACTCCACATTACAGAGAATGATATACCCATTAAAATTTCGAGTGGTGTAGCGTGACCAAAAATTTTTTTATTTAGTGCGAGTTTATTCATTCGACGATTAATCGGCTTCAATGACTAGAAATTATTGGAACGAGTATAAAATTCAATGTGAGCGGGAATTAATAATATGATGCCTTTCCAAAGTAGTGATTTTTAATAGATGGCCATTGCGGCACTGACGTATGGCATCACTCAGCTAGCTTTCTAGTTTCAGCTCCCCATGTTGTTACACATTACGCGGACACAGCTAGTTGATGACCGCATTCCTGGCATCAGATAACAAATCTAATGAAAGTATGTCACCATTGTTAGCCGTCGTTAGGATTTATCCTATCGCAAGCGCTGTAGGAAGAGCCTATTAAGGTGTACCTTTGCCACAGATTATTTGTAAAATAAAAAAGGTGAAGCTAAGGCGTTTTCTTTATATTAACATTCGGCGATCCACCAAATTCTGTTATAAGATTAGTATTGAATATAGCCTTAGTGTTAGGGGCGGCTTAAATTCGATGCTAAAAATTTACTTTAGCAACAAATTTAGGTTCTAGTGATTAAGAAATAAGGATTAGACTTGGTTGTTTTTTATAGATGTAGCTGACTAAAATACAGATTCTTCAAGAGCATAAGGAGAGGGCATTGCCATTTCTCAGTATGATTGAAAAACCGCAATTTAAACACGCTCTGTTTGGTGCCGCCATTGGAGGAATAATTGGCTTCAATATTGGAATTGCAGGTTTTGGTAGTGCGCTATCAGGGTTGATATCACTGGCGGCACTCGGAGCATATTTGGGATGGGGTTTTGTCCAACTGAAAAACCTGACGCCGCCTAATGGGTCGCAAATAGTGCCTGTAGCCAGGTCCGAAAAGTTAGAAATTCGTCAAGATGAGCCTCGATTTAAACACGCATTGATAGGTGCAATTGTTTTTGGAATGTTTGGATTTTTTATCGGCATTACGGGCTTTGGTAGCACAGTTTCTGGGTTATTTTCACTTGGAATACTGGGTGCATATTTAGGGTGGAATTTTTATCAACTGATAAATTTTACTCCGGTCGGTGATCTACAAATAACAGAGTTACAGGATTCGGACGAGAATGAATTAAATATAGATGAAGAAAAGCATCATGACGAAATACAACAACAACCGATATATTCGACTGAACAAATCGATAACCTTAAAACACGCGTGCTAAGAATTATATCCCTCCAATTATATTTGATGGAGAAGGAGCCACCTAATGCTCCACAGGACGATTTTTCCATAGGCTATGTCTTTGGCGTTGTGGATGGATGTCTGCAGGACGAGGGCTTTGCTAGTAATAGTGCCGAGGCGACTGGTGTGGCGATCTTGGTTTTTTTCGATATTTATGGAGGAGAATTATGGAAAAGTTTGTTGGGAAAAGTTCTTGATAAGTATGAAGATCGTTTTAGCCAAATTTTTAATGGCGCAAGTACTGGGGCGAGAGATTATCTAACCTCTATCAACAGCACATCCCCAGGTGACTATGGCCCCATGGGTTGGGCTACTCATGAAAAGGCATCTCAATAATTTCTACCTCATACATTATGTTAGTCGAGATGAGGATAGGCTTCCCCTTTCAATCATTCTTTCTAGCGTACTGGTTTGTTGGACGCCATCAATGAAACTAACTGTCCTACTCATTGGTCTATGTAGACTCCTGAACTATACTCCAAGCTCAGTGTGCACATCTCATATCATCTTATAATAGGACTTCCGATGTATAAGTTCAAAGATCAATTTATTTTAACTCTCAGTGCTTTATCTCTTTCAGCCTGTACTATATTTGGTGATATAAGCGTTAAAGTTGCACCATTTGAAGTACTTATGGCAGATGGACCTTTTGAGTTACGTCATTATGAACGGTTGATCCTAGTAAGCACCAAGATGCCGCGTGGTATGAATAGCGCATCAGGCCCATTTCGTAGACTTTTCGACTACATATCGGGGAATAACGAAAAAAAAGAGAAGATAGCGATGACTGCCCCCGTACTGATGGACCAGTCGGGACAGACCTCGGAGGGGATGTCATTTGTCCTCCCCGAAAATCTTAGCTTAATGTCAGCTCCATCTCCCAAAAATCCATCGGTAAAACTGACGGAACTTAAAAATTACACTGTTGCAGTAGTTTCTTTTAGCGGGTTCCTTAATCAAAAAACAATCTCAACTCATAAAGCTTTATTGGAAAAGTGGATCGTTGACCGAGGCATGAAGATTAAGGGTATGGCAAAGGCCGCAGGTTACAATCCACCCTTCACTCTACCGTTTTTAAGGCGTAATGAAGTTTTTATTCCCGTCAAGAGGCCGTAATTGCCAAAGACTTATAAACTATAGTTAAATCACGATATTGCCTGTAGACATGATAGATCCGCACATTTTTTTTATCAGCTTTTTCTAGCGAGCCCACACAAGTTGTGGGTGTTTAATTTCGGCAATTAATTAGTCAACAAATGTTTAGGAAAACTGGCTTACTAAATATGGCTAAGGCGGAGTATGCTTTGCTTTAATCCTTTAAATAGTGGCGCCACTATTTAGAAAATGCTTATTTACGCAATTTTTCAATATACCGTTTGTTAAAAAATTTATGATTGTTTGGGCAGCCTTTTTGCGGGCATCATGAGCCCCATCTGGGCTGTACCAAGCCACATGTGGTGTAACAATCACTCTGCCGATCGTCCAGGCTTCGCCTCTTTTTAATGCGGCAAATAACGGGTGTGCGGGATTAGGAGGTTCTTCGGGCAGTACATCAAGAGCGGCAGCAGCAATGCGACCTGATTTTAGCGCATCGGTAATGGCATCTAGATCTACGACCTTGCCTCGAGCTGTTGTAATCAGAATGGCATTTTTTTTCATAAACGAAATAGTTTGTTTGTTTATTAGGGCGTTAGTCTCATTCGTAAGAGGGGTATGGATACTAATTATATCTGCTTCCCGAAGTAATTCTTCAAGTGTTGAATGGCGATGAAATCCGATGGATTGATCTTTCCCATCTTCTGCGAAGGGATCATAAAAAATCACATTCATTCCCAGGGCTTTAGCACGGAGCCCTGCTGCAGTACCGATGCGTCCACACCCTATTATTCCAAAGTTTGAACCGCGAATACGACGCATCATGGGAATATCGATCGATCTCCAGTTACCAACTGGATCTTCCGCTAACGCATTGTGGTTTTGCACAATACCCCGAGTAAGGCTCAGCATCAGTCCTATAGCGTGATCTGCGACGTCTGTGGTCCCATAATCCGGGACATTGCAGGCAGGGATTCCGCGGTTTCCAGCTTCTTCGATGTCAATAGCGTCGAAGCCAACGCCCATTCGGATCACAATTTTGCAGTTCGGTACCCGTTCCAGCATTTCCTTATCGCAGTGTATGCGGCCCCAGATCATAAGAGCATCAGCGCTCTTCCATACCTCTGATGGTATATCGGCTTGGGAATCCGCCTGGTAGGCGCGTATTTCGGCACGTTGACCAAAAACGTTCTGTTCGATTTCAGCTGCATCTGAATGCCGTGCGTCTGGCATAACTACAAGCATGTATTTTCCTTCCAAAGTATCGTCTGTTTACCTAGGCGCCGGGAACTCTCTAATACAATTTTCAGCCTAATGAATAAAATTAATAAGGACAATATCTGTAGGATGCGTCGATGAAAAAGTTAGGGGCTGTAAACTTTCAGATAAACTTTACGGCAAGATTCCGAAGTGTGCTTCGACTGGTTTTCCCGCGTTAATAGGAACTAGATCCTGGGGACAGGCTGACATAGCAAATATGCAATCCATAACTGCTCTAAATTTTACAAAGTCTCCTGGTTTCGATACTGGAGGTTTCCATCCACAATCGCCTTCCATATTTACGGGAATATTCATCCATAAGTTGAGGGGCGCTGGGGTGGATGAGATATTGAGGTCGATTTCTCTTAACGCCAAATGCAGGTTTTCGGAGCAATTTTCATGATAATCGGCACATCCCAGTTGCTCATAGCGATACCTATCACAAGCGGCCATCATGGTATCATGAATGCCCGGAGATGTATCTTCTTCGAGGATAGCTATAGGACGGCGCTTGTTGGTATATAATGGTTCACCTGATTTTGGAAAAATGCTACTCAAATTTACGCGCGTATGTTCGTTCGATGAATATTCTTTTAGGTCGCTTGCATTAAAAACCCAAGTATCGACAACCTGATGGCCGTGGGTGTTAATTATTTTAATTGTTTGGCCTTGCTCAAGATGTGTGGCTTTGCCTTTGCGTGCGGGAATTTCAATTAATTCTGACATTCGTTTCTCCTGTCTTGAAAATTGTTTTTTTTTGTCTTAATTGACTTCAGTATGGCTATACAAAGTTTTTTAGAAGGTTATAAAGCCTTTAGGGAGGAATTCCACAGGGATCGAGCAAATTTCTTTCGGGCCCTTGTTGACAGAGGTCAAAATCCCGACGTGATGGTTATCGCTTGCTCAGATAGCCGGGTGGATCCCGCGATCATTGGAAAAGCGGAACCAGGAGAGTTTTTCGTTGTGCGGAATGTTGCGAATCTGGTGCTGCCGTACGGATCCAACAGCATCTACGATGGCACTAGTTCAGCAATAGAGTTTGCAGTTCGCGACCTTGAAGTTAAAGATATCATTTTGCTTGGTCATACCCATTGTGGCGGTATTAAAAGATTTTGTGAATGCGATCAGAAAAACAAAGAACGCGTATTTGTAGATAACTGGATGTCAAATATTGAAAATGTTAACGATGGCGGATTAGAGGGTGAGGAACGTTTGCGCTACGTAGAAAAGGAATCCATAAAATTATCGCTGGGAAATCTAATGACGTTCCCATGGCTTAAAGAGCGCGTTCATGAAGGCAAGTTGGACTTACATGGCTGGCTGTTTGATCTTGAAAAATGTGCAATTCTAAAATATCTAGCACCCTATGGTTGGGAGAATTTGTAAGTTCGTTTTTACTTTCTTAATCATCATTTTCAATCGTCCAAATTTTAGTGTGCATAGCTTCTCGCTGTTTTGGGATGACACGGATGCGTTCTTTAATACCAGCCTCTACAAACTCCCGGTCAATCCTGAGCATGGTGTCAAGGGGGTGCTCGCAAAGGTTTGCTGTATAGTTAGCTTCGCTTCGGGCCGCGTCTAGCGCCGCTAACATATTAGGTGCGCCATAATTTTCGAAAATATGACCTGCTAAACGCGAGACTACAGCTTCAAACTGATCGTGAGAAATTTTGGCAACAACTACGAAGGTTGAGCGACCAAAACTGTCGACTCCGAGCCAACCATTTCGAAACGCTAATTGTTCTTTATTGGAGAGTTGATGTGGTTCTGAATTCGCGAAGGTAAAAGTGCCTGTTAGCGCCCATTCATCAGGACTAGCCGCCAGAGGGAATGTGTTTTCATCGGAGATATCAAGTCGAATTGTACGGGGAAATTTCAAGATATTAGACCATTTTTTAAGAAAATAGATTGACGACAGATGCGTTAAGTCATTGTATGCGAAAGGGTCTAGCGACGAAAAGCGGTAAGCGTTGTACCCCACGATTTATTAACATTACAATCTGGATAGGTATTTCGGTGAATCTGACAGATATCGTATTTTGTAGATGGTAGAATTAAGCCTCATGATATGAATAAAGGTATATTTTATGGATATAAAATTGTAGCTGCCAGCAGTGTTGTCCAAATGATGACTTTAGGGTGTGTGTACACCTATGGAGCATTGTTTTCTGAATTTGAGTCTGAGTTCGGTTGGTCCCGAGCGCTAATATCTGGTGCGGCTTCATTATTTTTTCTATTGTATGGAGCCTTTGGTATTGTCGCAGGAACGGCAACGGACCGGTTCGGGCCAAGAATTGTACTGACTGGATGCGGCATTCTATTTGGTACTGGTTTCCTGCTTATGAACCAAATGACGTCTATTTGGGAGCTATATCTATTTTACGGGTTGATGTGTGGTCTTGGTATGGCGGCCCATGATGTTACTGTACTTTCTACGGTCGCTCGTTGGTTTGTAACAAAGCGGGGTTTAATGTCAGGTATCGTAAAGTCGGGTGCGGGTATCGGTCAAACTATCGTTCCTCTGGTCGCTGCTCCGTTGATTTTAATTGCGGGCTGGCGTGAAACCTGTCTCTTAATTGGAATTGCAACCTTAATTGTTTTGATTGTAGCAGCTCAAATATTTCGTCGCGATCCAAAAGGAGTTGGTTTAAGACCTCTTATGGAGGGAAAAGATGAGAAAATACAGGAAGTTGCTGTTAATTTTAGTCTAAGGGAAGCAGCATCAAAAAAACAGTTCTGGTTACTTTCTTTCGCAAAATTTTCCGATATGTTCTGTCTGTTTACGGTGATTATTCACATCGTGCCACACGGAATAGATCAAGGATTAGTATCAACGACAGCTGTCATGATCCTCTCGGCAATTGGCGGGTTTAGTATACTGGGGCGGGTTTTATTTGGTAGCATGTACGACTATTTGGGAGCAAGGCTCTCCTTGATCTTTTGCTTCGCCACACTACTTTTAAGTTTGATATTTTTACAAACATCTTTTGATCCAGAATTGTTATTTCTATTTGCATTAATTTATGGTGTAGCTCACGGAGGATTTTTCACTGTTGCGTCCCCCAGTGCGGCGGAATTTTTTGGAACTCAGGCGCACGGTATGATTTTGGGCTTCATACTATTTTTTGGGACATTAGGAGGAACAATAGGCCCTTTAATTGCGGGAATAATTTTTGATCATACCAATAGTTATGAAAATGCTTTTTTGCTGTTAACGGGCATAGCAATATTTGGACTATTTTTTGCTAACCAGCTGAGGCCAACATTGCCATAATTAGGTAATTCCGGTTTAGTAAAAAAAATAATAATAACCGGAAAAGTTTGGGGGTATGAAAACTATGGTCTGGAAGCTGCTGGTCGTTATATAGCTTGTGTGACTAGGATAAAATCAAAATATTTAAGCAAGGACATTTAGAGTTGAATTGTTGTGATGGGAGTAGCCAGCAATTGATAGCTTAGGTTGTGAGAATACAGCATGGAAGATTATATATCGTTTCCATATGGGTTTTGCCAATGAAATTGGCCGGGGAGGCATGGCATGAAGCTAACCAATAAACAGATTCAGCATTTTGATGAGGAAGGTTACATTATCATTCCTGAGCTTTTTTCTGCGGAGGAAGTCGAGGTATTAAATGCTGAAATTTCAGATATTTTTTCCCAGCGTCGGGAGGAAAATGTTCGAGAGAATGACGGCGATACAGTGCGTACTGCTTTTGCAACGCATACTTATAATGATGTCTACCGTCGTTTCGTTCGGCATCCTAAAATCTTAGAGCCAGCTGAACAGCTATTAGAAGGACAAGTCTATGTGCATCAATTTAAATTAAATGCGAAAGCAGCGTTTAATGGCGACGTCTGGCAATGGCATCAGGATTTTGGCATTTGGCATAGAGATGATGAAATGCCGATACCCCAAGCCATGAATTTAGCTGTGTATCTAGATGATGTTACAGAATTTAATGGTCCGCTATATCTATTGCCTAGAAGCCATAAACACGGGGTCTTGGATGCAGGGCATGATACCACAACTACCAGTTATCCCTTGTGGACCCTTGATGAAGAAAAAATTAGAGAATTGGCAGAGCAGGGAGGCATGGTTGCTCCAAAAGGACCGGCGGGAACGGGCTTTTTTTTCCATAGTTGTTTAGTACACGCTTCTCCGCCGAATATTTCTCCATGGGATAGGCTTATCGTTTACGTTAGCTATAATAATGTGAAAAATTATATCCGCCGTTTTAAGCGCCCTGGTTGGATAGCCCATAGAGATTTTACACCCCTAGAGTTGGAGCCTGAGGACTGTCTCGTTAGAGTGTAAGTCTGATTTGCTTGCGATTGATCCTAAAACCATTATGTTCTCAGTGTAGGGTGCCGGGTTACATAAAAAGTAATGAACTATGCACTGATTTTTCCATAATGGATAACACCCTTTTTTCAGTAAAACGATGACCAAAAAGGAAATAGAATGAGTTCGAAATATAGTGATGTGAAGCTCCATATTAATGGGAAATGGCGGGATGCAATTGCCACGGAAACATTAGATGTAATAAACCCGGCTACAGAAGGAGTTATTGGAACTGTTGCGCTTGCTCGAACACCAGACCTAGATGAAGCTCTTGAGGCCGCCAATAGTGCTTTTAGAAGCTGGAAAAGTGTGTCTGCTTTTGACCGTTATAATTTAATGCGCAAAGCGGCGGCTTTATTGCGAGAGAGGGCAGATCAGATAGCGGGCATAATGACTTTGGAGCAAGGAAAACCGATCGCAGAATCAAAAATCGAAGTTGCTGTAGGTGCAGACCGTATAGATTGGATGGCGGAAGAAGCACGCCGCGCTTATGGCCGCATAATTCCGCCAAGAACCGAGGGGGTATACCAACTTGTTGTTAAGGAGCCTGTTGGTCCAGTTGCAGCTTTTACTCCTTGGAATTTTCCAATTAATCAGGCTGTTCAAAAAATCTCTGCAGCGGTTGCTGCTGGATGCTCTGTGGTATTGAAAGGACCAGAAGAAGCCCCGGCCAGCACTGCGGCTTTAATAAATGCTTTCGTGGATGCTGGAATTCCTGATGGTGTATTGAATTTAGTTTTCGGAATCCCTGCAGAGATATCCGACTATTTAATACCGCACCCAATTATTCGAAAAATAACATTTACAGGTTCTACAGCGGTTGGGAAACAGTTGGCCGCAAAAGCTGGAGAACACATGAAGCTAGTGACCATGGAGCTTGGGGGACATGCGCCAGCCATAGTATTCGAGGATGCCGATATTGACGTTGCCCTAAATGTTCTGAGTGCGAATAAATTTCGAAATGCGGGACAGGTATGTATCGCCCCGACTAGGTTTCTAGTTCATGAGAATCTTTACGAGCAATTTGTTGACGGGTTCACTAAGATAGCAGAAGAACTGCCTGTTGGTGATGGAAGTGATCCAGAGACGAAAATGGGGCCTTTGGCGCATGACCGACGTTTGGAAGCAATGGAAGGGTTTGTATCAGATGCGGTGGCTAAAGGTGCCAATATAAGGACTGGAGGGCAACGGGTAGGGAATAAAGGTTATTTCTTCCAACCAACGGTTTTAACGGATGTTTCTACGGATACCCGGATAATGAATGAAGAGCCCTTTGGACCGCTTGCTCCAATAACGCCATTTCAGGATTTTGATGAAGTGATGGAGGAGGCAAACCGTCTCTCATATGGACTAGCGGCCTACGCATATACACGTTCAACAAAGACCGCTGAAGCAGCCGGTGCTGCACTTGAAAGCGGAATTGTGTCAATCAATCACCATGGTGCTGCACTTGTTGAAACGCCGTTTGGAGGAATTAAAGACTCAGGGTATGGACGCGAGGGTGGGCTCGAAGGCCTTGAGTGTTATTTACATCCAAAATTCACCACGCAGGCGAATTGAGGGTTGTTTCTGGCTTATTAGCAATATTCTAGACTGGCCCGTCCATCTATCTTTCAGCGATGGAAGATTAGTAATTAACTGATTGGCTAGCTCCTCCATCGACGGCGATGCTCTGGCCGGTTAGCATACTTGCTAGAGGAGAACAGAAAAATAAAACGGAGTTGGCAATATCTTCCGGTTGGATAAGTCTTCCAAGTGGAATATCTTTAATATGGTTGGATAAAATAGTTTCAACCTCTACCCCGCCTTCTTTGGCCTCCCTCTCAAAGATTTGCTTCATTCTCTCGGTAACCGTATATCCAGGATGTATACAATTTACAGTTATATTGTGTTTCGCTGCATACGCAGAAAATTGCTTGGTAAAGTTTGCGACTCCAGCATTCACTATTCCGTTAGTCATCCGAAGTGGTGCGGTTAGGCGAGCTGTCATTCCACCGATATTTATGACTCGTCCACCGCCTATCCTGCACATGTGTGGGAAAACCAAACGAGTAATTCGAATATAAGCCATAAGTTTTACATCAATATGATAGCGAAACTCTTCATCTGTTAGTGTATCAAATGGGGCGGAGGATGAAGTAACAGCGTTATTTACCAAGACATCTATATGCCCTGCCTTATTTAGCGTTATCTCCATAAATTTTTCTATATCGCCAATTTTACTTACATCTGCTTTCAGTCCCCAGGCTTGTACGCCTTTAGATTTTATTTCAGAAACTGTCTGGTTTAAACTTTCTTCAGTTCGGCCACAAATTGCTATATTAGTGCCCTCGTCAGCGAGTCTAAGTGCAGTTGCCCGCCCAATCCCCCTGCTACCACCTGTGATAAGTGCTACCTTATTTTTTAATTGAAAATCCAAATCAAGTCCCTTTTTCAGAAATTTTTGCCCTCACTTATTTTGAATAACAATATAGGTTTCTATAATTTTTGTCACAGATTCGCCGAAGGTGTACCTGACGTTCTTGAAAATTCGGTACTGTTTTTGATATAAGGTCCCGCGATTATGATGTTGCTTGTTTTATGCTTTTATACGGTCAATTAATAATTATATTCTACTCTTGGAATTGGAGATATTACTTTGGAGAATCGCCGTAATGAAGGCTTTTTTTACCTAGCTTTATTTATTTTATGTATACCGGCCGCAAATTGGATGATTGGAAACGTGGGAACTTTTTGTGCTCCTAATGGTCCCTGTATGATTCCAGTGGCTCCTAATATAGATGCGCCAAGCGGGGTAGTTATGATTGGCCTTGCCCTGGTATTACGTGACCTTGTACAGCGTCGTCTTGGAAAGTTTTGGGTGATAGGCGCTATTTTATCCGGTTCTGTTCTTTCTGGCCTAGTGGCTTCAGGCGCACTAATACTGGCATCTGTGGCAGCGTTCTTGCTGTCAGAATTAGCAGATTTTGCGGTTTATACACCTCTACAGCGTAATCGTTTTATCACTGCTGTTATAGCGAGTAGCGCTGTGGGTCTAGTATTGGACAGTATTGTATTTCTCTATCTTGCTTTTGGAAGCCTAGAATATGTTTGGGGTCAAATAATTGGTAAGACGTGGATGGTATTATTTTCTATTCCTGTAATATGGAAGCTCCGTCAACGCGATAAATCACAGGGCGTTTTACCGATTTAATTTGTATATGATGATAATCAAAGTCGCCAAGAATAGGCGGTTTTCATCAATCCATTCAATAAAGCTTATAGGATAGATGAATTTTGAAAGCTGCAGCTTCATGTCCGATGTGATTTTTTTTTTAGCTTTAACTAATATTTAGGATGTTGGGCTATAGAAGCGCGTATATGTATTATAACAATGGGGACTACAATGGCTGTTAATATTGGTGATAGATATAGCAAATTAGATGCACCAGATATAGTTTGGACAGTCCGTCGAATCATAGAGGAAAACTTTCCCCTCCCCCACGTCATTTTGGTTGAGGAAGGTCGTCCTGCACGGCAAATAACGCTGTCTGTTCCAGCGTTGGAAATAAAGTCCATGTATACCAAGCTAGAGGCACAGTAATTCTACGCCCTTTTTAAAGGTAGTGTTTTACTTTCAGATTAGAGGTTTACTAACTGAGGCGCAGACATCCAGCCTTGACAATCAAATATAATTGTTGGTGATACACAACTTAGCATTAGTTGCATTTCCCAATCGAAAAGGTAAGCGCGCATAGCTCCTGTGTTTTTCACTTTTATGCTGTGTGCCGCATCTATGGTGTTTTTTGTTTTTTGCAATAAATTGCAAGTCCACCAATTACTTCTTTCTTGGTCGTACTCTTCATCCTCCCTGTTGTAGTCGATATCCTCTTGCCAAAATTTTATGAAGCGTTCTGTTTTTTCATCTGGAATAATACGCTCGAGAATATATGGGTATAGACATTCTCGATTATAGCGACAGCTAGTAACATACGGGTAATCCGCTTTAAGTGGATGTAGGTCTTTCCCTTTTCTTTCGCATTGTATCCAATCAAATTCATTAAACATTTTAATTTGGATGGGATTCTTGAAAATCTTAAATACGCGTAGAGTGTCAGGGTTAAGAGTTGGGTAACTAAAGGATTCTGGAAGAGGTTCGGACATCTATTTAGCTTTTCACCCAAATCAGTTAACGCAAAATAAAATTCTCATCAACTGCACTAGTTTAGAAACCGACAGCGCCGAGAGGCTGCTCAAATAACTTGCGCAATCCTGGCCATTTTGCCAAAGGGTCGCGTAATCGTCTATGTGGTTCATAATTAAGCTTACCACTTGCCCAAAACACTATTCCATCGATTTCTATTGTTGGGTCGATAATGTTCCAACTAATTTCACCTGGGGGTTGCGTATCGCATGTATGGAAATGAAGAACCCGTGGATTTTGAAAAACGGTATTCCCCCAACGGTCAGGATCAATTTTGGGGTCATCAACAAAAGAACAACCTGGATGGATACCGGCATGCCATGAGTGAACGTACATGGGCTCAATATCAAATAGTTCAGATACTCTTGTGTAATGATTGGAGATCTTCCGAACACTTGCTTTTGGACCATAAAATTTCACAATATGGTTACCCTCTATCTTGGCTAGAACTACATCGTCGAATGCCGTGAAAGAAGGTGAGTAGCTTCTTGATCCAGTTGAGACTAAAAATTTGGATAATGCTACAAATCCGGAGAACTCGTCGACAGGAATTGGTTTATGGATGCCAATAGGGAAACGTTTGATTCCTACGTCGCCGGGTTCAGTTTGGTTAATGGTAAAGGTTCCAGTTATATCGGTACCAAATGGGCAGGTAATTCGGATTTGCCTACAATTGTCGTACGTTTGATCTATTGCCAACTTAAAATCGAAAAATGCTCGATAGTCAAACTGCCCATATACTGACGCTAAAGAAGCAGCAGAG
>PBLS01000019.1 GCA_002721825.1 Magnetovibrio sp.
TAAACAACGGGTTATATGCTGCCCTTTCTTTCTTTAAAATAATGGCGGAGAGACAGGGATTCGAACCCTGGGTACGCACGCGTACAACGGTTTTCGAGACCGCCCCATTCGACCACTCTGGCACCTCTCCGTCTATTTTTACACAAAGAAAACTAAGTTTTTTCGTTTTTCAGTCTACACTGATGAAGATCTTAAACAAAGCTAATCAAACTTCGCAGAGGCAAAAAACTGGTTAGAGAATATAGCATAACAGCGCAAATTCACTACCGCCTCTAATTGACCAAACATCATTGCCCAATTAATCCGAATCTCACTAAAAAGCCTACCTTCCCCCAATAGCTAACTGAAACCTGGCTAGGAAAATTTAAGTTTAAGGTTCAGCTAACGTTGACATCATCAAACCAAAAGGTATATTGCCGCCCTCGTACCCAGAGAATTGCAAATGGGAGAGTGGGCCAGTTTTATTTCCTGCTCGTGTAATCAGGTTCTAGGAATGAGGCGGAAATGTTCGCAGTCATCAAAAGCGGTGGCAAACAATATAGGGTTGCCAAAGACGACATCATAGCCGTTGAAAAATTACTAGGTGAGCCTGGCGATACAGTCGCTTTTAGCACGGTGCTTATGTTAGTTGGGGAAGGGACGTCTCCAGCGATCGGCGCCCCAACCATTGAGAAAGCACAGGTTTTTGCAAAAGTTTTAGAACAATCCCGATCCGATAAAGTTGTTGTTTTTAAAAAACAGCGCCGTAAAAAGTACCGCGTTAAAAAGGGCCACCGACAACCCCAAACTATCGTCCGTATTTTGGAAGTAAGTCCCTCTGGAAGTAGGTCAAAAGCGGCGCCTAAAAAGGCAGCCCCTAAAAAAGGGCCAGGAAAAAAAGCCACGCCTGCAAATAAATCAAAGCCCCCAACCAAACAAGCCAAGCCGCAAAAAGGGGGCTCAACCGGGTCTAAAAAGACTAAGACTACGAAGGTTCCAGCTAAAAAAACGGCTCAAAAAAAAGCCATTCCCAGCGAAGCTAAATCAAAAACTACAAAGAAAGCTACAGCGAAAGCAAAGACCGCCAGTAAAACTAAATCAAAAAAGGAGTAAAAACCCATGGCACATAAAAAGTCAGGCGGAAGCTCCCGCAATGGTCGCGATACTGAAGGTAGGCGCCTTGGAATTAAAAAATTTGGCGGTGAGCACGTTAAACCAGGCAACATTATTCTTCGCCAACGTGGGACTAAGTACCATCCGAGTAACAATGTTGGGATGGGCAGGGATCACACTATTTTTGCTACTAGTGCAGGAACTGTAAAATTTCGCAAACGTGCGGGCAACCGCACATATGTTGGTGTGGAGCCATCAGTCTGATCCGACTAATTGCCATTCACTTTTTTCGCACTAGGGGGATGGACTGTCATTCCCCTTTTTTAGTGTGATCACGTGAGGAAATATCGAAATGAAATTTCTTGATGAAGCCAAAATCTTTATTAAGAGCGGCGATGGCGGTAATGGCTGCGTTGGGTTTCGGCGCGAGAAGTATATAGAGTTTGGTGGCCCGGATGGTGGCGATGGTGGTGACGGTGGGAATGTCGAAATGCATTGCGTAGACAATTTAAATACGTTGATAGATTTTCGATATCGCCAGCATTACAAAGCTGACCGCGGAAAAGATGGCATGGGGAAAAACCGCTCGGGACCCAAAGGTAATTCGGTTATTATCAACGTGCCCCTCGGTACGCAGATACTGAGCGAAGAAGGCAACCTGCTGCTCGCCGATCTTACGGAAGCAGGGCAGCATTTTATTATTGCGAAAGGCGGCAAAGGTGGGCGCGGGAATACCCGGTTCAAATCAGCAACTAATCAAGCGCCACGTCATGCTGAGGATGGATGGCCTGGAGAAGAACATTGGGTCTGGCTACGCTTAAAAATGATTACCGATGCTGGCCTAATTGGAATGCCAAATGCTGGAAAATCAACTTTCCTAAAAGCAACCACAGGGGCACACCCTAAAATCGGTTGTTATCCATTTACTACTCTACATCCTAATCTTGGAGTTCTCAGCCGCCAACACGAAGAAATAGTGCTAGCCGATATACCAGGTCTTATTCAAGGTGCAAGTGACGGTGTAGGGCTCGGCACAAAGTTCTTAGGGCATGTGGAACGCTGCAAAGTCTTATTACATCTTATCGACACGACAGAAAAGGAGCCATTTAAGGCATACCAAACCGTCCGCCGTGAAATTAACAGTTATGGCCAAGGATTAGAAAATAAGTCCGAAATAATTGCATTAAATAAATGCGATGCGTTAACTTCACTCGAAATAGAGCAAAAATGTAAATCATTAGAGACAGCAACCGGCCAAATAGTAACCCCAATATCAGCTGTTTCCAGAAAAGGGGTGGATACTATCGTCAACCGGCTTTTTAAATGTGTCAAAGAATTCACCGCTGAAGAGAATGAAATAAGTTCAGAGGTTTTCCAGCGATGCCAATAACACGAAGAATAAGCTCTTCCAAACGAATAGTTATCAAGATTGGCTCAACACTTCTAGTTGATCCTGAAAATGGTGCTGTTAACCGAAGATGGCTAGAAGCATTAGCAGTGGATATCGCTAAATGCCATAACCGTGGCCAACAGATTATTATTGTTTCATCTGGAGCCATAGCAGTTGGAAGACGCCACCTGGAATTAAAAGATGGCAAACTTAAACTAGAAGAGAGCCAAGCTGCTGCTGCTACAGGTATGATCCGTCTCGCCCACGCCTATCAAGAAGTATTAGCAAAATTTGACCTAACGGTAGCACAAGTGTTAATGACCTTAGATGATAGCGAAGACCGACGACGTTATCTTAATGCGCGTAATACACTTGAAACACTTCTGAAATTAGGTGCCGTACCACTCATTAATGAAAATGATACAATCGCTACCGATGAAATCCGATTTGGAGATAATGACCGCTTAGCTGCGCGCGTTTCCGCCATGATCAGCGCAGACACCTTAATTTTATTATCTAATATTGATGGCTTATATGATCTCGACCCACGCATACATGGTAATGCCCAGTTAGTACCTGAAGTTCACGGCACTATTTCAGAAGATATTCAAAATATGGCTGGAAAATCTATGAGCTATGATGGTTCTGGTGGAATGATCACCAAGCTAGAAGCTGCAAGAATTGCTCTAAGCGCAGGTAGCCGTATGATAATCTCTGACGGGTCTAAATTGCACCCTCTCAAAGCAATTGAGAATGGCGTAGCTTGCACGTGGTTTTTACCTGATGCAAACCCAAAAACTGCACGAAAGCGATGGATTGCTGGTGTGCTCAAACCGAGTGGAGCCATCGTTATCGACAAGGGTGCTTTAAAAGCACTTAAATATGGTAATAGCTTGTTGCCTGCAGGCGTGACAGAAATCGAAGGAAAATTTGAGCGTGGGGACGCCATTATTGTGAAAACCCAAAATGGCCGCGAAATTGGACGAGGGATTAGCGCCTATTCAGCAAATGATGCCCGGCGAATTATAGGTAATAAAACCAGTGAAATAGAATTAATCCTGGGTTACCGTGGCCGTGACGAAATGATCCATCGAGATGATCTGGCTTTAAATTAACGTGAGATAGACAATGTCAGACCGTGACAACAATAAAAATATTAGCGCTTTAATGGAAAGAATTGGGAGTGACGCAAGATCTGCCCAAGAACTCCTTGCGATTGCGCCAACTAAGATGAAGAACAAAGCGCTTAATGCATCAGCGCATGCACTAAGACAAACTCAAGATCATATAATTGGCCAAAATAGCAAAGATATAAGCTACGGATCTAAAAAGGGCCTTACCAGTGCTATGCTTGATCGTCTTTCTTTGGATGAAAACAGGATCGAGTCTATAGCAAAGGGTTTAGAGGAAATTGCTGAGCTTACAGACCCCATTGGTTCAATAACAGATGAATGGGAGCGGCCAAACGGCCTACAAATTCAACGTTGGCGCGTACCCCTCGGTGTCATTGGTATAATTTATGAATCTCGACCAAACGTAACAGCCGATGCCGGCGCACTTTGCTTAAAGGCTGGAAATGCTGCGATCTTACGGGGCGGCTCAGAAAGTTTTCATTCCTCGGGAGCGATACTCAACGCTCTACAAATTGGACTGGCAGAAGCCGATTTGCCGCAAACCGCTATTCAGCTTGTTCCTACCCGCGATCGTGCCGCCGTCGGCAAAATGTTAACCATGAATGAATATATCGATGTAATCGTGCCACGAGGTGGGAAATCTCTAGTGGAGCGAGTTACCGCTGAGAGCCGTGTCCCCTTATTCAAACACTTGGAAGGTATTTGTCATACTTATGTCTGCGCTGACGCTAGTCCAACTATGGCACGCGACATTGTCGTTAATGCCAAGATGCGCCGTACGGGTATTTGCGGAGCAACGGAAACGCTATTGATCGACCAGGATGCACTGCCCATGCTAACCAATATCGTTGACGGCCTAATTGAAACTGGCTGCGAGGTGCGAGGTGATTCTGATGCACGTGCAGTTGATTCCCGCATATCCCAGGCAACAGAGTGCGATTGGGATACAGAATATTTAGAGTCAATTATTTCTATTCGAACGGTGAGCGGCTTGGATACCGCGATCCAACATATTGCAAAACATGGCTCGCAACACACCGATGCAATCATCACGACAGACCCTACATTAGCAGAAAAATTTGTTAATCACGTTGATAGTGCCATTGTTATGATCAATGCCTCTACACAGTTTGCTGATGGTGGCGAATTCGGTATGGGTGCAGAAATTGGTATATCTACTGATAAACTACACGCTCGTGGACCGGTGGGCGTTGAACAGCTCACATCAATGAAATACGTAGTTCGTGGTACTGGTCAATGTCGACCGTGAAAGAAATAAATTCCGGTGCTTTGACTAGTCAGGAAACCGATGGAAAACACATAGGCCTCCTTGGGGGATCGTTTAACCCTGCACACGGAGGTCATATTGATTTAAGCCTATTGGCGATTGAAAAACTATTTCTTAACACGGTGTGGTGGTTGGTTTCGCCTCAAAATCCACTAAAGTCGAAAAAGGATATGGCCACGTTATCCAAACGACTTTTAACAGCCCGAATCGTGGCTGGGCACCCAAGAATTCACGTTACCGATATTGAGACCAAACTTTGTACTCTCTATACTGTGGACACCTTGCTAGCCCTTCGTGATCACTTTCCAAAAGCCAATTTTATTTGGCTAATGGGTGCTGATAATTTGATGGATATGCATCGCTGGCAAAGGTGGGCACAAATCTTTCATACAGTTCCCATTGCAGTTTTTGCACGACCAAATTATTCTCTCCCTGCGGAAGATGCCGAAGCAAGCAGGCAATTTGCTCCGTATAGAATACCGGCGAGTGAAGCGCACAACCTAGCTGTGAGACGACCCCCTGCTTGGGTTTTCTTTGATCAACCTTTAAACCCTATATCGGCAACAGAGATACGAAATTACGATAAAAATTTGGACCAATAGAATATCTAAAAGGAGTTAAAAACATACCTACTGCCAAAAAACCAATACTGGCCGAAGAGATTCTTGATCAGATCAAAGATAGCCTTGAAGATGACAAGGCGCAAAATATGGTGGTTATTAATTTAATCGGTAAGACGGAAATTGCTGATTTTATGGTGATTGCCTCTGGCTCGTCTCAACGTCATATCAATGCAATGGCAGAGCATCTTCGCCGAAGTCTTAAAAATTTAGGTGTAAAAAAGCTTGCCATCGAAGGCCGTGCACAGTGCGACTGGGTCCTTATTGATGCCGGAGATATTATCATACATATTTTCCGTCAGGAAATTTGGGACTTTTACAATTTAGAAAAAATTTGGGCTACTGATCCTTCTAACTCAGCTGCTGAAGTTTTGATTTAAAGATAATCTGCTTTCATATAGTCACCCGTACTATGAAATTTTCTATAATAGCTGTTGGTCGTTGGAAAAGTGGACCCGAAAAAAAATTGTTTGAACACTTTGCTACACGCCTAAAACCATCCATAGAAATACGCGAAGTCAACGTGCAGAGAAAATGCTCCATAGACGACCTTAAACGTAAAGAAGCCGAATTATTACTTGCCGCCGTCCCAGTTGGCGCAAGTATTGTCGCTCTAGACAAAATTGGAGTAGCAGTGCCAAGCTCTGCCCTGGCCAAAAAATTAGGACAATGGCAAGATTGCGGTATACGCCATATCGCGTGGCTAATTGGCGGCGTCAACGGTCACGGCACAGCCGTACTTGAAAAAGCTAATCTAACTCTCTCATTTGGCCCACAGACCTGGCCACATCTACTCGTTCGAGGGATGCTAGCTGAGCAGCTTTTCCGTGCACATTCCATACTTATTGGTCATCCTTACCATCGAGATTAAACATGCCACTGGTCATGAGTAGCAAGCTCATTATAGTCCCAATAATCTAGTTCATTCAAAAAGCAGCTGCGATACCGTCACCACGAGGGTCTGCAGCCCCTTCAATAAGTCCGTCAGGGCGGTACACAAGAGCACCCGCATGGCCCATTATCTCATCAAACGGACCAATTACTTCAATGTCATGTCCAACATTACGAAGGGCTGAAAGAATACTTTTCTCATACCTATTCTCAATTCGCAAATTAGTCGTTTCCTGACCCCAAGTACGCCCCAAAAGCCATCGAGGCGCCGTTATCGCTTGTTGAAGTTCCTGGCCGTGGAGAACATGGCGGGAAAATATCATTGCTTGCGTTTGCGGTTGTCCTTCTCCACCCATGGACCCATAAGGCATCACTCTGCCATCAGTCAAATGCGCTAAAGCTGGTTGAATTGTATGGAAAGGACGCCGAAAGGGCTTCAAGCAATTGTAGTTTTCTGGATCAAGCGAAAAACTGATTCCTCGGTTTTGCCATGTGATCCCCGTCTCTTCCAACACAGCGCCAGACCCAAATTCCCAGTATATACTCTGGATAAAGCTAACTGCTCTACCCTCACTATCTATTGCACCCAACCAAACCGTATCGCCTTTAGATGATTGAGCCGGCCAGGGCTGCGAAACATTCATGTCAATATTACGAGCCATTTTATCCAGCACGCTTGACTCGAGAAACTCGCTAGGGTCCCGGTCCATATATACCGGATCAGTAATAATTTTATCTCTAACACAAAACGCAGACTTGGTCGCCTCTATAAGCCCGTGCACAAAATCGTATTTCTCAGCGTGTTCGATCCCAAGGCGGTCATATATTCCAAGTAAAATTAGTGATGCTAAGCCCTGAGTGGGTGGCGGCATATTATAGAGGTTATGCCCAGCAAGGTTTAGCATCAACGGGTTAACTCTACGTGCATGATGTTGCTTTAAATCATCTAATCGCAAAGGAGACCCGAGCCGTTCTAGATCTGCACCGATAGATTTTGCTAATTTTCCTCGGTAAAAGTCATCTAACCCATTTTCTACCAGCTTCCGAAAGGTCTCTGCTATTCGTGGCTGCTTTATTTTTTGTCCCTCTATAAGGGGCTCCCCACGAAGTAGATACGCCTCTTTAAAACCGGGCACGTCCTTTAGCTCTGTGAATTTTGATGCTGCATTTAAAGCAAGCGATTTAGTGACGGGCACACCCGTTTCTGCATGAAAGATTGCATCTTCCATAAGCCGGTCAAGCGATAAAGAGCCACCGCAAAATTTACGATTCACCATTAGCGCTTCTTTCCACCCAGATACTGCCCCAGCGACCGTCAAGGCGGCCAAATGACCTCGACTTGGAATTGCTGACAAGCCCAAGTTCCGATAAAACTGTACATCTGCCTTTTCAGCAGCCGCACCGCAAGCATCTATACCGATTACTTTCGTACCTGGAATACTAATAAGCCAAAAGTTATCACCACCCATT
This sequence comes from Magnetovibrio sp., assembly GCA_002721825.1. Taxonomy (GTDB): domain Bacteria; phylum Pseudomonadota; class Alphaproteobacteria; order Rhodospirillales; family Casp-alpha2; genus TMED8. The sequence continues at coordinate 7,885 of PBLS01000019.1, forward strand.
GCATTCATATGGGGATAAACAACGGTAATAGCTGCAGCCGCGGCAACCATGGCTTCAATTGCATTGCCGCCATCCTGGAGCACGCGAAGCCCTGCCTGTGCTGCTTGATGATGAGGCGCAACCACCATGCCTCTATATGATCGTGTTGTTTGAAGCATTGCTTTTTAACCCCATGCCGCTTTTTTGTTGTTTGCATATAGCCAGCTCTCTAATACCACGAAAAAACCTGATAAAATATCCCAACCCGAGGTGTGCCCTATACAGTCAACCCCCAAAATTGACCCTTCGATCGCCTTCAAATCTCCATCAGCGATCGTTGATATTGCCCGATGTATAACGTCGGCCCCTATACCGTTCGACGCTGCCCGCATGTGCGCAATAGAAATCAAATTTGTTGAGCTTGAAACATGATTTTGTATTTTTGACCAGAGCAAATAACTCAAATCCCCTTTGCCAATAGAGTGGAGAGCAATCATAATGCCGCCTAGAAAATCGTCCCCTGATGGAGTGAGGCCATAGCCAAGACCAACTAACTTTTTTGCCCAATCAATCTTCATTGCCTCTGCATTGTTTTTATCTATTAACGCTTGAGTTAGCCATTGTCTTGCTTCCGAGATATTCCGCCTTGTAACCTGCCCTATAATATTAGCATTTTTTGATAATGAGCCGCCACAAATGAACCTCCACAAACACTCATCTGGTGCCATTTTTAGGGCTTTCTCTTTAAAGGTGGCCAGACCACGCTCCAGCGCCGCATTATAAAGAGGCTTTCGAATTTGGTCCGGAGACCATTCATGAGCCCCAGAGACTATAAACAGATATTTACAGCCTATGCGTATATGTTCTTTCAATCGTTTCGCCGGTACATTTTTGCGGACACCAAGCTCCTCCCAGTTTATTTCTGGAGAGGCAGATGTAGAAATATTTAAAGGCCCAAGCGGAAGCTCTCTCGTGCCAATACAGAAAATTAACTTCCCAAAATTCAAATAAAAGCTAGAACGGAAAACTGTTAAAACTGTACCCTCAAGCGGGAATGCCATTTTTTCCGAGGTTAAGTGCCCCATGGTGATAACTTGGAAAACTAATGGCGTCATTTTTCAGACATCATCAGCGGTAATATGGGTTCCAGTTTTACCATATAGCGCAGGCATAAGTTCATTAAGATGGGCAATTATTACGCGCTCACCACCACCGTCTAGAAACCGGATTGCTGCCTCTATTTTTGGTCCCATACTACCAGGTGGGAAATGGCCTTCGGCACTAAGGGCCTTTAGTTCCCGCATAGTCACAGAATCTAAATCTTTCTGACGCGTCGTACCAAAATTTGTAGTAAGCTTTGGGACAGAGGTAAGAATAACGAGCAATTCTATACCTAAAATATTTGCCATATGGGCAGATGTGAGGTCCTTATCTATTACTGCTTCAATCCCCCTACGAACGCCCTTCGGACCGCGCACAACGGGAATCCCACCGCCACCGCCAGCTATCACAACTGTACCGCGCCGGGCCAACACTTGGACAAGGGAAATATCGCACACATGTTTGGGTTTTGGTGATGGGACTACATGGCGCCAGCCCCGCCCCGCATCTTCTCGCATAATCCAGCCCATTTTATCCCCAATTCTTAAAGCCTCATTTTTCTCATAAAACGGGCCAATCGGTTTAGAGGGCTCTTGAAAAGCTGGATCAGTCTCATCGACTTCAACCTGAGTTAAAAGACATGCTACATGACGTGAGCTATCCGCCTCACGAAGGGCGCTTTCCAAGGATTGAACGAGTAAGTACGCGATGCCTCCCTGGGAGTGCGCAACGCAAATATCCAATGGCATCGGAGCAATCACATCACGCGTCATAGCCTGACGCATAAGAATTTTGCCAACAACGGGGCCGTTACCATGGGTAATAACTAATTCATTATCCTGCAAAGCCAAGGGCAGTAGCGCTTGGGCTGTACTAGAAGCAATAATTTTCTGTTCACGGGAGGTCCCTTCAATATCTTCAGGGTGCGTCGCATTCCCACCTATAGCAACTAAAATTCGATTGGGAATTTCAAATCTGGCGGCCATAACGCTGCCTTTACACGCTACGCTCTACGAAACTAAGAGCCCATCTAGCGGCATCAGCATTGGTTGGGGCAACAATTATACCAGCTTGTGCCAATTTTTTGACTTGCCGAGACCTAACTTGGGGATCATCCTCTGTGCCAGTAACTGAAGCGAATACTTGAGGCGCATCGTTAAATTCATTTTCATTCAAGAGATCAACCAGTAACCCCGCCGGGTCTCGATGAGCCCCAAAACCGATCACAACATCCAGAAGTATAGCACCCCATGATCGATCCTGAACAGCCGATAGGATCAGCTCGTTTCTACCACTTGGGTCTATCATCGGATGTGGTTTACCTTTTGTATATTGGTCATCTCCTAGATCAAGTAAAACATGCCCTTGTCCTCCTTCTGCCATTGAAAGACTATTTGCGACCGGAATATTTGAATAAACAGCGTTTTTTCCTTGTTGCAACAAAACCTGCGCCTCCGCACAAAGGGTCCCGCCGGAGAACAAGCCCTTAATTAATCTGCCGCCATTATCAAATCCTGTTGGCAGCACCGGCTCTGCATCGCTGTGAGAAACATCCATAACTGTGCAAGCCGTATCTTTAAGCGTAAATACTTGTGTCGCATTCACTGGCATGGCTAATTTTCTTCCACCAATGAAACAGATCACGCTTGTTTTACTGCTCTCTCCGATACGTTGAAGAACCTTGGATCCAACCTCACTAGACGGCGGTTTAGAGATAACTACAATTTTATCAGTGTTGGGGTCTGAATCTAGCGCGTCTATCGCCATCAAAGTTGAAATACCGCCTACCTCGGTTCTTAAATCTCTTCCTCCCACACCTACCGCATGCGAGATGCCACCGCCGTATTGACCGATTAGGCTTGCAACTTCCTGCATTCCTGTTCCCGACGCACCAACAATTCCGATAGAACCTCGTGGCACAACATTAGAAAACGCTAGTGGCACACCATTGATTATCGCAGTCCCACAATCTGGTCCCATTATTAATCTATCAAGTTTTTTGGCCTCACGCTTAAGTTCCACCTCATCCAATAAAGAAACGTTGTCACTAAATATCATTACATTTAGTCCTCGACGAATTGCTTTTCTTGCCTCAGAAACAGCAAATTGCCCCGCAACGGAAATCAAAGCTAAATTTGAATTTGGTGCCTCCTTAATAGCCGTACGCAATGTCTTGGGATGCCACTCTTTATTCCCTCTTTTTTCTACCTGCGGTTTTTCAAGCTGAGTAGAAGCTGCGTCTAAAGCAGCATTTGCTGAAATTTTATCCGCGGCCCTAATACCAATTACAAGGTCTCCACCCGTGGCCGTCCTCCCAACATCATCCAGCAAGCCGGCATCAGTCATTATTTCTATATTTGCAGGTGTTCCCATCATCATTGCCGCCTCGAAAACACCATCAATCTGGGTTATGGCACGTGACATGCGCATTAAAACAACAGAGTCCAGATATAAACTCTTCCGGACCTCGGTAATAACGGTGTCAGTCACGTTATTCCGACCCCTTCGGCAAAGGCTATTAACGCTTTTTCAAAGCAATGCATTGGCGCGTTCACAACACCTGCACCAACCTGCCCAATACCGGGTTCTTTATGTGCAATACCTGTGTTAATAGTCGGAACTATGCCCGTCTCAACAACTAGCCTTATGTCAATGCCCGTTGGAACCCCCAAATAATTGAGTCCTGGTATTGACCATTCTGGATTTTCTCCTACCGTAATATCTGACATCTTTCGCGTGAAATCTACCGCACTCGAAGGTTCTCCTGCGCCAACGAAACCAGCTACTGCTGGCGCAGCCCCCATTGCGAATCCACCGAGACCTACAGTTTCAACAATGGTCGAATCACCCATATCCGGATTAGCATCCGCTTCCGTAAAACCAGGAAAATATAGCCCTTCTGGCATTTCAACGGGAGCCGTAAACCAAGAATCACCCGTGCCGCTAACCCGGATTCCAAAATCTGTACCATTTCTACTCATGGCTGTAACAATACTGGCAGCTTCAATATTACGGACAGGATCCATGATGGATTTCCCCATAGCCATCGCAATATTGAGAAAAAATTGATCATTGTTACCAATAAAAGCTAGGGCTTTTGATAATTCTCCCCTATCTCTTACTGTTTCAGCGAATGCTGGGGCTAATGCCCGTAGCGTTAACCCTGTGCAAGCGACGTTTCGCTGATGCATTTCATCTCCCATCGTTAAGCCTCTTGCCACAAGATTTTTTAACGGTAGACCTCCCAAATGTCTCAAAGCACGCCCAAAAGCTGGCCCAAATTCGTCACGCAACCAACGTAACCTAGCTAAAACCTCATGATCATTCCCACCAAATCGCATCACCTTGCCTAAACCTTCGTTAATGGCGCAATAAGCCCGATTCCCCATCGTCTGATTTTCTACGACCATTACGGGTTGTCCTATTGTCGTTAATCCTGTCATTGGTCCCACAGCATCAAAATGGTGATTAGGAAGAAATTCAAACGCACCCTCTGCAGAGAAATTCGCGGCCTCATCAAGGCTTCTCGCCCATCCTTCAAAAACCGCTATACCACACACGGCCCCACGCATCGGTCCACACATTTGATCCCAATTTAGCGGTGGCCCAGCATGTAAGATTCTATTTTCAGTCAATGTTGGTATTGCCTCTGACGCCGGAATAACATCAATCAAAATAGGATCAGCGCCCAAAATTCGTTCTAGCGCTTGTTTGTTTGCCGCTTCTATCCGTTGCATAAAATCACGCCCCTAATTTTGATAACAACGCTGCTAATTTGGGGTTGCCCCTGGCTGGCGGAGCCCAATCTAAATGTACGACCGGCACACCCTGTTCTTCCAATTCATCTGCAAATGTCTCAAGGCCGATATTAATTACCGTTAGCGGAGCATCCAAGAATTCATTTATTTTGGTTTTTTTCATTTCTCATGCCTGCGTGAAACAAAGGTCAACACAAAATGACCGTACAATAGGGAAATTATCTTGATCAAAGATAATTCACTCCTCTTCATAAACCATATGGGCAGCATCTACACCAGAGTTTGCCGGCGCATTATAGCCGTTCCGACGCAAAACAGCTTCTAGAGCATTTAAACAACGTAAAATATTTTGCTTATGGCACACATATCCCATAGTTCCAATGCGCCATATTTTACCTGCTAGGTGTCCAAATGATGTGCCAATTTCAATACCAAAATCATTCAACATTTCTGACCGGACCTTCTCGCCATCCCCGCAAAGTTTAGGAATTACGATCCCGGTCACATTAACCATGCGGTTAGCCTGATCACCAAAAAGTTCTAACCCCATGGCGGCAAGCCCCGTGCGTAATGCTTTGCTCGCACGCATATGACGTGCAAAGCCCTGCTCTAGACCCTCCTCCAAAATCACACGCGCACACTCTCTAGCGGCAAACAGCATAGAAGTGGACTCCGTATGGTGATTCAGGCGTAGTGAGCTCCAATAATCCATAAGCATGCCCATATCGAGATAATTAGAGTTTATTATTGAACCCTCTGCCACGACGTAATCGTCTGGGCGGATTCCACCTTCAATATGTTTTCTTCGCAATATAGCCTTTTCTGCACGCTCTCCTATAGTAACTGGGGAAGTGCCCGGCGGTCCTGACATGCATTTCTGCAATCCGGTACTAACGGCATCGAGCTCTAGCGCATCTACTTCCAAACGCATACCACAAAGGGTCGCTGTTGCGTCAACATAAAGCAAAGCACCCTTCTCCCGACACACCGAACCCAGCCCATCTAGGGGCTGCGCCATTGTCGTCGATGTATCGCCATAAACCATAGCAACAACCTTTGGTTCATGCCGATGAATAGATTCCACTATTTTTCAACAGGAAAAACATTGCCCCACTCGCTTTCTATCGTTACTACCTTGCCGCCAGCACGCTTACATATTTCCACTAATAAGTGACCAAATCTTCCAAAGATTGGCACTAAAACTTTTTCACCTTTGGAAACTAACGATCCCAAGCAAGCCTCAATACCCGCTCGGGCAGTACCGTTTACAAGGAAGGTCCACTTATTCTCCGTACGAAAAATTTGGCGATAAAGCGCCATAGTCTCATTCATATATTCCGTAAATTCCGGGTCAAATTGACCTATAATTGGAACCGACATGGCACGAAGTACACGTGGATAAACATCGACTGGTCCTGGTCCCATCAAAAGCCTAGGGCTAGGGTCTAAGTCTTTAAATAATTCTGGCATATCTTCCTTCATCTTCTTCCTTAACATCACCTATTTATAGGAATTATAAATATCATCCAATCGTAGGCGAGCGATTCGTTCCACCTGTCGGCATGCTATTTCAAATTCTATTTCGTATTTATTATTCACGCGTTCCTGGAGCAGTTTGAGAATCTTATTTTTATCCAAACCCTTCACCGCAACAATGAACGGAAAGCTAAATTTTTCCAAATAGATCGCGTTGTAGTTTGAAAATGCATTACATTCTGCGTCGGTCAAAGCGTCTAGGCCCGCCCCAGCTTGCTCTTTTGCCGACTCCGGCGTAAGGCGTCTAACGACAGAAAGCTTACTTCCTAAATCAGGGTGAGCACGCAAAACAGACAGACGTTCGTCCACCTCGGAAATTCTAAATTGAAAACAAAGGGCAGCATGTAGTCCCTCGATACTATCATTTGCAGGACCGAGTTCTCCGTCAAATGACCGTTCCGCTATCCAAGCCGAATGCTCAAACACACCACCGAAACATTTTATAAATTCTTGTTTCGTCATAGCGGAAGGAATTAGAGGTTGGCGCTGAAATGGGTGGGTTTTTATCCAGTGCTCCGCTATATCGATTCGACGAGCAAACCACACATCTTCATGAGACTTTACATAATCAATAAAGCGCCTTAACGAAGCTAACCTTCCCGGTCTTCCAATAAGACGGCAGTGCAACCCAATACTCATCATCTTAGGCACTCCCGCTTTCCCCTCAGCATAGAGAACATCAAAAGCATCCTTTAGATACGTTGTAAATTGATCGCCTGAATTAAAACCTTGTGGTGTTGAGAAACGCATGTCATTTGCATCAAGCGTATAAGGAACGATCAATTGTGCGGTATCTTTATGGTAGTACCAATAGGGCAAATCATCCGAATATGAATCAGCTAGATATTGAAAACTTCCCACTTCGGTTATTAGATCAACCGTGTTAACAGAACACCGCCCGGTATACCAGCCTCTAGGCCGTTGTCCCGTCACGGCACTGTGTATCCGAATAGCCTCCAGAATATCAGACAGTTCATCTTCTCGATTGTGGTCTTTATAATCAATCCATTTCAAACCGTGAGAAGCGATTTCCCAATCCGCTTTTAACATGGCTCTAACCTGCGTCGGCGATCGCTGTAATGCTGTAGCGACACCAAAAACCGTAACAGGAATTGCTGCCTCAACGAACAAATCATGCAATCGCCAAAATCCTACCCGCGCACCATATTCGTAAATAGACTCCATATTCCAGTGGCGCTGACCTGACCACGGTTCAGCACCAAAAATCTCGGATAAAAAAGCTTCAGAAGCTTGGTCACCATGGAGGATGCAATTTTCCCCGCCTTCCTCATAATTGACCACAAACTGAACAGCGATAGCCGCGTCATTTGGCCACTTAGCTTGCGGAGTGGTTTTCCCGTATCCAAGTGTGTCGCGAGAGTAATACATATCCCAATATCAAGCCCCAAGGTAAAGTACAATATAGTTCAAAGGCGGAATACCCGGTCGAGCCACTAAAAACAATATACTTTATTTGGACGAATGATTTATAAAACTCCAGTTAAACTAGTGTTTTACGAATAGCATTAACAACGGACTGAAAACGGGCCACTATTTTCGCGGAAATGACCATAAATTTTATACAACAAAGAATAGCAAATACACGTCCAGAGTTTCTTTGAAAATTTAACTGGAGATCAAAAGGCACGTCGACAGATTTCGGAACATATAAAATGCGCTATGGTTAAAACCCTGCTTTTCTATATTCTGAAATTCTTGGAAGGTATAAGTATTTCCAGTATAGATTTAATAAACTCCTTATCGGTAGGTATTTATGTATGAATTTGCCGTCATTTGGGACTGGTTGAGTTTCGTAGTCCGCTGGCTACATGTAATCACCGCGATTACATGGATTGGCACATCGTTTTACTTTATCGCATTAGACCTTGGATTGCGAAAAAACCCCAAATTACCCCACGGCCTGCAAGGTGAAGAGTGGCAGGGTCATGGCGGAGGCTTCTATCATATTCAAAAGTATCTTGTCGCACCGGAGCAATTGCCTCAACATCTAACCTGGTTTAAATGGGAAGCGTATGCGACATGGCTTTCCGGGTTTGCGCTGTTAGCTGTTATTTATTATGCGGGCGCCGACCTTTATCTAATAGACCCAGATGTACTCGATATAACGCCACCAATTGCTATTCTTGTTTCGGTGGGTTCAATCGGCCTTGGGTGGTTAATTTACGATTTCCTTTGCAAATCCTCTTTTGGCGCTAAAAGTACCAGGCTAATGATCTTGCTCTACTTGATGCTAATCGCGTTGGCGTGGGGCTTGACTCATCTATTCACGGGGCGCGCCGCCTTCATTCACTTAGGCGCAATAACTGCAACCGTTATGTCGGCAAATGTCTTTTTAGTTATAATTCCTAATCAAAAAAAAGTAGTGGCAGATTTAATTGCCGGAGTCACCCCAGACCCGTCGCTCGGATGGCAAGCAAAGCAGCGTTCCGTTCACAATAACTACTTAACCCTACCCATTATTTTTTTAATGCTTTCGGTACACTACCCGCTCGCATTCGCAACAGAATTTAACTGGGCGATTGCCTCGCTCGTGTTCCTTATAGGTGTGACAATCCGCCACTACTATAATTCAAAACATTTGCGAATTGATAAGCCAAAGTGGACTTGGGTAGTGTCAATCTTACTATTTGCTATCATTGTTTGGTTATCGACCTTTCAAACACTAACCACTACCGATGCTGATACATCCAAATTAACACCGCACGAAAAACACTTTGCCAAGGCAGCATATTTCCAAGAGGCTCGCGATCTTATTCAAAATCGATGTATGATGTGCCATGCTAAAGAACCCGGATGGAATGGATTAGTCTCGCCGCCAAAAGGAGTAACATTTGAAAGCGATGCTGAAATTGCTCGACTTGCCCGCGAAATCTATCTTCAAGCGGGCCGAACCTCAGCTATGCCACCACCCTATCTTGTTCGCCAGGGAATAGGTCTAAATAGTCAAGAACGTGAACTTATAGTAAAGTGGTATGAAGGTGCATTAAGCACATTATAAAAACACAATGCGAACTCTATTATGCAGTCGCACTCAGTTCACATATTATGTCCTTACTAAATAACGATTGGTCAACTCCCCCGGTACGTTGAATAGGAATACGGCGATGCTAGAAGCGGCACGTGATAATGCTCCTCGGCGTTTTCAATTCCGAATCGGATAGGAACAATGTCTATAAAGGGAACCTTGTAATATTGGGTTGAAGCAGCAAAATAATCTCCAACCGCAAAGACCAATTCATAAGTGCCAACCTGCATCTGGCCCTTATCTATCATTGGGACATCGGTTCGTCCGTCATTATTGCTGATTGCGGTATTAATGAGTTTCCGCTCCTCCCCATTTAATCGATACAAATCAATCTGTACTCCCTTTGCAGGGCACCCTTTTGCCGTATCAAGTATGTGTGTAGTCAAAAATCCGCCGTCGTTTGCCATACTATAAACCCTCACGTCACGTAATAATAAAAACCCCCATGTAGAACTAATCCCCCCAAAACATATGTAGGCGAATTTTGAATAATGCGTTAATTATTGTACAAATACGTTAAATTGTACAAATATAGTATATTGGATTGTCGGTAGGGACAATTTGTAGAATGTACAATTTTAATAACTTTATACCCTACTGACAGTATAAATTGGCTAGAAACGAGACGAGGAGGCTATCATGTCTGTTCAAAATTCGGGGATGGGAACCCCAGAAGAACTAAAAAACCCCGACCATATGCCGCCAATGGGATCCGCAATACCTCTAGGAATACAGCACGTATTGGCGATGTTTGTTAGTAATATAACGCCCGCTATAATAATTGCAGGCGCTGCTGGATTTGGCTTCGGCTCTAATTCGCCCGATTTCCCAAATCTAATATACATGATCCAAATGTCCATGCTATTCGCCGGTGTTGCTACATTGTTTCAAACAATTGGATTTGGCCCTGTAGGTGCAAAACTACCCGTCGTGCAAGGCACTAGCTTCGCTTTCATCCCCATTATGATCCCTTTGGTGGCAGGCAAGGGGGTTGACGCAATGGCCGTGCTAATGGGCGGTATTTTAGTTGGGGGTATTTTCCATGCCTTGTTAGCCCCCTTCATTGGAAAACTGCGAATTGCTTTACCACCACTAGTAACTGGACTTGTAGTGGTTATGATAGGTCTAGCCTTACTAAAAGTTGGAATTAAATACGCGGCTGGCGGTGTACCAGCTATGGGGAAACCGGAATTTGGCAGCCTACAAAATTGGTCCTTAGCACTTCTAGTTATAGTCGTAACTTTAGGGATTAAGTTTTATACTCGAGGCATAACATCTGTGGCTGCTGTTCTGGTCGGCTTGGTTGTTGGCTACATAGTAGCTTATTTCATGGGTATGGTAAGTTTTGTTAATGTTGGTAAAGCAGCTGCCTTTGCCCTCCCAAATCCTTTGCATTTTGGCATTGAATTTAGCACCGGAGCAATAATCGGTATCTGCTTAATGTCTATAGTATCGGCTATTGAAACCGTAGGTGACGTCTCCGGTATAACCAAAGGTGGTGCTGGGCGAGAAGCCACAACGGAGGAAATTCAGGGGGCTACCTACGCCGATGGACTTGGTACTGCAGTATCTGGGGTTTTTGGCGGGCTTCCCAATACTTCCTTTTCACAAAACGTCGGTTTAGTCGCTTTTACTGGCGTTATGAGCCGACATGTAGTTACCATTGGGGCCTTATTCTTAGTCATTGCAGGACTGATACCAAAGATAGGAGCTATTGTTTCATCAGTGCCAATAGAAGTCCTCGGAGGCGGAGTAATTGTAATGTTCGGTATGGTCGTTGCTGCCGGAATTAGAATGCTATCCGAAGTTAACTGGAATAGCCGTAACATGGTGATTTTTGCTGTCGCCATTTCCGTAGGTCTAGGACTGCAATTAGTTCCTGAGGCCTTACAACACGTACAGGGTACCATGAAGGCCCTGTTGGCATCCGGTTTGCTGCCCGCTGCCTTTATCGCTATTGTCCTAAACCTCATAATACCCGAGGAAGAGGCATAGCATATATCTAAAGCGCGAGTTCCGATTAATCTGATATCGGGAAAGGTGTTGTTAAACCAGGTTGGGACGAACAAATTTTCGCCCGACCTGGTTAGCCTTTAAAGTAATGTCTACACTACTGGTTCGTAATTCGAAAATACTGGTAACTATGGATGAAAAACGTCGGGAAATTCCCGATGGAGGGCTGTTCATACGCAATGGCGTCATAGAAACCGTAGATGCGACTATAAACCTTCCGAAGCAGGCCGATCAAATTTTTGATATGGCTGATTGTATTGTTGTTCCAGGACTAATAAACACGCACCATCATTTTTATCAAAACCTCACCCGCACAGTCCCGACTGCACAAGATGCAACACTTTTTAACTGGCTTCGAACGCTCTATCCCATTTGGGCAAAAATGGGGCCTGCAGAAATCCGAATTTCTACGAAATTAGCCTTAGCTGAATTAGCACTCTCTGGGGGAACGTGTTCATCAGACCACCTATATATATTCCCAAACGGTGCACGGCTCGATGATCAAATAGAGGCCTCCAGCGAATTGGGGCTGCGTCTCCATGCCACCCGTGGCGCAATGAGTTTCGGCGAGAGTAATGGAGGCCTGCCGCCAGATATACTTGTAGAAAAAGAA
>PBLS01000020.1 GCA_002721825.1 Magnetovibrio sp.
AGGAGGAGGAGGGCGGAGGCGACGCCGGCGGCGACGTCGGCGGCGACCCAGCCCCAATCACTCTCAACGGCGTGATCGCGTTTTACTTCCTACACGCCACTCGGCGGGGGCAGGACGGGAAAGAGAAGCTGGAACGCGCCTACAATGTCTGGGAGTACCTCGACTCGGCGAAGACGGCCCCCGCCAAACGCGCGCGCGAGAAGGAGATGCACGAAAAGCTGAAAGCGTGGTACCCGAAAAGTGAAGGCGTCGAGGAAATGCGCGCGACGGCCAACGAAGGGATCGCTCATATTTTAATACAGTTGGGTCGGCACCTGACCACGGGGGGCTACAATTCGCCTACCGGTCGCTCGTTGTTCAAAGAGCTCGACCAGGACAAGGACGGCGCGCTCGATTTGCACGAGATCACGGAGGAGCTGATCAAAATCGGTGTCGGGACTGCTGCGGCGAAGGCATTTTTAAATAAATACGACCGGGACGGCAACAAAAAAATTTCGCTCGAAGAGTGGGAAGTGGTGGTCGGAAAAGCAAAGAATGCGATAAGAGATGTCAAAATTGAGATTAAGCGTTTAGATAAAAAAAAGAAAAAAGACGATCGCGAGAAAGCGTGGCTGAAACGCGTGGAGAGTATGGTAAAGGAGCAGGGGGGCGGCGCGCGTGGTGGAGCCCCCAAAGATGGCGACCGTTGGACCGCGATCGCCACGGCCGCGCAAACGAAATCTATATTGCTCCACATCAAGCGCCTCGAGGAAACGCTCCAGAATGAAATCGTAAGTCTCACGGAAAATGAAAAAAAATATAAAGAACTACAAGCAAAAAACAGCAAAAAGAAAAGAAATCCATGTAAAAATTCGCAATACATATTTGAACGATTTAAAAAATATAACGAGGGGAATGATGACAATGTTCAGGTTGAAGAAAAGGTTGAAGAAATAACTATATGTCAACTCGATGTTTTTTTTAAAAATATTTTTGATTCTTTATTTGTCCAAACAGTTCAGAGCAAAGTTTTAAAATTAAATAATGATGATGGTCCTCAATTAAATAATTTAATATGGAAAATATATTTTAGAAAATCTCCTGAAATAAAGAAAAAATTTGATTTATGGTTCGCCCAAAAAGGAATGTTTGGAAATATAAAAACAAAATTTAATAAAAATAACGACCCAAAAAAAATCCCACATAATTTTGAAGGCAAAAATGAAATTTTTGTTTGGTTTGAAAATTTTAAAAAAAAAAACCCAAACAAAACAATGCCAGATGAAATTACTGATGATCTGCTTTTACAAATAGGTGAATTCATTCGTATTTTAAAAAATTTAAAAAATAATGCTATCACTGAAGAAATAAATAAAATGCAACAAAATATAATACTTGATATTGCTAGTAAAAAAGATAAAGAAAAAGCTGAAAATTTTCAAAAAAATCTTAAGAAACGTGTTGATATACAAAAAGAAATGGACGAATTAAAACATGTTAAAACGAAAGACGAAGAAACAAAAATGGCTCGTGATATGAAACGATTTATTATAGGGACAAATCAAGAAGCTAAAGTGAGTGGTGCTAAAACTGCTGAAGCAATAGCAGCCCATCGCGCCACCGGCGGATTAAATATTAATGTTAAACATCAAACAGGAGGCGGGCTTTTCGGTGGTGATAATAAGAAACAAACTACAAGAATAAAACCACTATTAGAAACACAATTAAAGAAGAAATCAAAAAAAAATGATGAATTATATGATCAAATTACTAGCAATTTCGGAACATTAACAATATATGAACATATAAAAGCAAAGCAACCCAAAATTTATGAAGATATATATGAATCAATTATAGATGATGACACATGGAAAACTGAAATCGAAAAAAATTATACAATTGATGAAATGGTTACACAAATGTCAAAAGAAGAATTAAATAATGTTTTAGTTGATAATGGCATTGCACCAATGTCCGCAACAGATTTATCAACTATTGTAGGAAAAACACCAGCAGGAATGGAAGCGGCCGCGCAAGCGGGAATTGTTATACCAGGAGCTCCAACCGATACATTAGATAAGATATTACAACAACAACAGCAACAACAACAACAACCAGATCAATCAAAAGTTGATCTTACTTCAATAATGACATTTTTAGAAAATATCAAAACACAATTAGATACATTGATGAAAAAAAGTGATTCAGATATAAATGAAAAAATAAGAGAAGATAAATTACAAAGAGAGAAAAGTTTCCAACAGAAACAAGAAGAAATTAGGAAAGAAGAAATGAGAAAACTGGCTGAATCAAATAAAGAAATATTGCAACGTACACTAGAAGAAACATTAGGTACAGAATTAGGCAATGCTGTAAAAATGGTTGATCATAAAAGAAATAATAATACGTTGAAAACATTGTTTAAAAATCTCAGTGATCGCGTTGAGCAAATGGAAAAATGGGAAAAAAAACGTGACGCAGAAAAACAAAAAGGCGGGAGCAACCTACGGCGAACTTTGAAAAAGAAATAAATAATTTATAAATATTTAATTATTTATTTTTTAAAATCTAAAAATGTCAAAATAATACTATCAACTTTACAACATATTTTCCTACAATGAGGGTATGTTAATTTTAAACTATGTATTCCTGGTATAATATCATTCATAAATTGTTTAACTTGTTCAGAATCTTTTTTTTCCACTTTATTTAAAAATTTCATAAAATGTTTGAATTCCGAATCTAAATATTCAAAGGTTGTTTCCTGATTTTCTGAATACCACCATCTCTTAAATGATTGTAATAAACTAGGGGGTTCATGATAAAGAAGATCATCATTTTTCATTAATTTATCGCCTTTTTTTAATATTAAAAAAACAGCTAATTTTTTCTTAAAATCTTCCAATGTACTCATATAATATAATATAATATTACAAATATGGAATATAACGCGGTTTTTCATTTTCATATTTTACAACTTTAAATGCATCATTGTATCCTTCTACAAATACCGTATCCGCATTAAATAAATCATCACACCCTTGTTCACTTGTACAACTTCTTCCTTTATTACTTACTGGCAATCTAATACTATTTAATTCATTGCTCAATGTATAATATTGCGATTTACTGCGGCGAGTAAATAATGGCCTCCCCATTAACGGCAAGATTGTTTCTTTGCCACTAATTCTTGTTAAAAATCCTACTTGTTTAAAAGGGACATCCAATTGCCTCGTCGGAATATTTATCGGAACACCTCTAGGATTTTCAGCATAAATTTGTTTCAATGGCGGTTTATATGGATCCGATAATGAATTTTGCTGTATTGTTATAGCTTTTTCCGTTTTTTTATTTTTTGTATATAAAATAGCACCTATTGTTACAGCAAAGAAAAACATTAATGTAAAATTTTCTATACAAATTACTCCCGGTGGACATGTCATTTATATATAATTACGTTTTATTTTTTTTCATTTTGTTTCATTTTTTTGTTTACCTGATAAGCTTTGTGTTAAGCCTGCCATCATTTCATTTACTTTCCCTAAATTAGGCATACCTTCTTTTAAGGTGTCCATTGTTTCTTTCGCGCCAGCTAATGCAGGGGCAATATCTTTTAAAGAAGTCACTAAGCGTTTTTGTTGTTCAACTAAATTTCTTGTTTCACCGGCTAAACCTTTCATCCCATCGCTCCCCAACATATTTTGTAAATTATCATAAGCTTGTTCTAATGTTGCCGCATAATCTATTCTTTTTCCAACATGTCCGTCTTTCTCTTTTTCTGCCGTAAGTGATGCTGGGGAACTTATTCTAATGTTTTTTTGTGTATATGCCTCTTTGTCTTCCTTTTTCTTGGGTTTCTTTTTCTTCATTGCCACACTATCCTCATTGTCTTCGTCATCATCATCATTTTCATCCTCATCATCCTCGTCATCAGGACCACCAACCATTCCTTCGCGATTGCCATTTCCAATATGAAATAAATTTGTGGCAACAATTGCGGTTAATAAATTTATTAAAATATTTCTACTAAAGTATGTAGATAAGACACCTGTTGCAATGAAAAAACTAAGTGTTTGTAAATCTTTTGCACCTAAATATCCAATAACATGAATAATAGCAACAAATAAAACTATATATAAAACAACTTTACTTTGAAAAACTTTTTTCAATTTCATTCTTATATATATTTTAAATATAAAAATTGATAAAATTTTTAAAATTTTAAAATATTTTAAATGTATTCATTGGCCATTATTGAACCAATTCTTTCCTCTCAGCATGGAAATTTAAATAATTTGAAAAATAAATATATTATTGTGTATAATATTACTATCAATGAATTTAACAATAACGAGTGGAATGAATTTTTATTAAGAAGGCAGTGTAATAATAAAAAATACAATAAAATTCACATTATAAAGCAATATAATGTAAATATGGATGATTATACAATAAATTTAGCTATTTTAAAAACTTTTTGGTTAAATATATTTAAAAGATATTGGAAAAAAAAACATGCTCAAATAATGAAAAGAAAAAGTCCTAAAGCTCTTTTCAAACGAAGCATTCATGGTAAATGGTAATTTATAAATTACAAAAATTATTTTTTTTATTTCCACCTCTCATTCTTCTGGTACGTCTTCTACGTCTTCTACGTTTTGGACGTCTTGTACGGCGGCGACGTCTCGTACGACGACGGCGTCTAGAGCGACGGCGCCGTCTCGTGCGTCTACGTCTACGGCGTCTTTTTAAACCTCTCCCGCTACGACTTTTACTTGGTGTTTTACTTTTTTTTTTACTAGCCGTTTTGCCATATGTATATCCACCAATAAATGATTTTAATAAAGTTGATGTTAAGAAACCCATTATATATTATAAATTTATTTTTTTTCTATAAACGCAATATCTTTTTTTAATTTTTCAATATTTTTAATAAGTTTTTTAGAAATTTCTTTTGAAATTTCTTTATTGTTAATCAAGTAACAATTTAATCCTTCCATTTGAAAAATTTGACTTTTTTTTAAATTTATTAAAAAATCCAAATATTTTTCATAATTATCTTCAATGTTTCGCAGTTTTTCTTCCTTTTTCATTTTTGTTATATCCACTAATTCATTTCCAATAAAATCCATTTCTGACAATTCATTATGCTCTAACATTATTAATAATTCTTCTGTTTTATGTTTTTCTTTTTCATTCATTAGTATATTTTTAATAATTCTTTTATATTAAAATTGTTTTTAACATTATAATAATCTAAAAAAAACAATGGTTCACTTTTTTTAGCATCATAATCGTCACAAATAAATATTATAAATAAATATAAAATATAGACATATATAATATTTAGGATGTCTAAAAAAGCACAAGAACCACTACTTTGTGAAAATCCCAATAGATGGGTAATGTTTCCATTAAAGGACATAGAAATATGGAAAAATTATAAAAAACAAATGGATAGTTTTTGGAGGCCAGAAGAAATTGATTTTTCCAAAGATAAAACACATTGGGACAATCTCAAAAATGAAGAAAAGCATTTCATTAAAATGATTTTAGCTTTCTTTGCTGCAAGTGATGGAATTGTTATTGAAAATCTTGGAAAACGATTTCTTAGTGAAGTTCAGCTTCCGGAAGCTCGTGCTGCTTACGGATTTCAATTGATGATGGAAAATATTCACAGTGAAACCTATTCATTATTAATTGATACATATATTAAAGATGAAAAAGAAAAACACACCTTATTTAATGCTTTGGAAAATTTTCCATGTATTAAAAAAAAGGCAAGTTGGGCAGAAAAATGGATTGACGATAATAGAAGTAGTTTTGCAACCAGATTAATTGCTTTCGCATGTGTGGAAGGTATCTTTTTTAGTGGCGCATTTTGTTCCATTTATTGGTTAAAAAAAAGAGGATTGATGCCAGGATTAACATTTTCAAATGAATTAATAGCACGTGATGAAGGTATTCATACCGATTTAGCTGTTTTACTTTATTCAAAATTAAATAGAAAAATAAATAAACAGCGCGTTTATGAAATAATAAAAGATGCTGTTAGAATAGAAAAGGACTTTATTTGTAATGCTTTACCGTGCCGATTAATAGGGATGAATGCCGAATTAATGAAACAATATATTGAATTTGTTGCCGATAGATTGGTCGTTCAATTGGGATATGGTAAAATTTATAATCAACAAAATCCCTTTGATTTTATGGAAATGATTTCACTTCAAGGTAAAACTAATTTTTTTGAGAAACGTGTTGGTGATTACTCATTATCGAGTGAACGTAAAGATGATACGGCGTTTGATTTAGATGATGCTTTTTAAGACCAAATGGTATAATTGAAGAAGCCATGGCAGGTCCCCAAGCCATTGTTATTTTTTCATTAAATGTCAGTGTATTATTATATATATATTTTTTATCATTCAAATGTTTTTGATCTAATCCACTAAGTGTTCGCATTAGCGTCGTTCCATTTTTTTTGTTTAAAAATAATCTCGTAATAATTCGTTGCATTTTTTTTTTTAATAAATAATACAACAACACAATTTAATTCAATTTTTTATTAATTTAAATAAAAATTAATAAATTCCTAATTTTTCCAAATCTTTACACGTTCCCGAACTTTCTTGATCGGGGTTGTCATCTTCTATTTTTTCAAGTAATTCTAACCCTCTTGCAGCTTGTTCGGGTGTCATATACATATTCCAACCCTGTGATTTTATTACATCCTTTTTATATAATACATAATTTATACCATCTTCTGACATTGTTCTTCCTTCATATCTAACGGTTCTAAACCAATCATAAGCTTTTTTATCATCGGTTAATATCATTCCTCCTTTACCAATAGGAATATGTTTTCTAATATGAAAAGAGAGACAATGATATGTATTGGGTTTATACATACCTTTTTTCATTCTTACAGCGCCATCCCAAATTGGATATGGTTTCAATTGATATGCTCCTGTCCATGTATAATTATCAAATTTAACTTTACATCCACTTTGAATTACTGAACAAGGTACTGATATCCATGTTTTTGATGGTAAAATTACTGTTCCGGAAGCATCTAAATATTTTAAACATAAATATAAAGCATCCGTACAACTATCTACGGATACGGCATATTTACTGCCGGCATATTCGGCCATTTTTTTTTCAAATAAATCAACAACGCCCCATGCGGAATTCACATTATATTTTTTCATTGTAGAATTAAATTTTTCTTTTTCTTTATCCCAAATATCAATTGCTTTGTAGATTTTTGATGTTTTTATTCTTTTATAATATCCTCCTTCAACATATTTTTTTTTTGTTGTGATACTTGTAAGATCTGTATCAGAAATATAATAATTTAAAGGCATAATTCTAAAATCAAAACTAACACGACTTTTACCTGTTTTGTTTATTTTATTAAAATGTGTATGTGTATTTCCACCGAAAGATGTGCACTCGCCTGCTTTTTGTACCATTGGGACAAAATCACGAAATCGGCATGTTTTTTCTGTCCAAATAGTATTTGTATCATACATATCAGTCAAAGCAATAATAAAATTAATTTCTCCATGAGGATGATTATGTCTTTCATCCGAATCATAATGTTCAACAACAACTGCCACATTATCAGGTAAATGTACTCTAAAATTAGGACACGTTTGAAACAATGCCTCTTCTAACCCTAAATACGGCAACACAACATTACGAACAAAATCTTCGTATAAATCCATAAAATCTGCCCATCCTTCATGTATTTTTTTATAAAAAGCATCATGGAATTCTGTATGACTATCTTTACCTATCATATTAGGTCCAAAAAATGGATATGTAGTATCCGTCCAAGTATGAATCTCACAAAGTTTTTTATTGAATAAATTAGTAATTATTTTAACAAAATCATATTTTTTCTTATCAAATGATAATTTTTGTAAATGTTTGTTTCCAAATGTTATTTCTTTTGAATAATTAAATGTATTCATTATATTTTTTTTAAAAAATTATATTTAAATATTTACCTATATTTTAATATATAATGACAAAAATTATAGCTGAAATAGGTATTAATCATAATGGTTCAATAGAATTATGCAAACAATTAATAATGTTAGCGAAAGTTTCGGGATGTGATTATGCAAAAATTCAAAAAAGAAATCCGGATGTTTGTGTGCCTGAACATCAAAAAATAAAACGAAAAATGACACCATGGGGTGAAATGAGTTATTTAGAGTATAAATATCATATAGAATTCAGTGAAGAACAAATTAAAGAATTATGTGAATATAGTAAATCATTAGGAATTGAATTCTTTGCAAGTGTTTGGGATTGTGATAGCGTAAAGGTTATGGCAAAATATACTAATATAGGAAAAATAGGTAGTGCTTGTATTACTAATTTAAAATTATGCAAAGCTGCCAGAGAAGCTTTTGATACTTTAATTATTAGCACGGGTATGAGTACAGAAGAAGAAATTAAAGCTTGCGTGGATGTATGTAATCCAGATGTCATCATGCACACGAATTCTACTTATCCGTGTCCGGTTTCGGATTTAAATTTGAAATATATTCATTGGTTAAAAAAAAAATACCCGACGGCAGAAATAGGTTGGAGCGGCCATGAATATGGATTGGTAACGACGTTTGCGGCAGTTGCTATGGGTGCAACATGGGTGGAGAGACATGTGACACTTGATAGAAATATGTGGGGAAGTGATCAAACTTCATCGATAGAACCGTCGGGGTTAATAAAATTGGTGAAAGGAATAAAGGATATAGGAAAGGCGGTTCAATATGAGCCGGGGCCACGAAAATTATTTATTGGTGAGAGTGCAAAACGTGCAAGTTTAAGAAAAAAATAATTATAATAAAATTATAGATATTGGTTTAATTTAACTATCTCGTTATTAATAATATATATATTTTCTTTTGAAAAATTGTGTTTTATAAACCATTTGATAGAATAGTCCGCCGATTTAGACTTGAACATACACTTAATAGGTATAAATGTTCGGTTTGAAAAATAAGCCCAAGCCGTTCTATGTGAACCATTATGTATTTTGTAATTCATTGAACATAGAATAGGATAATTTTTATTAAATCCATTTTTTAGTGATTCTATTAATTTAATAAATGTTTTCATTGTATTTTTTTGGGTTCGTTTCTTTTGCATTTTATTATAAAAATTAAATTTATAATTAGGATTTTTTAAATATTGTTCTATTGAATATTTTCTAACAAGCATATCTACCCTATTAAAAATATCATTTTTAAAGTTACATTTTAATAAATATTTTAAATTTATGAATTCATGTTGTCTATGTTTTTCATATTTCTTCATAATAATATCTATATCTTTTGTTTGCTCAAAATTATCACTAATATGAATAATTATATCATAAATGTAATTAGATATTTTTGATTTATATTTTTCTCTAATTTCTTTTTTAATTGCTTCGACTACTCGTGATAAATCATTTCCAGTTGCCTTTTTTTTTCTAAAATTAGGTTTTTCAATATAAAATTTAAAATATGTGTAAGAAAAAGAATGATTAAGCATATTTTTAATTTTAACATTTTTTACCTTATTTGGGTCTATATCATCTGTTGTATATATATTCAATACAGATTTTTCAAAATCTTCTTTATTTTTAAAATCATATATATAATAATGCAATACGGGAAATTTTTTGTTAATATGTTCTAATATTTCATTAGTAAATTTTTTTGCAGGACCCCATATAAATCCGGAAAAATTATATTTATTTATATTCATATATTTTATATAAATAAATTTTAATGATTATTTAATCTAATAATTTAGTATTATTACTTTTTCCATATATAATTCCCATATTTTTATATAAATCTTTTCGTCCTTTATACTCATGAAAGGTTCTATACACACTATAATTTTTGTTTAACTTTTGCGTTATTACTTTAATATCATCCATTATTATGATACCATTATCTGATAAATGTTTTAAACTATTTTCTAAATCTAATTTTGATTGTATATATGAGTGATCTCCATCAATAAAAATAACATCAAATTTTTTATTTTCATCAATTTTTTTAAAAAAATCATTACTACCACATGTATGTAAATCAACTATATTTGAAAGTGAAACACAATCAACTACTTTCTGTGCTTGTGAATGACGATTTTTTTATCTTGTAAATTAGGTCCCACATTTTTTGGGGTATTTAAAAGTTTTCCAAAATAATCTACTGAAACTATACATCCATTATTTTTAACTATAGTATCCATAACAGATGCCATACTACCACCATATGCAGTACCTATTTCTAAATATCTACAATTTTTAAAACTTTCACAAGCTTTATTTAAATAATGTATATCATAAGGATCAGTACCTGTTAATTTATATAACCCAGATTTTTTAATTTTATTTAAAAAACTCATTATATATATGTATATAATAGATTTAAATAATTTTCTTATTGAAATAATAGATATAAACTACGCTTTAACCAAAATTGACGTCCCTTATAATCCAAAAGATTTCCCTAACACGTATGCTATTGGAAAAGATTTAGATATATTTGTATCACAAAATGATTATAAAGAAATTAAGAAAATAACAAGTAAATATTTTAAGCAGTATAATAAACAATTTAATATTAAAATAATAGAAAAAGATAATAATTTTAGATTAAGAATGGAAGAAAATAATAAACTACATTATCAAATAGATATAACTATAAATGATAAATTAATACAAAATAGAGTAAAAAAAAAAAATTACTATATTTTATCTTTAGAAAATGAAAAAATAGTGAGATTATTTGAATATAAAAAAAATCCAAAAAAAAAACATCATAAAAAATGGTTAATTAATAATAAAATGTTAATATAACACATCATTGGAAATGAACGAATAATTTTCTGCTTTTTCCCAATCTTCGTTGGTATCAATATCAATCGTATCCGTTTTATTCATTATATAAGGGAATATTTTCCCCCCACTTAACATATTTTTATCAATATTTTTTGCATTTAAAATATCGATATATCCATTGTGCAAATAACATTGAGGTAATTTTTGCCGACATTGATTATAGGGTTCGTTTATGTTTTTATATGTATAAAATAAAGGGGTTAATGTGTTATTTGTTATAGAATACATTTTGTAAGGTGACTTTTCAAAGGGTACAACTGTTCGCAAACTATCGTATTTCTCTCTTTGATTTATAAATATATCTAAACAAGCGTCGATATCTTCTACTTTACGACATGGTTGTGTAGGTCTAAGATGTAAAATAATATCTGGACAATACTTTTCGTTTGTTTTTAACCAATCAAGGGTGTGTTTTATACATTCAAAATCGGTAGATAAATCTTGAGAAATCTCGGAAGGACGTAGAAAAGGTGCTTCTGCCCCATATTGGATTGCTATTTTTCTATATTTTTCGCTATCTGTAGAAACAATAATTTTCATTTGATATTTACTATTCTTGGCTTGTACGATGCACCAAGCCAATAAAGGTTTCCCTTTAAAATCTTTAATGTTTTTATGGGGTATGCCTTTGGAACCACTTCGTGCTGGAATTAAGCATAATATTTTTGTCATTTAATAACTTAAATATTGTTATATTTAAATAATTAATGGAATATACCAATGAAATGATTGATATAACTTATTTAAAAGAAAATGATCTATTAAAATATTTTACGGGAGAAGAACAAGAAAATATTAATAAAAAATATAAATATACTGATGTATATTTCGGAAATAATAGTTTTTATAGAGAGAAAAACCCGGATAAAAAATTTATACCATATCCCATCGATGTTGGTGATTTAATTAATTTACATAAAACTATTTTAAAAAGGAAAATATTTACAATTATGGAATTTGGTTTAGGATATTCAACAATTATTATGGCAGATGCTTTGTTAAAACATAAAAAAACATATGACTCTTTAAAAAAAAAACCATTTATTAGGGTACATAATAAATTTGAAATACATTGTATTGATACTAGTAAATATTGGACAGAACAATTTAAAAAAAAACTGGAAAAATTTCCTGATATACAAAAAATTATTAAAATTATTATTACTGATGTTCATATCGGTAAATTTAATGACAGATTATGTCATTATTATGATAATTTGCCAACTATTAATCCACAACTAATTTATATTGATGGACCTGATCCCAAAGATGTAAAAAAAACCAATGGATTTAATTTTAATAATCCTGATATTACAGCAATGTTAGGTGATGTATTATTTTTGGAACCTATATTAATACCGGGAACATTCATTATAGTGGATGGAAGAAAAAATAATGCATATTTTTTAAAAAATAATTTTCAAAGAAATTGGAAAATTTCATTCAACTCAAATATTGATATAACGACATTCGAATTACAAGATCCTACATTGGGTGAATATAATACTAATATGTTAAAATATTGTAATATTAATATAATTAAATAATAATATGGAAAACAAAACAAATATTTATTCACTGGTCGAGGAAACTCACCAATTTTCTGGATTGTATTTTGAAATAATTAAATTTAAGGATAAATATCATTTATATTATTTTTCTATGAAACAAAATATTTGTTTACTAATATCTGAAACATTAGATTTCAAAAAATGTAAACCCTTAATAATAATTAATCAAGCGCCTGGTGGTGTTTTTTGTATAATTAACGAAGATAATTATTTATATATGTTATGTGGATGTCATATTTCAAATAAAGAACCAAACGAAATTCCGATACCCGATCTTGTGTGGCCAAAAAACAAAAGAACATTATTGGATTGGAAAAAGCCTAGAACAGACCGAAAAAATGGCATGTATTTATTAAAATCAAATGACGGTATTCATTGGAAACAAATCTCAACAGAACCTATTTTGCATAGTTATATTAAATCACCAACTTGTAAATTAGGTGAATGTTGTTTTGATACTCACCCCTGTTTAATTAAATGGAAAAATGAATATATTTTTTTCGGACGTTTGAATAGTTCTCTTGATGAAAGGAGGATTTATATAAGAAAATCAAAAGATTTATTGGAATGGTCACTACCAGAAAAGATAAATATTATAAATGAACATAAAGGAAATAATAATAATAATTATTACAGTTTTGTTGTTTATGAAAAAGATAATATATTGTTTGCATTTTCACCATATTTTGAGGCATGTGGAACGACGAAAAGACAAGTATTTAATGGAGAAAAAACATTATATTTGAAATCAAAAGATGGATTAAATTGGGAAATAATTGATTATTATTTACATACAAATATGAGATATCAATTTAAAATAAATAGTGTTTTAATTGAAAATAATAATATTAAATTATTTTTTAGAGAAAATTGTTTATCAAAAAATCAAAATTTAATCATGTTTGATTTTAATCCTAATACGGGAAAAAAAATAGATATTAAAAAAAAAAATGTTAAAAATATTATACCATTAAACACTGAAATATATTATAAAATTAATAATAAATGGGAAAAAGGAACGATAAGAAATATAAATGATGACAAACATTTTTGGATTGTATTAGAAAATGGATTAGAAATAAAAGATGCTCATATTAGAGATATAAAATATTAATTATCTCTTATCTCCACTACTATTATGTGTCACAATTCCAGAACCTTCTCGTGAATGATTTTGAAATGTAAAAGATATTACGAATCCATATGGAGTTTCAAAAGCATCTAAAAAAAAAAAATAGTTAATATATAATGAAAAATATAGCAATTGTAGCTAAAGGTCCTAGTATTTTAAAATGTAATTCAGAATTTTATAATAATTTTGATACTATTATTGGTGTTAATTGGCCATTATATACAAAAGAATATGAAAAATTTTTGCCTAAAAGAATAGATTATATGATCACTGGTGGAAATCCCATACTGTCGCCAGAGCTTTTATCTAAGTATAAAGAGGATGGTGCGGTTAATTATTCTCAAGAACTTGCCGATAAATTAAAAATAAAAAAAATAATAATGTTAATATCGCACGACCATGGTTCAGGATGGTCCGATTATAGTAAACCTTATGAGGAATCTGTAAAAAGGATTCAAGAATATCAAAATAAAAATCTTTCAAATTATAGAGGTGCCCCACGTATTCCAGATTTACCATCTGATTATACAATGGAATATTATAATTCAAATAGAAAAAATTTCAACCTTAAAAGTTTTAAAGCATGCACCGGAACGAAATCATTAGAATATTTTTCTTTACAAAAAAGTATAAAAAATATATTTTTTATAGGATTTGATGCTAATAATAAATCAAGGCGATATTATTGGACGTTGAATCGTTCTAGACTCTGGGCGGACCATCCTGCGGAAAAAATAATAGATTATGTGCAAAATTTAGGTAAAATTTTTCCTGATAAAAATTATTATTATATATCTACAATAAATTTTAAAGATTATAAAAATTTTAATAAAGTTACTAATTTATCGGATTTTAAATTTACTTAAATTTTAATAAACTAGATATCAATGTAGCCAATATTTCACATTTACCAACATCATTAATATTTTTAATTAACATTATTAATTCATAAATATTTTTCCATAATATTTAAGATTTTTTTTATTATTTTATATTTTAACTAATAAATATTGAATTCTTATAAGGAATATAAGTATTTAAATAATATTAAATAAAAATATATAATGTATAGGAATTTCAAGTTAAAAAATCCAGAAGAATGGTATAAACATTGCTATAGTGAGTATTTTACGGAAAAATATCCACCAAATTTTTTTAAAAATTATATTGATATTGGGGCTTGTGGGACATGTCATAAATGGCATATTAATCATATGGGTAAAGATAATCCCGAAACATTATGTATAGGATTTGAACCAGAAGAAAAATTATTTAATATTATTAAAACTGAATGTTCTTCTTTGTCAAACGTGCATTTACATAAAAGTTTTTTTGGAAAAGATATTTCATTAAAAGAATTAATTAAAAAATATAATATCGATCCAAAAGAAAAATGGTGCTTATCATGCGATTGCGAAGGTGATGAAAAATATTTATTTAATAATAAAGATGAATTAAAATTATTAAAAACAGCAGAACATATAGCATTCGAAATACATCCATCAATGTGTAATATTGGTTATGAAAAATTTGTAGAATTATTTATAGAACATTTTGGTGATACACATAAAATTATTAGAACATTTCATGGAGGGAAAAAAAATACCAATACTGTATTTGATAATAGCAGTTTTTTCTTAGTAAAATTTGAATCTTTCAATAAAATAATTAAACCAACCATTGATAATCTTAAATATAATTGGTCTAAGGCACACCATTGCGCCATAATGAATGGTCGTTTACGTCCGGAACATTTTATAACATATATTAATTAAAGAGATATTCATTATTATTATTATGAATAACTTTTGTTCCTTAGGTGATTGTAATTTTTCACAATGTCATCATTGTTTTCCAGTAATTAATTGTTCTTTAAATCACCAGTGGTGTGATAAATTTGGAACACTCTCACAAATTATAGAAATAAAAACTCAAAAAATTTTAGTTACAGGTTGTTGTGGGTTTATTGGATCACATTTATGTGAATATTTACTCAAAAATCGCAATGTTTCTATATTTGGAATAGATAATATGAATGATTACTATTCACCACAAGTTAAAGAAAAAAATCTTAATATCTTGAAAAATTATCCAAATTTTAAATTTAAAAAAGATGATATAACAACAACAAATTTAATATCTGATTGGAAGCCTGAAATAATATGTCATCTTGCAGGTATGGCTGGCGTCAGATACTCAATACAAAATCCCAAACTGTATATAAAAGTCAATATTGAAGGATTTGTACATATAATAGAAGAAGCTATAAAGAATAATGTCAAACATATAACATATGCTAGTAGCAGTTCTGTGTACGGTTTAAATCAAAAATTACCTTTTTCTGAGAATGATCCCATTGAAACCTGTAATAGTCCCTATGCATGCAGTAAGAGAAGCATGGAGATATTGGCAAAAATGTATTCTCAATTATACAAAATAAATTTTATAGGATTGAGATTTTTTACTGTATATGGTCCAAGAGGGAGACCGGATATGGCACCATATAAGTTTTTAAAAGCAATAAATGATGGAAATAAATTTTATAAATATGGCGATGGTACATCATCAAGAGATTATACATATATTGATGATATAATTCGCGGCGTTGTAGCAGCAATAGATAATAAAAAAAATGTAAAATGTGAAGTATATAATTTGGGAAATAGTAATCCAATATCTTTGAATACATTTATAGAATTATGTGAAAAGGTAACAGGAAAAAAAGCAAATTATGAACAAATAGAAAATCAAATGGGGGATGTCCCATATACATGCGCCGATATATCTAAGGCCAAAAATGATTTGGATTATAAACCAAAAGTATCATTAAGAGAAGGATTGAAATTTGCGTTTAATGATATTTTAAAAAATGATTATAAATAATTATATAAATGTTCGTCTTACCTGATTTTAATAATCAACAAAAAATGTTTGATGCGGGTGTAAATTGGCATTTAATGGCACCTAATAATCGTTTTGGTAGATTTATAGCACATTATGAAATTATGAAAATGGTAAAGAATGTCCCTGGAGAAATTATTGAATGTGGGGTATTTAAGGGAGAATCATTAAATAGATTTGCACATTTTCGAAAATTATTAGGAACAGATGATACATCAAAAATTATAGGATTTGATAATTTTAGCGACGAATACCCAAATACTAAATATGATGAAGACCAACCACAAAGAAAACACTGGATTGAAACGGCAGGTTCTTCTTCTATTAAAGTGAATCAGTTGTCAAAAGTATTCGATTTTCATAAATTTGAAAATTATGAATTTATAGCAGGGGATATTTGTAAAACAGTGCCAGAATATTTTAAAAAAAATCCCGGAATAAAAGTTTCATTATTAAATATTGATTGTGATTTTGTAGAACCAACATATATAGCATTAAAAACAATATGGAATCATATGTCGCCAGGTGGTATTATATTATTAGATAATTATGGAGGTTGGGGAACATCAGGGTATAGTTATTTTGGTGATACAAAAGGAACAGATGATTTTTTGAAAGAATTGGATGAAAAACCAATAATTAAAAGATTTGATTGGGTATCTAGACCTTGTTATTTTATTAAAAATTAAAATATATATATTTATTATAAATGCGTGATATGTTTGAAATTATATCTATTTTTGAAAAATATAATGTAAATCTTGTTTTATACGCTGGTACATTGATTGGTTTTTTACGTGAAAAAAATCATATTAAAATAGATGGAGGTTGTGATTTAATTATTAATTTAAATAAATATAATAATATATTAATTAAAAATGAAAAATTTAATCCAGAATTAAAAAAAGAAATATTAAATAATGGCTATAAATTCGTTAAAAATGGCGCGCGAATTCAAAAAGGTAAATTGCTTCGTTTGAATTTAAAAAAAGGAGAAAGATTTTTTGACTTTTGGTCATTTTTAACTATAAATGATAAATATTATCAATCATGGAATGGTGCAAGATTAGATAGAAAATTTTTAGATGACCCAGTAAGTATAAAAGAATACCATAAGGATTGGAATTTAAAAAATATATTAATTCCAAGATATGCTGAAAAATTATTAGATGGTATATATAATAATTACAGATCTAGAACAACAAGTTCGGGTGGAGATTGGAGAAAACCTTGTAAAGCTCATGAAGCTATGAAAAATTGTAGTTCTCATCCTCTCTATGTATATTTAAATGATGATTTAAGTATTTATGCTGAAACATGGATAAAAATGCGACCAGATTATAAACGAGAGGATTATGAAAATAATGATGAATATTTAAACTTTGTCATCACATAAATAGTATAAATTATTAAAAAATTTTTTCTCTTTCTTTCGTTCCAAATATTAGTCCAAAAATCTAATAAATATAGTTTATTTTTCCTAGATTTTTAAGAGTTTCATTTCTTAAAAAGAGGCATTCGTCATCCGATAAATAAGGATTAAAAATATCAATTATTAAAACTATCCTATCTAAAGAACTATTATTTTCACTTGAATGATAAAAAGAATCATCAAATGCTATAACTTTACCTTCTTCCCAATATAATTTATCATTAGATACATTCATTATAGTGTTATATTTATCAGGAACATAAATTCCAAGATGTAAACGTATACGTAAATTAGATGATCCATAATGAGCTTTTATTTTTGTATTAGGAGATGTTTTAGAAAAAAATACTAATCCATGATTATAAGCAATTCTGAAATTTGATTTAATATCATCAATGATTTTACCATTAAATTTTTCTTCCCAATCATTAATACCATATAAAGAAATTCTGGACCATGCTCCTTTACTTAATGAAGTTAAATTTTCGGGATGTTCTTTCATTTCACAAATATGTTTATCATAAATATTTTTAATTATATTATATTTTTTTTCAAGAAAATCAATATTTTTTTTTATCATTATATCATTAGTCCAATTTGATTTAGATTTTGTTTTTAATGGTAAATAATTCCATAAATAAGCGTTGCTTTTGGTTTTATCTGTTTTTAAACGACAATTATTATTATTATAATATCTATATACACCATATTTATTATCAAATGGTATATCCTTAGTACTATTTATATTATAAATTAAATGAAATAATCCATGAAAACTGCACCAAAAATTCATAGATTTATTATACCATAATAAATTATAAAACATTTTATTTACTGTTTTTTGATTATAATTATTATTAAAATAATAATCTATATAAAATAATTTATTTAATAAAAACCAATCAATAAATATACTTTTTAATTTTATAAAAAACATATATATATAAAATATAAGTTTTTTACATATATAATTAATAATTATTTTTTATTTTATTAATAATTTCAGTAGTACTTATTCCTTGATTATATTCAAATCTTATAAATTTATTTAATTTTATAGCATTTTTATGTTGAAAGTAATATTTTTCATCTTCCTCTTTTGAATGTGCGTGTATAACCATATCGATATTATATTTATTGATAAATTCTTCTGTAATTATAATGGGTGCATTTAGAATTACTTTATCAACCATTTTCAAAGATTTAAAAATATATTCTCTTTCTTGAATATTAAAAATTGGTTGTCTTTTCCATTTTGTGGATTCAACATCAGAATGCAGACCTACATATAATAAAGAATTATTTTTAAATGCTTTACATTTTTCTAAATGTTTTATATGATTCATATGACATAAATCGCCTACCATATCTGTGTATATTATGTATTTTTTTACCATTGATATATATATATATAATAAAAATTACCTTAAAATTCTATTATTTATTATATAAATAATGAAATATAAAATTGTTGCCTGCATTCCATGCAAAAATGAAGAATTTTGCATTGAAAAAGTTTTAAAAGTATTATCTTTATTTTGTTATAAAATTATTGTAAATGATGATAATAGTACAGATAAAACACAAGAAATCTGTAAAAAATTTGAAAAAGTTGAACTTTTGATTAGAAGAAAACGCGATCCTAAAAATAGAGAAGGGGCATTACAAAGACAAGAGTTATTAGATAAAGCATATGAATATAATCCTGATTATTTCTTTTTTATTGATGCGGATGAATTGCCTGTTCCAAGTATTATATCCTTTTTTGAAAATATTGATACTTCTATTAATACTTGGTTCTTACCTATGAGAGATTTATATAAAGATGAACATCATTATAGAATTGATAAATTCACTACAAAACATGGTATAAAAAGAGATTTTAGTAAACCTATTACAAATAAGGGTTTTATTGTTAAAAATATAAAAAATTACAAATTAAAATACGATATCACAAAACATAGATGTAGACCTTCAAATCAACCCATTAATTCACCAAAACCACATAAATTAGCCGGAGGAGAAGCAACAATTTTACATTACAGTAAAATAAAACCTTATTACTTATCAGGACAAAGTAATATGGATAGGGCTTTATGGGATAATTATACAAAAGGAGTAGATATAAATAAAACTTTAAAACATCACGAACTTTGTTGGGATGAAACAACATTAGAATTGGAAGAAATTAAAGATGAATGGAAGTGGGATAATATAATGAAACAAGAAGAAATAGTTGAAGAAATACAAAATAAAGGATTTTATATCTTAAGAAATTATAAATCAAAAGATTTCTGTAATTCTATATTAAAACAAGTTAATACATATAAAAATATACCTTACAATAAAGGGGAAGGCGGAGATTTGCGTGTGACAAGATTTGAAAATTATTCAAACGAAGCTAAAGAATTTTTAAATGATTCTTTTTTTTTATCAATTGGAAAAAAAATATTAAGTCATGCCGCGGATGGAAAAACTAAAAGATGTCAATTAGGAATTTTAAAATATAAAAAAGGAGCAAATAGCGGCGGTGGTTGGCACGTTGATAATCATAAGATACAATATAAAGCAATGATATATTTAACAGATGTTAATAAGAATAACGGACCGTTTGCAATGTTGTATCCTAATTTAAAATCAACTGATTATCCAGCCATATCTAAGGAAAAAAGTACACGATTCCACGATAAAATAGCTATAGATCATAAAGATAAAATACAATTATTAACAGGAAGTGCAGGAGATGTAATATTATTTTTATCACATAATATTCATAGAGGGACAAATATCAAAGAAGGCACCAGAATAACATTAACAAATTATTATTATGATGGTATTTATACAAAATAAATATATATATATATATATAATGGTTTTAGTTTCTACAAAAAAAAAATTTATATTTATTAAACCTTATTTTGTAAACGCAAGGCATATAGAAACGCAACTTCAAAAATATTGTTCTTCTAGCAATGATATAATTGGGAGTATGAATTCATATTTATCAAACCGTGGTGATAAAAATGTTGAAATTTTGCGGATGTCCCGTTCCATATTTCCTTGGTATTGTCATGTCCATTTACCATTAAATGTTTTATTTCCAAAAATAAATAACTTTTATAAAAAAAACATTACAGATAATTATTTAAAAATAAGTGTTATAAAAAATCCATATGAATTATTAATTGATTTTTTCTGGTTTTATACTGATCATAATTCAAAATTTTATACAAAAAATGGTGATATAAAAAAAAAAGAAATTATAAATATTAAAAAAAACACTAATATAGGATTTTATGCAAATAAAGAATTTAATAAAAATAAATGGGGAAATATAATGGATATGTTTAATAATTGGATTACATCGGGTATGCTATTAGGAGAACAGATGTCTAAATGGGAATATTTAAATGAATTATTTTATTATGATAATAAAAAATCAAAAGAAAATAAAATAGATTTTTTTATAAATATTAATGATAATCCACAACAATCTCTAAATAATTTATGTAATAATTTAAACATTGGGCCAATTACATTTAAAAAATCATCTAAAAAAAATCCTATTATTTGGAATAATAAAAAATTTTCAGACTATTTTTCAAAAGAAAGTGTTGCATTTATAGAAAAAAATTTTTATTTTACATTAAAACAAGGGAATTATACTTATGACCCAAATTGTGTATATTCTCAATTATAAACCCAGTGTTTGAAATCTACTATCTATTCTATATCTTAAAAAATATCTAATTTCTATTATACACTTTAAAAATTTAATTTATTGATCAACCTTCATTTTCTTAAAATTTTTTATTGGTTTTGGCATTTTTACATAAATAAAATCATAAATTTAAATAAAAATAATATTATTATAATAATTCACTTTTTTTTCGTAAATATCAAACCAAAAATATTTCGCTTTGTTATATCCCTCCGTCGTAATAAATTCAGTGTCACTCATCTTATATGTCCATTTCCTAACATACTTCTTATATTCTCCATTTGAAAAATCACCTTTTACTATCCTATTCATCCAATCTTTGCTGTGTATTACCTTTTTATTTTTCTTTCCAATAAATACACAAGCACAGCAAAAAGTACTTGAACTATTAATCAATATATCACAATAACATAATATGGCAAAATCATTAATAAATTTTTTTTGCCCACAATTGGGACCTAATTCATAATTATAATTTTTTACTTTTAAATAAGCAATTGTTTCTTTAAAAGATTGAAAACTCATATCATCTGTACATACGATAAATTTGCATAATTTATGATTCTTTACCAAATAATCTATCGATTTTTTATAATAAGTAGATGTATGTATTTCCCTTCCGTCATTCCCATCAGAACCTAATATATCACCACCCCTAATATGGATCCCAACATACGTATATTTATCATTTTCTAATTTTGGAACATATTCCTCTTTCAATTCTAGAAATTCTCTTGGATCTTTATTTGTTAATCTATAAAACGTATTATGCAATGCATATGATGGGTCATCTAATGCTAAATCTTGATTTTTCAACAACACTTTTAATTCTTTATCCGTTTTTTCCAAAATTTCATTCCAATATAAAATACGCGGTTTTCTATTGGATTTTTTGAATAAAATAATGTTCTTAAAATATTCATTACCTTCCCACAATACACAACTCGCTTCTACACCTAGATTATTAGCAAGTTGAACCAGATTATTATATTGAAATACCTTGTTTCCAAACCGACCTCTCGTTATTTTATTTATTCGTATGCTCATATAAAATTATTATAATAATTTTCTATATGAATAAATCCATAATTATTTTTTATTAAAATTTTAAGTATTCATTAATACATACACAAATATATTTAATTTCTTCTTCTGATAATTCTGGATATGATGGTAGCATTGCACCATGTTCGGTTATTTTTTTATTAAACGCTGTTTCATTTTCATTTTTAATTTCAGATAAATGAGGATGGCACGATATAGAATAGAAAAATGGGCGTATTTGTATTTGTTTTTTTAACATATATTCTTTAAATTTACTATAATTAATTGATTTTATTATAATATTAAACATCCAATTTGCTTTTATTGTATTTTCTTCTTTGTGTGTTATTATAATTTCATCATTTTCAATACATTTATTTAAATATTTTAAATAATATTTAAATATTTCATTTTTTTTATCAATAATTGTATTATAATCTTTTAATTGATCATATAAGAACCCGGCTTGAATATTTGTCATTTTATAATTATGCCCTAATATATCATGTTTATATTTTTCACTTGTCATTCCATGAGAATATACTTTTTTAATATATTTATATACATCTATATCATTTGTTATAAAAACACCTCCTTCACCGGTTGTTAATGTTTTATTTCCATAAAAAGAAATTGATGAAGCCAACAATCCATCAAACGAACTAGTATACATATTTTCATATTTACCAAATAATCCTTCACAATTATCTTCAATAAATATTATATCAGGTCTCATTCTTTTTAACCTTGGGACATTAACAATATTTCCCAAATTATGTACAATAACCATCGCAGCATTCTGTTCTAAATTCATTATATATTCTTTACTAGTATCAATGTTTAACGTTTTGGGAGATATTTTCATAATTTCAAATATAGACGACGGATATTCATATAAACCACAATTATATGGAGTTATAAATGTATTATTGGGTAAATAAATTTTTTTAATATTAGGATATTTATATTTTAAAGCAATATATAAACAATGCGTAGCTGCAGTACCATTATTCATTAAAATACTATATTTAACATTTAATATCTCATTTAATTTTTCTGATGCTAATTTAATATTTATTCCATGATTACTTATCCACCCGCTTTCAATAGCTTTCATTGCAGATTTTTTATAATTTTTCAAAAAAGGTTTGTAAATAGGAATCATATTATTTAATTTTAACAATATAATTTTAATATGTAAAAATATTTAAAATAATTTTATTTTGCCATTTTAGTTTTAAATAACTCACAGTGAGTTTTATCCCATTTATATTTTTTAGATAATGGTTTCCCCGAACATCCCTTTTTATATATTGTCATATTTTTATCATATTTTTCATTGCTATGATAAAAATTTCCTCTTGTTTGACCTGCCCATAATTTACCATCAAATTGCGGTAATCCGGGACTGGATAATTGAGTAAATAAAGTAGGTATAAAAGCCCTATTTATTATATCATGATTCATAATCGCATATTCATTTAATCCATCCGAAATTTCATAAGCAGGATAATAATATTTCAATAATTGTAAGGCCCCCTTATATGTTAGTATAAATGCTTGTTGTCCTCCAAAATTATCATGCTTTTTTACTTTATTACTTTTTCTACTTATATCAAAAGATTTAAATGTTTTTTCTTTAATAGGAATTATAATTTTTCCATGTTCAAGTTCATAAATATTTTCTTTAATGTGTCTTTGTTTACTTAATTCACCTCTTGATTCCGTTCCTAAATAAAATATATCCCAATTATCATTAAAATCTATTGTATTTAATACAAATTTAAATGACCTTTTTTGACACGGGCCATAAAATTCTTCATTCCAATCTATATCATCTTCAAAGATTATTGAATATTCATATTTATTTTTTACTATATCTTCATAAATATTACCAAAAGAAAGAGTGCAACCAACGCCACCTAATGTACCACGCCAATCTTTAACTATTAAATTTCTCTTTTTATAATAATTAAAATTTTTTTCAAACGCATTTTCACTGAATGATGTATCTATTGATATATCAAATCTTTTTTCATATTTTTCTAAATTTTTTCTACGTTCTGAATTAATACATAAACCATAATATTTATTTATTTTTTCCATATTATAAATAATATAAATTTATATATTTTTATTACAAAAATACCAATTATTATTTTTTAAAATATTAATCCAAAAATCATCATATTTTTTTCTATAATCTATTAAAGAATACTCTCGGTCGGGTCTCATAGAAAAAAATGTCACCGAAATATTATTATTCCACGGCTCATGATTAATATTTTTATCTAACCATTTTTTTGAATGAATTATTTTTTTATCACTTTTTCCCAAAAATCCTGCTGTCACGCAAAATGTACTTGAACTATTTATTAATATATCACATTCACTTAAAGTCGCCCAATCATATATATAATCACTTTGATTACCAACAATTTTACCTGTTCTTACTGGTAAATTTGTATCAATTAAATATTTATATGTTTCTTTAAATGTTTGAAAATTTATATCATCCGTGCATAACCACAAAATATATTTTTTATTTTTACAAAAATTCTCTAATACATAATGAATTGAATCTTTATAATATTTAAATTCATGGATCTCTCTCCCATTATTTCCATCTCTAGAAATAATATCACCCCCACGAATATGTATACCTATATTCAATGTATCACTAGGTAAATTTGTTTTAAATTCCTCTTTTAATTCTAAAAAATTTCTTGGATTACAGTTTGTTACTTTATAAAAAACATTATGTAAACAATAT
Source organism: Magnetovibrio sp. (assembly GCA_002721825.1). GTDB lineage: Bacteria > Pseudomonadota > Alphaproteobacteria > Rhodospirillales > Casp-alpha2 > TMED8. The sequence goes on from PBLS01000020.1 coordinate 25,469, forward strand.
GCTGGATCATCTATTTTATATTCATAATTTTCAAAATCTAACTTTTCATCTTCTAAAACCATTTTACATGTTAATAGTTTTATAGGTTTTTTACTTGGAATGAACGGAACAATATTTTTAAAAAAATAAGTCATTTCATTATTTTGCACCATACTACACGACACGTTGTGTTTTTTTCCTAATTGTATTAACGAATTATATTGAAGTATTTTATTACCGAATCTTCCTCTAGTTATCTTATCTATTCGTATAGACATATATAATTACATTAAATGATTTATATTTTAAATGGAGAATATAAGAAGTATGTTAGAAAATAGGCATATAAGAGAAGCAACAATGAATTTATTACGACGCGCAGCAGACACATGAATTATTGGAATGATATATATATGAAAAATGTAACATTTTATAATAATATTATTTTTTATTTAAATAAAATGAATATATATATTTATAAATGCCAAAACCAATAAAAAATTTTAAGAAAGAAGAATATACTGATGAATTTATTAAAGGTTTATATACCGAAGAATGGCAAACAAGACATTTTCATGTTAATAGACCCAAAAATAAGAATTTTGGTAAAGTATTATTAAAATTATATGATTGGGATTCAGTAGTTGATTATGGTTGTTCTATTGGAAGTTTGCTTGAAGCATTTTTAGATGCAGGAAAAAAAATAAAAGGTTATGAATATTGTTATGAAGAATCATTACCATCTATTAAAAAAATCCCTAATTTAGAAAATTTTATTGAATTTGGCGATGTATCAAAAGATTTAAATGCGGGAGTATATGATGCTTCTATTTCTATTGAAGTTGCAGAACATATACCTACAGAGTATAGTGATTCATTAGTTAAAAATCTTACACAAAGTACAAAAGATATGGTAGTTTTTACAGCTGCGCGACCAGGTCAGGGAGGGACAGGACATATAAATTGTCAAGAACCAAAATTTTGGATATCATTGTTTCAAAAACGTGGATTTTATTATGATGATACTGAGACAGAAAGAATAAGAAAAAAATGTATACCAACCAGAGATCATGTTGGAAAGAATGAATATCCACATGTATGGGAATGGGTCTGGAAAAATTTATTAATTTTTAGAAAAATGAAGGTTGATCAATAAATTAAATTTTTAAAGTATATAATAATTTATAGATTTTTACTCGGAATGAACCGGACAATATTTTGCACCATACTACACGACACGTTGTGTTTCTTTCCTAATTGTATTAACGAATTATATTGAAGTATTTTATTACCGAATCTTCCTCTAGTTATCTTATCTATTCGTATAGACATATAAATATTTAAATATTTAAATATATAATGAAATTAGTTTGTGGTATTCCTACAAAAAATGAAGAATGGATTATAGGTAAAACCTTATCTGTTTTAACAAAATTTTGTGATAAAATTGTAATTTTAGATGATAATAGTAATGACAAAACAGAAGAAATATGTAAATCTTTTGATAATGTTGAATTTATAAAACGATATTCGGAAAATGTATTAGATACAGGAATGTCTGCGCTTGGTAAAACTGAATTATTTAATCACATAATTAAATATAACCCTGAATACATATTAATGTTAGATGCTGATGAAATACCAACTCCTTCTTTCATTGATTTTTTTAATAATATTGATGAATCTGTAAATTGCTGGTCTGTAAGATTCATAAATCTTTTCAAAAATGAAAATCATTATAGAACAGATAACTTTTATACACAAACTGGTACAAAAATTGTGAATAATCCTTTTTTAAATAATGGATGGAGAAAACATATCTTATTGAAATATAATAAAAATTTTAATTATTCATATAATGAAGAAAAGATAATTGGAGGTATTAGCAATCATCATCCATTACCTGAAATTATGCCCGAACCAATTAAAAATACTGAAGATTTTTATATCATACATTATGGTAAAATTGCCTTACAATATATTAGTGGTGAAAAAGATAAAAGATGGGCTAAAATTGAGGCAGCTGCCAATCACGGAACATATGAAGAAAGAATTATACACCATTTTTTATGTAGAACCGGATCGGGTCCAAACGGCCCAGAATATGAAAAATGTCCTAAAGAATGGTTTTGGCACACAAATGAATCTATTAATGTACCTTTATCACAAGAAAATATTGAAAATAATACAACCTTCAAAATTGATATTATTATTCCCGCGCATAAAAAAGACATAAATACACTTGATTTATGTATAAAATATGCAAAAAAAAATATTAAATATGCTAATAATGTTTACGTAATATCCAAAACAAAATTAACTGATCTTGCAATTTGTTATCCTGAAAATAAATTACCCTTTTCATTTATTGATGTTATTAATAAAATAGGAGATCATTGGAAAACAGGATGGTATTATGCCGACATTTTACAAGGATGCGCACCTTGTTTAATTCCAAATACAGAAAAATATGTATTAATGCTCGATGCTGATACAATATTTTTAAAACCCGTTACATTATTAGATAAATTTGGAAGAACCTTATTTAATACTAGTTTAACAGATGGCACAGTAGTTTATAATGAATATATGAGATTAATGATTCCTAATTTGCAAAAACAAATAAAAGAATCCGGCATAACCCATTTCATTTTGGTTAATAAAGATATAATGTATCAAATGATCAATCACATTCAACATAAACATGGAAAAAAATTTTGGAATGCAGCATTAGATACAGTACAGAAAAAATATGAAACACTTGAAAATAATAATATTAAAGATTGTGCCGGTAAAATGGCAAATTATGAATTGTATTTTAATTATGCATATAAATACCATCGTAATTTAATAGGTATTAAAAAATTAAATAGCATAATGGCTTATAAAGGAAAGATTCCTGTTAAAAATTTATTTTTAAAAGAAAATTATCCTTCTCGTACAAATTATAGTACCGGTCATCATGATAGTATTATGGTTATTTCCGATGAAGAATTACAAAATATTAATTTTGATAATATTACAGACGCATTCATATATATTTGCGAAAGATGTAAAAAGGCCGGTTTCAATACAATAACTTTTCAACATCATACAAGAAATTATCAAGGAAAAATATTATCTCAAACACATAATAGATAAATACTTAAAATTTAATTAGAAATAAATTTATTTATAATTAAATGAAAAAATCAATTATACTTTTCGGAAAAGGCCCGTCAGTATTAAAATGTACAAAACAAATTGTTAATCAACATGATGAAATTGCAATATGTAATTATCCCGTATTAACAAATTTTTTTTATAATCTTATTCAAAATAGAACAATTAATTATCATTTTGCAAATTGTGGAACTATTGATGAAAGATATACCAATGAAGTAAACAAAAATCTAAATATTCAAAAAATTTTCAACACCAATACAGGTGAGAATAATTATAAGAAATATTTAAAAAATAATGCTCTTTTCCAAAATGATGATTTATATAATGATATATATATAAACTATTTTAAACACAAATATAATACAAAACCATCATCTGGTATTATGATGTTTAAATATTTATTAGATACAAAAAAATATAATAAAATAACATTGGTGGGATTTGATGGATTTAAATTAGGGGAAAAAACATATTATTATGATATGAAATATATAAATAAAAATTTGCAATATTTAATTGAAACAGGTGTTTATAATAATAAAGGAGAAATTTTAATTAAAAATGAACACCCATTAATTGAAACACGTACATTTATAGAAGACTGTATAAATGAAAATGATAATATTAATTTTACATTAATTACAAATATGAAATTTAATAAACAATATACAAATTTAATTATAATTTAATATCTATTAAAATTTTAAAATTATTCTATGTATAATGATTTTAAAAATAAATTCTTGGTTTGGAAGATTAGGTAATAATCTCATACAATTAAGACATGTCATTTTAATTGCTTTGTTTTACGAATATAATATTGAAATACCACCCCACCCCTTTTTTAATACTATTAAAATTATGTTAACTAAAAATACGGATAATCATACATATATTGATACAGAAGGAGATAATTTTTTTTATGCCACAAAAATTAAAAAATTTGACAACAAATGTTTTAAAAAAAATATTGATAAAATGAAAAAAATTTTACAGAGTATATTTATTATTAAATCTAATGATTTACCATCACTAAGCAATAATGATCTTGTCATTCATATACGTGGCGGCGATATTTTTTATAATAATCCTTATCCAAATTATATACCGCCGCCATTATCATATTACACAGATATCATTGATAATGAAAATTATGAAAAAATTTATTTGATTAATGATATTGACAATAATCCATGCATTGAATTATTAAAAAAAAAGTATACACATATTATTCATGAGAAAAATATGTTAATTGATGATATTAAAAAAATATTATCGGCAAAAAACATTGTATTTTCTGTTGGAACATTTCCATGTAGTTTATTATTTTTGACCAATCATACTCAAAATGTTTATTATCCATCTTATTCATTCCAAGTTAAAGAAATTTTAAATTATATGTCACAGATAAATTTTCATAGTATACCTTTGATAGATTATAAAAATACTATAGGAAAATGGAAAAATACAAAAGAACAAAATAAATTATTATTATTTAATAAAAATTAAATAAAAATTAAATAAAAATAAATAAAATGTATATACATGTCAATAAATATGTATTATTATGAAGTGCGCGCGTCAAATATTGCACATTTTTATCATGCCGAATTACCATTTATTTATAAATTTTTAAATAATTTTAATAAACCTATTAATATTTATTTTTCTTACTATACAGAAACAGACATCTGGTTCGCGGGCCATAACAAAAAATTTAAAATACAATGGATTTGTGATTTATTAAAAATATTAATTTTAACACATAACCATGTTTTATATGAAAAAATACCAAAAGATGCTTATAAAATAAAAATGTTTCCAAATAAATTAAAATTTAATCATACTGTTGATATTAATATTTGTAAACAAATAAGAACAATCATTTTTAATAAATATAATATTCCAAAAAACAGAATAGTTCAAAAATATAAGGTTTTTTATACTAGAAAGGATTGTGGAAGAAGAAATATATATAATTATGAAATTTTAAAAGATTTATTTGATATTTTTATAGATAATTTATCAATATCATTAAAAGATCAAGTAGAACTATTTTCCAGAACAACACATTTTGTATCTATTGAAGGTGCCCATATGACGAACCTCGCTTTTATGAGACCTGATGCAAAAGTTTTAAGTATACAAATGAATAAACAGAATTCATGGCCCAAAATATTTAAATTAAATAATATGATTGAAAAATTTGATACAAATATACTATATAAATCAAATAAAAATAATAAAACTATTATTAAAAATAATAAAACTTATAATATAATTAATGATACTAAGAAAAATAATGATCCATTTAATGACGATCTTTATATAGATAATGATATTAAAAATAAAATTAAAACATGGTTGAACAAATAAATTATACTATCATAAATACTTTACCATATTGACGATGTTTTCCAAATGTAACATAATCTTTATTATATTTTTTACAAAATTCCAATACAGCTTCATATACCATCGGTCCATCATAACCAGCTTTACCAGGCATAGAATTTAAAATATCATTCTCTCTTTTTCTCATAAAAAAATCATCTCCACATAAAATACCATCTTTTTTTAATTTTGGATAATAATTTTCTAAATCTTCCAATACATATTTAAATATATGATTACCATCTATAAATATTAAATCAATACTATTATCCTCTATGGTATCAATTGTTTTTTGATTATTTGAAAATGTTCTATGAAATATAATATTATTATGTAAATTGTTTAATAATTTTTTAGTATTATTAAATATGTGATCATCTTTATCATTTTTTATTATTTTATTAAAACTATCTCTAGTGTATTCATCATAACTAGTATATGGGTCTATAATTATATATTTATGAACATTTAAATATCTCATTATCGTAACAGCCGATTCTCCATATCTAGCTCCTATTTCCAATACATTTATTTTTTTTTTTTTAAATGTATTCATTGCGTGAGTTATTATTGGTGCTATTGAACCATTCATTATAAATTATATATCATAATTATCTTTAATTATAAATATCCCAATTCTTTTATTTTTTTTATAACATTTTGAATTTGAATATCATTATGCAAACAATCTGATTTATTATTTATTGAACTAAGCCCGTGAGCATGATTATCAATTAATTTCCATGTTTTATTATCTAAAAAACAATCTACACCATTCACAATTCTAATAATATGAAACCATACATCATCAGCTGTTTTACATATTTTATTATAAATTTTTTCATTAAATATTAAATCATTCGTTTTATGAAAAAATGTCGGATGATATAATATACCGCCTTTTCCTGTAGGAAAATTATAAATATATTTTGGTATTGCTGGTACCTTTCGTTTCAAATATGTCATTTCTTCTATATTTGTTATATCGGGTGTAAAACCTCTATAACAAATGACACATTTATTTTTTTTATAATCTTCTACCATATTTTTTATTAATTTTAAATTGTAAACTGTATCATCATCTAATGTTATAATTAAACAATCTTCCTTCCATTTTTTTTTTAATAATGGCAATAATTTACCATAAGGTCCAATATCATTTCCCCAAAAAACTTTAAATATATCATTTTTTTTTAACAAATATTCCAATGGTTTAAATGTTAATTTTTTATTTACAAAACCGTTATCAAATAAAGATTTATCTTCTGATAAATAAAGATAAACTTTCTTTGGTAATAAAGACTGTTGTAAAATTCCCTGAAGACATTGATAAAGTAATTCTTGTCTTTCATAAATAGAGGTTATTGATACATAAACGGGTATATTCATATTATATGTATTTATTGGAATTTTTTATGTATTTTTCTAATCATTTCTTTATTTAAATTAACTTTTACTTCTCTGAAATTTAATGGATCACCAGAACTTATGTTAACAGAAATACGTTCATATCTTATATTTGCTATATTACACCATCTTATATAATTATTAGTATTTGAATCACCAGGATACAATTCAATCAACAATGAATTTTTTTTCATGAAAATGCACCATGCTAATCCTGCACCGTGGACGCCAATTAATATATCGGTATCAGCGATATGTTTTAATTGTTGCTCTATGGTTAAATCTTCCATATAAATATAATGTATATTTCCCAATTCTTTTTTAACAAAATCTAAATTTGTAATTTCTCTCGTCCCACGTCTTAAAATAAAGGTTATTTTCTTTCTTTCGTCTCTTGCAATATTAAAATTTTTTAAAATGTTATTTTTAAAATCATTAATAATTGGTTCATGATGAAAATTCATAGTTTGATTCACAATATGTAAATTTTTAACATTAATCGCATCTCCTTTCGAAAAGATATCACAAATTTCTTTATATTTTTCAAAATCAAAGCCCATACCTTTAAAAATTAATTCAATATATGTTGAATTTATAATATTACCCTGTCTTTCATAAAATCTAGGAAAAAAAATAAGAAAAACAAATTTTATATTATATTTTTTATTATATTTATATGTAATTAATAAATGATGCATTAAATGCCAAATATTTGTTATATGTGTACAAGGGATTAATAATAATTGTTCTATATGTAATGCAATATTAATTTTTTTTGATATTGGGAACATATTTATTATTTCAAATTTCATTCCATATTCGGTGAAACATTTTGCTTGTTTTTGTGAAGACGATGTGTAAATTTTATTATTATCAATAAATAATTTCATTAATTAAATGAAAAATATTAATTTTAGATATTTATTCAAAAAATATATCATTAAGATTTTTATATATTTTTTCATTCTTAATAATTGACGATATATTTTGAATTGCTATACAGATGTTTTCTCCTTTATATAAAGTATGTGTTTCAGGTACAATATATCGTTTAAATTCACTAGTAATAATTTGCAATGTTTTCTCTCTAGAAAAAATAGGATCGCCATTCATATTTTTATTATTTATAATTAATTCTTTTTCACCACTTGTTACAAATTTTTGTATAATATCTTTAACACATTTCCAATTACCATCAATTCCATATGAAGCAAATAATATTTTTTCGTGATCTTTTAAATTAAGGATTGTTTTATGAACATTCAATAATCGTTCAAAAGAAAAATCACTTTCAATTAGTTTATATTTTTTTTTTGAATATGATGTTTTATTACAACAATTGTATTCTTTACAAAAACAATATAATTTCGCCCTGTTAATAAATTTTTCCAATTCCTGCTCCTTTTTCTCTCTTATCATTAAATTTATAGGTGGTAAAATAACTTCTTTCGTTTGTTCTAATAATTCAATAACATTATCATTTATTTTTTTATATTTTTTATAAGGACGATGTGCATGATAATCAGAATAATATCCTATTTTAATTTTATGTTTAATATCATCCGTTATTTTTGATAATGAAATTCTATCTAATCTATTTAATCCGGTATAAATATCGTTTAATTTAATAAAACGATTCGTTTTATCGTGCCATTTCATTACATATGTAAATAATTGTTTTTGATCTGTGAACCAACCGCCGCCGCCGTGTTTATTTTCATATTTAATTTTTGAATAAATATTTTTTAATCGTGCAATAATATCAGTAATATTATAAATTTTGAAAATTTCTTGCCATGTTGACGATTTTGCAATATTATACATAATAGGTATTTCATTAATTTCGCCGCCTATTTGACGATAACAAATAAATTTATCATTTTCCAAATGTTTAATATTATTTGTATAATAAATGGAATTCATTGGCATCATATCAATATCTGTTATTAATATCCCATTTTTATAATTTAATAATGATGGGTATAAAATTCTAATATATTGTGCTATAAATGCTGTTGCAATTCCTTCAATAGGTGGAAATAAAATCAAATAATTTGAAAAATGTTCTAATTCTTTTGGAATAGATGTTGCAATTAATATAATTTTAATATCAACCTTTGGTAAAAGAATTTTCCAACTTTTTATAAATATGGGTATAAAATCTAAATATAAAGGATTTAAATCACTAGCGGTTAAAACGCAATCTAAATACATTTATTAATAATTAAATTAATATATTTATATATTAATTTTTTTTACAAATCTTATGTACCAATGTTACGAATTTATCTAAAAACAAAAAATTGTTGACCTCTTTCTCTCCTTCATATTTAAATTCTTCTAACATTTTATAATTTATATTATTAAACGAATCAACAATTAAACATGGTACCCTTTCATATAAATCCGACAATTTATTTCTCTCTACTATAGGAATTGATCCCATTAAACAAACTTCCCAAAACCTATGTGTATCTGTTCCACTACCCCTTGGACATAATACAAATTGATAATTGTTAATGGTATTCATATAAGATACAAAATCTTTTTTTTCAAGTACATCAATAAAATCATTATTATGTAAATGAATCTGTTTGCGACATTGATGTGTTTCTCCCATATGTGTCATTAATAACTTCTTCTTCTTTTTAAAAAAGGGTAACCGTTGTTCATATAATTCATATAATAATGCTTGATCGCCTCCTATTCCTGAAGCTGGACCATCACGGCTTCTCTCTTCTTCTTCAAATCCTATTGGTATTTTTGTAACTTTTGGATGATTCCAAATAATATTACAACCTATCCAGTGAATAATTTTACCTTGATCTAAAAATTGTGCGAATTTTTCTTTAACATCCATTCCACCTACACCTGATAATAAATAAAATGGATGATTAATATTTGGATAGTAAAAATTAAAAAATGTTTCCAATAAATCAACCTTTATAAATACAATATCATTTTCTTTTATATTTCCCGGAATGAAAGGTTTTGAATCATGACGTGGCTTTATACCATCTTGCAAGTATAAATATTTATCAAAGTCTAACACATGATCAGCTAATGAAGGTAAAAAATTATAATAAAGAAAGGTACTTTTGTATTGTGGTAATAATTTAACCTCGTGAAATTCTGATTTTGTATTTTGGTTTATTTTTTTTTTAATATTGGCGCGTATATCATTTGTTTTGTAAACATCTCTGGCTAATTGGATAAATTCATTATCAAATTCCAACTTTCTCTCTTTGATTCTTATATTATCTTCTACATTCCATAATTTTTCATTTATTAAATATAACTTACTATACAACTCTGTGGATACATTTAATTGTTTGACTATTTTACTTAGATAATTTAATTCTTTCTGAATATATTGTTGTTTTTCATTATTTTTAATTTTTTTTTGTTTAATTTGTAAAATAATATATTTATCAACCAATTCACCATTTGAAACTTCTACTTTCATATAAATGACAAGATTAATTTATATTTAAATAAATAATTTATATTATACATTATATGAAAAAGGTTTTTGTTTTACCACATTTGGGTTTAGGTGACATGTTTACGTGTAATGGACTTTTTCGTTATTTGCGAACAAAATATGATATTGTTAAAATAGTTATTTTAAAGAGAAATTTGAAAAATGCACAAGAAATTTTTTCAGATGATGAGGGTATACATTTTTATCCAATAGGCGAAGATGGTGAAATTAGTGAAACTTTTGGTTGTAAGAGAGAAATATTTGAACAAAAAACGAAAGATTACGATAAGATAATTAAGATTGGATTACATGAACATGGTAAAGATATATGTAATGTATTGGGTGAAATTGTATTAAATGAAAAATTTTTTGATATGCCATTTTCTTTTTATAAAGATGCTTGTGTTTCTTATAATAATTTTTGGAAATATTTTTACATTCCAACATTAAAAAAAGCCGAAGAATTATATAACTTATTATATAAACATAAAATTAAAAAATATATTTTTGTTCATAATACAGCATCAACCGGCATTGTTTTTCCAACAAAATATGTAGAAAAAAAATACAATATAAATAAAAATGAAATATTATTTATAAACCCATGTATCACTATGTATGATAAAAATGACCCATATTATGAATTATCTAAAAAATTTACAAAACATTCATTAATAAGTTATAAAGTTATAATTAAAAATGCTAATAAAATTTTTGTAACAGATAGTTCATTTATGTGTATGGCTATAAATTTAGAGATAGAAACACCCGAATGCTATATATTATCAAGACCTTATGGTCATGGTCAAACATGTTTAAAAAAAGGCGCAACACATATGGGGTTAAAAAATGCTCATATATGGTCAGACAAATATATATTTAACGATGAAATAAAACGTCAAATTTTTACGGAAGTAGATATAACGAAATCTTAATTGAACATATCGGTTATTATATCATTTAGATTGTAACGTGGGACCCATCCTAATTTTTCTTTTGCTTTACTAGCATCTCCTTGTAAAAAATTAACTTCATTCGGACGATAATATTTTTCTTTTATACGAACGACAATATTATCATCTATTTTACCGATTTCATTTAATCCCTTGCCTTCCCAAATAATTATTTTTCCTTTGTATAAAAAGCATTTTTCAATAAAGGTTCTTACGGATATGGTTTTTCCCGTTGCCAACACATAATCGTCGGGAGTATTTTGTTGTAACATTAACCACATTCCATAAACATAATCCTTTGCATGGCCCCAATCTCGTTTACTGTCCAAGTTTCCCAAATAAATACATTGTTGCGTATTGTTAATGATACCTTTTATGCCTTCTACAATTTTTTTTGTTACAAAATTCTCTCCGCGTCGTTTACTTTCATGATTAAAAAGGATTCCATTGCAAGTAAATAAATTATAGGC
>PBLS01000021.1 GCA_002721825.1 Magnetovibrio sp.
CCATTTTGACGGGATCGTGCCAACACTCAAAGCACAAGCTGAAACGTTGGCCGCCCGCGGACAAAAAGTCTCCTATCTTGATGAAGACGAAACCGCTGATATCATTGGCTCGAAGTTTTACTGTGGCGCTCTCCTCGATCGCAGCGCTGGCTCGATCAACCCTTTGGCTTATACGCGAGGACTGGCTGACGCTGCCAGAAAGGCCGGTGCTGCAATCTATCAAGAGACCACGGCCACGCGTTTAGTAAAAACCGCCGGAAGCTGGACCGTTTCAACTGTCAGAGGTACCGTCACGGCGCATTCCATTGTCATCTGCACAAATGCATATTCCGGTAATCTATGGCCCAGATTGGGCGAGAGTATTTTACCAATACGTGGTTACGCGGTAGTCTCGAAACCCCTCGACCACAATTTGAGGGGCAACATCCTCCCCCAAGGCCAATCGCTGACAGACACCCGTCGAACGTGGTCGGGTATTCGTCTTCTCGACGATGGCCGTTTGCATTTAAGCGTCATGGGGCCGTCGTTCAACCCCAACGGAGAGGCGGATATCATTTGGGCAAACAAACGGGTCAAAGACGTGTTTCCAACTTTACCGCCGACAGAGTGGGACGGATCATGGTCCGGCTGGGTCGCCCTCAATATCGCGCAAGAACCTAAACTCCACCAATTGGATGATACAGCATGGGCCGCTGTTGGCTATTCCGGACGGGGGCTGGCATTCGGCACGCTGATGGGCCGAGACATCGCTTTTAGATTGAGCGACCGTGAACGGGAGGCCACATTTCCGACATCACCTCTCCGTCCGATCATCGGACGACACTTTGCTCCGTTCGTTGTGGAGTTGGTCTTAAATTACTACGCCTGGCTCGATGAGCGGGAATTAAACCAGCGCCGGCGAACACTTACCAAACACACTTTGGAAGCGGATTGAACCAAAAATCACTGTGCGGCTTTACGAATGTATCGTGGGTACAAATGGGCTACCAACATCAACCACAGTGTTGAAAACCCGCGCACTGAAATCGGTAGGACGCACAATCATCAGCCCAAATCATGGGCATGCAATTTGACATGCCAAATGTCGACGGTGTACGGCTGATCACCAATATTTCTACTTAGACTTTGAATTAATTGAATGCTTAACATTGGATAGGGATTTGACGTGTCTTTTCGCCAAGAGAGAGGAGTGGAATGCAAAATTTAGCGAAATCTTCAGTGCAACACGATAATGGACGGACCCGGGTGACCCTCTGGCGGTTCACACCGAATGCCGCCACAGGTTGGCATATTCATTAAATGGATTATGTGATAGTGCCATTAAACACGGGCAAACTTAAACTCGTAGACGAAGAAGGGAATGAAAGTAAAGTGGACCTAACCACCGGTATTTCTTATTTTCGAAGGAAGGGAATAGCGCATGACGTGATAAATTGTAACGATTACGATTTTTCCTTTTTGGAAGTGGAATTTAAGTAAATAGCAAGAAACAATTTGTTATATTGTACTCTGTTCATAAAATCTCATATTCTAATTTAACTTTCGTAAAAGGATTTTGTAGCGTGCCCCTAAAAACTACGACAATTGGTTCCTACCCTAAACCTACCGAGACTCCTGTTGATGATTGGTTCATGGCAAATAAAAGTGATACTGAACGTAGGAAGTCAAAAGGTCTTATCGCGAATTGGAACCCTGGTGAATATGAAAAAGCAATAAGTGAAGCGGGCGATAATGCGGAAACATTATTTCTCGCAGCAACCAAGCAAATAATTAATGATCAGGTCACAGCTGGTATTGATGTGCCAACCGACGGTGAAGTTCGGCGTGAAAACTATATTTGGTATCAATGCCGTAACTTGAACGGTATTAGTTTTGATCAAACGACTCACAAATCTGTCCGTGACGGGGCATATGAAGCCGACCTTCCAACTATTAACGGAGCAATAAGTTTAAAAGAAACGCGATTAGAATATGACTGGAGAGCAGCCCAACAATTTACTAAGAATCCTGTCAAAGTCACTTTACCAGGCCCTCTTACAATCGCAGATTCTATTGCCAACAACTTTTATGAAGATCCAAAAAAATTAGGCGTAAAACTAGCTGAAGCACTGAATAAAGAAGTCCGAGCGTTAGCGGAAGCCGGATGTATTTACATTCAAGTTGATGAACCTGTATTTGCACGCAATCCGGACGAGGCCCTTGCACATGGATTTGAGGATCTTGAAAGAACGTTTCATGGCGTGCCAAAGGGAGTAGTACCCGTAGTTCACATGTGTTGTGGGTATCCAAATGCTCTCGATTCAACAGATTACAAAAAAGCTGATAAAGGCGCTTATTTGAAAATAGCAGAAGCAATAGAAGAGTCCTGTATCCAAGAAGTCTCAATAGAAGATGCTCATCGACATAACGAGTTATCCCTACTAGAAAATTTTTCAAAAACTAAGGTAATCCTTGGTGTTGTTAATATTTCTAGTAGCCGCCTAGAAACGGTCGATGAAGTGCGTGATCGATTAATATCGGCCCTTCATCATATCGATAAAGAGCGACTCATATTAGCACCAGATTGTGGTCTTGGTTTTTTCAGTAGGGAACAAGCCATTTCAAAATTAAAAGTTGTATCTGCAGTAGCGCAATCCATATAAAAAACTGATAAACTATTAAATTCTAATAAAATACCCAAGTCCGTAGCCTCGCTATGGTAGAGTGAATTTGCTCAACAAAAAATGGTAACAATACGTAAGACAGTAGATATTTAATATTGGCTAATTAATGGTTGAGGTGCGTAAAACAATTGCTATCACATGGCTAAACTATGATGTGATTGTGGTTGGTTCTGGTGGGGCAGGAGCACACGCGGCTCACGCCGCTGCGAGTTTAGGCTCACAGGTTTTAGTCGTATCGAAGGACCCAATAGGTGCGTCAGATACGAAAATCTCAGAAGGAATTGCTACCGTACGGGCTTCGGGTGCCGTCGATGACAGCGAGACAGAACTGTCGACCAACTTGCAAATGGCGGGGGGCGATCTCCCTTTGCGGAGCATCACTAATGCTTTTGCCGCCGATAGCGAACATGCCTACGACCTCTACCGAGTAAATGGGTTACGCCCGTCTATAGATACGGAAAGAAATAAACCCTTATCGTTGCCACTACCGCTTGGTGGCCATACTAAGCGACGCTCGGTAGGACATGAAAATTGTGGCGTTGCCTTTAGTCATGCTAACTGGCAGATAATCCTACAGGGGCAGAATATCACGTATATTGAAGATGCTTGGTTCCTGGACTTAGCAGTGCGCAAGTCTCCAAATAAAAATGAACACGGTCATTCGATTAACGAAGTGGTTGGTGGGCTCATTTACCATGCAGCAAATGGCGAACTGCTCGCAGTCCGGGCTTCAGCCATAGTGTTGGCAGCGGGAGGCGTCTCAACTCTTTATTTCCCAAAAACTGATACGATGCGTGGTAATACTGGTGACAGTTATGCAATTGCAGCGCGAGCTGGTGCAGAATTGGTGGACATGGAGCAATTGCAATTTCTCCCATTCTGCCTTGCCTCTCCACCTTCTTATGAAGGGCTTCTAGCAGGGGAACCTGTAACTGCTAGTTTTCTCGGCGTACTTAGAGATAAGTCCGGTAAGGTCATTTTAGATGGGGTTTATTTACGCACTCGAGCAGAATGTTCTGCTGCAATTATGCGCGCAGTGGAGAAGGGAGATGGTACCGAAAATAATGGAGCATTTCTTGATATGACAGCTAATAAAAAAGCTCCACTTTCCGGTGCGTACTTTGAGAAATTTTTGGCAACATGTCTTCCCTCCGCATATCAAAATGTGCGCCAGGCGCTTAGTAAGAAAGCTGGCCGATGTGAAGAGCCGTGGGAGGTACGCCCAGCCGCACATTATATGATGGGCGGAATACGAGTTGATGCAGACGGAGCAAGCGTAGGAGGACCTAACGGAGATGGAGTTCGTACGAAGGGGATCAAAGGTTTATTTGCCGCAGGGCAGTCCATGGGAGGTTTGTTTGGAGCTAACCGGCTTGGATCGACTTCGCTAACGGAAGGTGCTGTGTTTGGCGCTCGAGCCGGACGTGCAGCAGCTGCGTACAGTCGTAACAGTGACACCACACAAAATGTAGATTTAATCTTCAAGCCTTTGATTGCTACACACTCTCAATTTTTTGGGCAAAACGGTACCCTGTCAGCAACGGCGATACGTCTCGCGCTTCAGGAAGAAAGCTGGAACAAGATAGGTCCGGTCCGTACAGCTAGAAGATTGCAGGAAATGGAAACAAACCTGAAGAAATGGAGAGCTAAACTCTATAAAATAAAAACATCAAGTTCCACCACATGGAATCAAAGTTTTATAGATTTACAAGAACTCCGGAATATGCTGGATGCAGCCGGATTAATTTTAGCATCCGCATACGAAAGAACAGACAGCCTAGGTGGGCATGTTCGACTAGACGGCAAACAAATTTCCTCTTTTGCAACTCCTTACTCCGTAATTGTCAGATCCATCAGTGACGGTACTTACGTAGCTCGACGAGTGATACGACCACGTACGGCATTAAAAAAAATAATTTCCTACAAGATACAAGAACAAAAACGACTGCTGATGGCGCGTTGGATACGTCTTTTGCCAAAAGGGATACAGGATAAAATATTGTTAAAACGATATCAGGCAATTATGGGAGAGGATCTGAAGGCACAAGAAACATTTCCCGGCGCACCAGAAGCGGCTATAGGTGAGCTAACTAAGCCATGACAAACAATAAAAAATCAATCAGGGTTGAAATCGATACATATCGCGACGGTGAAAAAACGATTATCGAGTATGTGTTTGAAAAAAGAGAATTAGGAGAGCGTCCCATGGCTCTTGACGTTCTGCTTCAGGCTCAAGCAAAAAAAATCCCAGACCTTGCATTTCGATTTGGATGTAGAGCACGAAATTGTGGCGTATGTACCATTGATATTAATGGACGACCACGGATCGCCTGCCGAACGCGCGTCCGTGAAGGAGATCGTCTTAGTCCAATTGCAACCCTACCTATATTAAGTGACTTAGTAGTACGGCGAGACGGAATTGCCCGGCAACTAAGAAACCGTCTACCAACCAATTCCCAAGCAAACGAATTGAATGTTGAAGCCCCAGAAGAATACCATCAACTTACTAAATGCATAGAATGTTATGCCTGTTTAGATAACTGCCCAATGCATGCACGTAATTTCACAAGAGGTAAACCCACCGACACAACCAAGCCACCTTCCGATACTCAACAGGGATACCGCTGGGGAAATCCTTTTACTCTTTTGAAACTGCAACGAGTGCGTATGGACCCATTAACAACGACCACTGTCCGAGAAAGCGCCGTTGACACAGCCATAATGCTGGGCTTGGAATCCTGCATCAAATGCCCGGGTTGCAAATGTGGGGTAGGTATTAACCTCAAAGGAGTAGTCATAAAACCACTACTTGAAGCAGCTAATAATAGTGGGCGTATTCCACCAGAATAATACATATAGATCGACAATTTATTTCTAAAAACTTTTAATTAATTATTGATCTTGAATACCGCTATATCCTATCGATACCATTTAAATTATCCTTATATTATCGAATATTATTTTGTTATTGATTTAAGACTGTCTGTATAATTTGCTAATGTAGACCTTATTTATACCCATCAGAGTAAGGTTTGTTTACTATTATCATTCCAGCTTGGCGAGGTTTGTATGAAGGCAAGAACTTTCCTTAGAATGATACGCCGCTCTGTCGGTAATTTTGCTGCAATAAGCCGTGGTAGATTTCTGAAAAGAACCTATGTTCCTGAGCCAAGAAGTGCCATATCGATTGAAACATCTCAACGTTGTAATTTAGCATGCAGATTTTGTGCGTATCCAAAACGCGGACCAGGAAAGTTCATGACTTTGGCCACTTTCCAGGAAGCTGTTCAACAAGCGTTACATTATGGTAGTCACGAATTTTGGCTAACCCCAATGCTCGGCGAAATATTTGCAGATCAAAAATGGAGTGAGAAGTTTCGATACTTGGAAAATGAACTAGGGGTTCAAAAATTTGGGTTTTTCACTAATTTTATTCTTCCTTCTCCAGGGCAGATTTTGCATCTTTGCGACTACAAGAAACTTTCCTCTCTACACATCAGTATTTATGGCCATGATTTAAATAGCTTTGTTGCTATTACGCGTCGACCAAAGGCTCAATACGATCGATTGATTAATAACCTTGAAGCGCTAGGGGATATAATATCGTCCAACAAATTTTCATGTGACATTCACTTCTCAATGCGAACGTTAGGAGGTATCAGCGCGGCTACTATTCCCAACACACCTCTTGTAGTATTGCTAAAGAAACTAAAAGATATGGGCAATGTAACATTTATTGTATCTACTGACTTCGATAATTGGGGAGGTACGGTTACAGAGGAAGATACTAAAGAAATTGCCACAGGATTAATAGATGGTCGCGGTATTTATATGTTTGGCGCATGCCATCTACTTTTCTCCACTCCTCAGATAAGTGCGAATGGTGATGTGCGCGCCTGCGCTTGCCGGGACGTTGATGGGTCCCTTACTATAGGTAATATTTATAGTGAGCCCCTGCGAGAGATCCACTCTTGGTCTAATCCAGTTTTTCGTCGAATTGTAGATGAACAGCAATCTGGACAGTATGGAAAAAATTGTCGCTCATGCTCAATGTATCGAAGCGTCTATGACCATCGCCCCGCACATAATACACCGCGATGGCCAATCGTTTCATTAGTTGAAGCTAAGAAAGTTCTTCAGCAAAAATAAACAACTCATTGAGTCTTGCCTGACATCTTTATTACTAACTCAGGGATTCTGCATTATAGGAGATATTTTTTATTAAAAAGTTATTAGGAACCACTGAATGACGAAACCTGTATGTTTAATAATTGGAGCTGGAGCGGGAATTGGCGGTAATGTTGGAATGCGGTTCGCTCAAGCAGGGTATCACGCGGTTTTATGCCGTCGGAAGGACCAGGATGGATTAAATAAATTAGTGAACAACATTGAAGACAGAGGGGGTTCAGCTTCCGGATTTCTTTTAAACGCAGTGGAGAAAGATAGTATAGAAAAAAGAGTAAAAAGTATTGAGAGTTCTCTTGGTCCAATTGAAATCGTAATTTTTAATTTAGGTGCACAAACTGGCAACAGGTCCCTCCGTGACACGAGCTACAAAACTTTTGAGTTAGGCTGGCGCTTGGCAACATTTGCTTTGTACCGTGTCGCTTCATCTGTTTGCCCGTTGATGGAAACTCGTGGCCACGGAACAATTTTAGTTACATCTGCAACTGCAGCCATGCGCGGAAATAATGGGCAGCATTCTCATGCTGCTGCGATGGGGGGGAGAAGAATGCTCTGCCAATCATTAAATGCGGAATTCGCAGTAAAAGGCATACATATTGTTCATGTTGTAATAGATGGTTCAGTAGATGCTCCTGACACTCTCGGCAAAATGCTTGGACCAGAGGAATTCGAGAAGCTTCGAGAAACGCGAGGTATGGAACATGATGGCTTGCTGCTACCCGTTAAAATTGCTGAAACATTCTATCATTTGTCCCAACAACACAGATCAGCTTGGACCCATGAAATTGATCTACGATCATTCTCTGAGAAAGCTTGGTGGAATGATTAGTACATAGTATGGATGCTACTACAGGTTATAAAATTTATCGCTTAACTGTTAGCATCTAACCATTTTATCAAAGGTTTGTTAAATTGTTTGTTTTATCGCCCCAAACTCACCATTGATTACGTAATTCCCGTAGCTTGAGAAATACCGTTTCAGGGTCCGGATGCTCCGGTAAGTCCGGAAAAGATTTCTGTAAGTGTCTGATAACTGTAAGACTATGAAGACGAAAGAAGGTATTGATCTCTTTTTCTTGCGCAAGAGTGGTTATAATAGCTTGGTTCGGATCTTGCGTAGCTACCGCATCAAGCAGTTCCTTAGCATTCTTGTTATCTGGTTCCCGGTCTAGGGTAAAAGCGAGGTTATTAGCGATATAATCATGTCCCGGATAAACCAATGTATTGTCTGGAAGTTTAGCGAGCTGAGTAGCAAATGTATCAAACAGCTCTTTCGGATGACCTCCATTGTGACAATTCCCGGCTCCCGCATTAAATAGCGTATCACCACAAAATAAGGCGGGCTGTTCAGTTCGACTTAAGACGCATATATGACTCATCGTATGCCCGGGTGTATCAAGACACTCTAAATCGATCGTATTCCCAACTTTTATAAGATCACCTGCTTCAAGACCTAAATCCATATTTGGAATTCGATCTTTTGCGTTTCTATGAGCTAAAATTTTGGCACCAGTTGCATTAACTACTGGTCCATTACCACCAATGTGGTCACCATGCTCATGAGTATTCAAGATTTGCGTTATAGTCCAACCTTTAGACTTAGAAGCGGCCAAACATTTTTCATGGTCTAATGGATCAATTGCTATGGCTTCTCCAGTTTCAGAGCAGGCCACAATATAGTTAAAATTACGATATGCGTTGCCGGTCCATATTTGCTCAACGATCATAAAGTGACCTCCTCTATTCCTAAGCTGCGTATCCGCAGAAAATCCACAAAGGATTTCAACTTCAAAATACTCCGCTGAAACTCAATCAACAAGCATTGGCCCATACGTTAACTCAAAATTTTTAACAAAATTTTAGTCAGATACGTGTATTACTAATATGTGAATTACTAATTTTAGGTCCCTTTATGGTTGCCTCGCCCGATAAGGTAGGGCAGGGTGGCGCCCGGATTGAGATCCCGAAATAGATCATTTATTAAAATAGTGGCATAGGGTTAGATCTTGCAGGTGCTACTCGTCGAATATCTGCCAATTTTGGTTTTCTTGGGTATTGCTACTCTGATTGCGGGAGCAGCGGTAGTAGGGTCAATTATAGTTGCACCGCAAAGACCCGATGTTGAAAAAAATTCGGCCTACGAGTGTGGCTTTGAAGCGCTGTCCGATTCTCGGAATAAGTTTGATGTGCGTTTTTATTTGGTTGCAATTCTTTTTATTATTTTTGACCTTGAGGTAGCATTTCTATTTCCATGGGCCGTTAGTCTTGGCGAAATTGGGGTCTTTGGCTTCTGGTCAATGATGATTTTTCTGGGTATTTTAACAGTTGGTTTTATCTATGAGTGGCGTAAAGGAGCGCTCGAATGGGAGTAACGTCTCAACATTCAAAAAACGACCGGATTCCAGACCCGGATCAGGAGCTCCTGATGCGACAAATCACCGGTGAAATACAGGATAAAGGGTTCGTCATCGCAAACATTGACAAACTAGTTAATTGGGCTCGGACAGGATCGCTCTGGCCAATGACATTTGGTCTCGCATGTTGCGCCGTTGAAATGATGCACGCGTATTGTAGCCGTTATGACCTTGACCGGTTTGGCGTCGTCCCACGACCGAGCCCGCGACAATCTGATGTTATAATTGTTGCTGGCACTCTAACTAACAAAATGGCACCTGCATTTCGTAAAGTCTATGACCAAATGGCCGAGCCACGCTACGTTATATCCATGGGTTCGTGCGCGAACGGTGGAGGCTATTATCATTATTCTTATTCGGTAGTGCGTGGCTGTGATCGTATAGTGCCCGTTGATATATACGTGCCCGGGTGTCCGCCAACTGCGGAAGCACTGGTCTATGGTATTTTGCAATTACAGAAGAAGATTCAACGAACCGGTACTTTGTCGCGGTAGCTTCCTATAGTGAGGATTAAAATAACTTTGTAATGAACGCCGCGCTTAAGAATCTAGATGAGTACCTCAGTTCTCGGCTTGAAAATAAGTTACTTGCACGTGAGGAAGGGCATGGAGAGTTATCTATAACCATTCATAGAGACAATATTATCGAAGTTGTAAAATTTCTTCGGGACGATATAAACTGCCAATTTAAGCAGGTAATGGATATTTGCGGTGTAGATCATCCAGAGAAAGAAGAGCGATTTTCTATAATATATAACTTACTTAGCCTGTCCCACAACATACGTATCAGAATTAAAACATATACTAATGAAGAAATACCCGTACCTTCAATAACTGGTATTTTTAGTTCAGCTAATTGGTGGGAAAGAGAGATTTGGGACTTGTACGGTATTTACTTCACCAACCATCCAGATCTACGCCGTATCCTAACTGATTATGGCTTTGAAGGCCACCCACTTCGCAAAGACTTCCCACTTACGGGGTATGTAGAGCTAAGGTATGACGACGAACAAAAGCGTGTCGTCTATGAACCCGTAAAGTTAACCCAAGAATTCCGGTCTTTCGATTTTCTAAGTCCGTGGGAAGGTTTACCAGAGGCATTACCAGGAGATGAAAAAGCAGCGCCCATGGATGAAGATAACATCACCGATAAGGATGTGTAATGGCCCAAACCGAAATTAAGAATTTTAATTTGAATTTTGGTCCGCAGCACCCCGCGGCACATGGCGTATTGCGGATGGTACTAGAAATGGACGGAGAGATTATTGAACGTACCGATCCTCATATTGGATTGCTTCACCGGGGTACCGAAAAACTAATTGAGAACAAAAGTTACCTGCAGACAGTGCCTTATTTCGATAGGCTTGATTACGTAGCTCCCCAAAACCAAGAACATGCCTTCTGCCTAGCTACTGAAAAACTTCTGGGTTTGGAGATCCCGAAACGTGCAAAGTATTTACGTGTATTATTTTGTGAGATAGGTCGTATCCTTAATCACCTTTTAAACATAACAGCTTTCGATATGGATGTTGGAGCGATGACGCCAATGCTTTGGGGATTTGAAGAGCGAGAGCGACTCATGGAGTTTTGTGAGCGTGTGTCAGGTGCAAGATTACATATGGCCTATTTTCGACCGGGTGGCGTTGCTTATGATATGCCCAAAGGGCTCGCCGAAGATATTAAAGAATGGGCGGATAATTTTGTTAAGTTTATAAATGACCTTGAAAGTCTATTAACAGAAAACCGTATCTTTAAACAACGAACAGTCGATATAGGGATAATTACTGCGGAAGAATGTTATGACTGGGGTTTTTCTGGACCCAATCTGCGCGCTTCTGGTATTGCATGGGACTTGCGAAAATCGCAACCTTATGACGCTTACGAAGAATTTGATTTTGATATCCCAATTGGTAAGCACGGAGATTGCTATGATCGCTACCTCGTTCGTGTTCTAGAAATGCGTGAAAGTGTTAAAATTATTCATCAAGCTATCGACAAAATGCCAAACGGTTCCTTTAAGACCGAAAGCAACAAATTTTCTCCACCTAGCCGTACAGATATGAAACAATCGATGGAAGCTCTGATCCATCATTTTAAGTTATTCACGGAGGGCATACGTGTACCGGAAGGGGAAACGTATACAGTTGTAGAAGCGCCAAAAGGAGAGTTTGGCGTATATTTAGTTTCCGATGGATCAAATAAGCCCTATCGCTGCAAGATACGAGCACCAGGATTTGCACACCTGCAGGCTATGGACCATCTTTCGAAGGGCCACATGTTAGCTGATATCGTAGCCAACATAGGGTCTATCGATATTGTTTTTGGTGAAATTGACCGATGACTACACAAAATGAACCAAGCCAAACCTCCAAAACATTTTCTTTCACACCAAAGATTGAAATTAAGGCACTAGAAGTTTTGCAAAAATATCCAGAGGACTGGCAAGCAAGCGCCGTAATGCCACTACTTGACCTAGCGCAGCGTCAGAATGGTGGATGGCTTTCACAAGCTGCGATTGAATACGTCGCAAACCGCCTCTCCATGCCCCTAATTCGAGTTTATGAAGTTGCATCGTTCTACACGATGTACAACCTTAAACCTATTGGAGAACATCATATCGAAGTTTGTACAAATTTACCATGCTGGTTAAGAGGATCTGACCAACTGGTGCAGGCGTGTGAAGACTTCCTCGGTATTAAATCTGGGCAGACTACCGACGATGGTAAATTTACTATGTCAGAGGTCGAATGTCTTGGGGCATGTGTTAATGCTCCAATGATGCAAATAAATGACGACTACTATGAAGACCTTAACGTAGATGCGACGATAAAAATCCTCAGCAAGTTAAAGGCAGGCTCCAAACCTAAAACTGGCTCACAGTCAGGACGAAGATCCTGTGAACCTGCAACTGGCCTGACCAGCCTGCTCCACCAAAAAAAACTCTTGGACAAGCAACACAATAAAGGTAAAGGCTGATGCTAAAAGATTCGGATAGGATCTTCACCAATCTATATGGATTAGATGATCCATTTATAAAGGGCGCGAAGAAGCGTGGAGATTGGAGTAACACCAAAAAAATTCTCAAATTGGGTCGCGAAAAAATTATAGAGTCAATTAAAGAATCAGGTTTACGAGGCCGAGGTGGAGCTGGATTTTCTACCGGCATGAAATGGTCCTTCATGCCGAAAGAAATTGGTGAAAGACCGCATTATCTTGTTATTAACGCCGACGAAGGTGAGCCAGGAACATGTAAAGACCGAGAAATAATGCGCCACGACCCACACAAGCTAATCGAAGGGGCTTTACTAGCTTCATTCGCAATAGGTGCTAATGTAGCCTACTGTTACGTGCGTGGTGAGTTTTTCCGTGAAACAGAAGCATTACAGCGCGCAGTAAATGAAGCTTACGCTGCCAATTTTATTGGGGATAATTCCTGCGGGTCAGGCTACAAATTCGACTTCTTCATTCATAGAGGAATGGGAGCATATATTTGTGGCGAAGAGTCGGCATTAATCGAGAGTCTAGAAGGTAAAAAAGGCCAACCTAGATCAAAGCCGCCTTTCCCCGCAAATATCGGCGTTTTTGGTTGCCCTACAACCGTAAATAACGTGGAGTCTATCGCTGTAGTTCCGGAAATAATGCGAAGGGGAGATGAATGGTTTTCTGGCCTTGGTAAAATAAATAACACGGGAACCAAACTTTTTTTAATTTCCGGACACGTAAATACGCCGTGTGCCGTCGAAGAAGAGATGGGCATCCCACTTAAAGAACTAATTGAAAAACATGCTGGAGGAGTACGAGGCGGTTGGGATAATCTCAAAGCAGTCATCCCAGGGGGAGCTTCTGTACCCCTTCTTGTGAAGGAAGAATGTGAAACAGTTACTATGGATTTTGATGCCCTGCGGGAATTACGTTCCGGTCTAGGTACAGCTGCCGTTATGGTTATGGACAAATCCACGGATATTATCCGCGCAATAACACGCCTATCGGCCTTTTATAAGCATGAAAGTTGTGGACAGTGCACTCCCTGCCGTGAAGGAACTGGGTGGATGTGGCGTATTATGGAACGTATATGTGTGGGCAATGCCAGTGTTGATGAAATTGATATGCTGGAAGAAGTCACCCACCAAATTGAGGGCCATACCATTTGTGCACACGGCGATGCAGCGGCCTGGCCAATCCAAGGTTTAATTCGTAAGTTTCGCGATGAAATGATAAAACGAAATTCGGGCAATTCCAAAACTATAAAAGCAGCATAAAAGTTATCCCATGGTAAAATTAACCATTGACCAAAAAGAATACGAGATTGATGCCGAAATGAGCGTATTACAAGCTTGTGAGCAAGCTGGAATTGAAATTCCTCGGTTTTGCTATCATGAACGTCTATCGATCGCGGGTAATTGTCGTATGTGTTTAGTCGCGATGAAGAACTCCCCAAAGCCTGTCGCATCCTGTACCATGCCTGTGGCAGATGGCATGGTCATCTCAACTAATTCACCTGAGGTACAAAAAATGCGAAGAAGCGTAATGGAGTTTCTTCTCATCAATCACCCGCTAGATTGCCCAATATGTGACCAAGGCGGAGAGTGCGATTTACAAGATCAAGCTATGGCCTATGGTTGGGACGGTAGCCGTTTCCAGGAGAACAAACGCGCCGTTAAAGACAAGGAATTTGGGCCTCTAGTAAAAACAATCATGACCCGTTGTATTCATTGTACGCGCTGTGTCCGGTTCGCATCCGAAATAGCGGGAGTACCTGAACTGGGGCTGGTTGGAAGAGGGGAAAACGTTGAAATCGCAACTTATGTGGAGCAAGCATTAACTTCAGAGCTCTCTGGAAATATGATCGATCTTTGTCCTGTTGGTGCTTTAACTAATAAACCATATGCCTTTCACGCGCGTTCATGGGAGTTAAAGAAAACAGAAAGCGTCGATGTTATGGACGCCATAGGGTCTAACATACGCATTGATACGCGCGGATCAAAGGTCATGCGAATCCTGCCGAGGATAAATGAGTTGGTAAATGAAGAATGGATATCTGACAAAAGCCGATTTGCTTGTGACGGACTTTCTCGACAGCGTCTTGATAATCCGTATTTGCGGCGTAACGGTAGACTTGTAAAAGTAACTTGGGAAGAGGCATTTAATGCTATTGCTTTAGCCACAAAACGGGTTAACGGAGACGAAATAGCCGCTATAGCTGGGGACTTAGCCGATTGCGAGGCAATGACTGCATTGAAAGACCTTATGTCAGCACTCGGTTCACCGAACATTGATTGCCGCCAAGATGGAGCCCACTTAGATGCATCAGTAAGGTCATCCTATATTTTTAACTCTACCATTAGCGGTATCGACCGTGCATCGGCGCTACTACTAGTTGGAACTGACCCTCGCTCCGAAGCGCCTGTGCTCAATGCCCGTATCCGTAAGCGTTGGGCTTTAGGGAGTTTTGCAATTGGCTCGATCGGCTGTGACAATCAATTGAGTTACCCTGTAACTTTTTTAGGTGACACCCCGAAAGTACTCGAAGAACTAAACAAAGGTAAACACAGCTTCAGTAAAACCCTAATAGATGCCGAACGCCCGATGATTATCTTAGGTCAAGGAGCTTTGGCTCGCCCAGACGGAGCCACAATACTTTTCAGAAGTCGTCAAATTGCAGAAAAATACGGAGCTGTTAATAATAATTGGAATGGATTTAACATCCTTCATAAAGCTGCTGCTCGGGTTGGCGGCCTTGATTTAGGGTTTGTACCCCAAGATGGAGGATTAAATGTCACTAACATAATCGAAGGAGCTAGAAATGGCTCCGTTAAAATCGTCTATCTCCTCGGAGCCGATGAAATAAATACTTCAAATCTTGGAAAAGCTTTTGTTATCTACCAAGGGCATCATGGCGATGTTGGTGCCAATCGCGCAGACGTAATCCTACCTGGAGCTGCATACACAGAAAAGAATGCAACCTATGTAAATACTGAAGGCCGCGTACAACTCAGTCAATTAGCTACATTTCCACCTGGTGAAGCGCGTGAAGATTGGACTATTATAAGAGCTCTTTCGGAGGTGCTTGGCCACACACTCCCGTTCGATAACTTACGTCAGCTGCGAGCCCGCATGCTAGAAATCAACAGTATTTTTCTCAATATTGATCAGGTAGCCCCTGCCGTTTGGAAGCGTTTTGGG
The DNA here is from genome assembly GCA_002721825.1 of Magnetovibrio sp. Lineage (GTDB taxonomy): Bacteria > Pseudomonadota > Alphaproteobacteria > Rhodospirillales > Casp-alpha2 > TMED8. The sequence continues at coordinate 15,445 of PBLS01000021.1, forward strand.
TCCTCTGGTCGTCTCGAAAATTCTCAAATCAAGTGTGGACATTCTAATTTTTATATGACTGATCCAATTAGCCGCGCATCAGAAACTATGGCACAGTGTACAGATACATTTCTCCGCACGAATCAGGGAAAAACGGGTACCGATGGCTGAAGCATGGGATACGCACATATGGCCTATGACTTGGATGGTCATCAAAATATTCGCAATTGTGATACCTATATTAATTTCCGTTGCCTATTTAACTTACGTAGAACGTAAAGTAATCGGTGCCATACACCTAAGAAAAGGACCTAATGTCGTAGGCCCATTTGGGCTATTCCAGCCATTGGCCGATGGGTTAAAGCTATTCTTAAAAGAAACTATTGTTCCATCCGGCGCAAATCGAGGAGTATTCATTTTTGCCCCATGTATTACCTTTATCTTAGCCCTCGTTGCCTGGGCAGTAATTCCTTTCGATCAAGGTCTGGTCTTAGCGGATATTAATGTTGGAATTCTATATCTCTTTGCTATTTCTTCGTTAGGTGTGTACGGCATCCTAATGGCCGGTTGGGCATCTAACTCACGCTACGCCTTCCTCGGTGCAATCCGGTCCGCTGCTCAAATGGTTTCTTATGAAGTCTCCATGGGGTTCATAATAATTACAGTACTTCTTTGTGTAGGCTCGCTAAATCTTTCTGATATCGTTAACGCACAAAAACATCTCTGGTTTGTTATACCTCTATTTCCAATGGCAGTTATATTTTTCATTTCAACACTTGCGGAAACAAATCGCCACCCTTTCGATCTACCGGAAGCAGAAGCTGAATTAGTAGCGGGGTATAATGTCGAATACTCAGCCATGACATTTGGACTCTTTTTTTTAGGTGAATACGCCAATATGATCCTTATGGCCGCAATGACATCAATACTATTCCTAGGTGGCTGGCTACCGCCCATTGACATGGTACCCTTCTCGCTAATCCCTGGACCAATATGGTTTGCAAGCAAAATAGCATTCTGCCTTTTTATATTCCTTTGGGTGCGAGCAACCTTCCCACGTTACCGTTATGACCAATTAATGCGCTTAGGGTGGAAGGTATTCCTACCAATTTCATTAACTGCGGTAGCAATAGTTAGTGGCGTGCTGGTAGGTTTTGACCTAACACCCATACAAAATAGATAGAGGCAAGACATGGGATCGTTCGCAACAAGTGCCAAGACTATTTTCTTAGGGGAATTAATTAGCGGTATGGCGTTAACGCTACGTTACATGTTTCGACGCAAGGTAACCCTAAACTATCCTTATGAAAAAGGTCCAATCAGCCCACGCTTTCGCGGCGAACACGCATTACGACGCTATCCAAATGGCGAAGAACGTTGCATCGCTTGTAAACTATGCGAGGCAGTTTGTCCGGCACAGGCAATTACTATAGAAGCCAGTTCTCGTGATGATGGTTCGAGACGAACCACTCGCTACGATATCGATATGACAAAGTGTATTTACTGCGGATATTGTGAAGAGGCGTGTCCAGTAGATGCTATTGTAGAAGGCCCTAATTTCGAGTTCGCTACCGAGACACACGAAGAATTGTTGTATGACAAAACAAAACTTCTAGATAACGGAGACCGTTGGGAAATTGAAATTGCCGAGCGCCTTAGATTGAATGCGTCTTACAGGTGAGTAGTTATTCATGATTGATGCTTTAATATTTTACATGTTTGCATGTACCTGTGTAGCGTCTGCAGTATTAGTCATCACGGTACGGAACCCGGTGCATTCGGTCCTTTTTTTAATTTTAGCGTTTTTTAATGCTGCTGGTTTGTTCGTACTTCTTGGTGCTGAATTTTTAGCAATGATCTTAGTCGTCGTATACGTAGGAGCAGTAGCCGTACTTTTTATGTTCGTAGTGATGATGTTAGACATTAATTTCGTCCAGTTACGCCAAGGATTTCTGGAGTACTTACCAATCGGAGGATTAGTCGGACTTATTCTGCTCGTTGAATTAATTACAGTTCTAGGTAGCTGGGTAGTAAAACCCATTTCGGGCACTAATGATACCCTTCACACAATGGGTTCAATCTCGAATACACACGCACTAGGCCATCTCATTTACACGCACTACGTTTATCTGTTTCAAGCCTCTGGGATTATTCTTCTAGTAGCTATGATTGGCGCTATTGTTTTAACCCACCGCAATCGTGAAGGGGTTAAGAGACAAACTATCAATGATCAATTGCGCCGTAATCCGTCAAATTCTGTTGAGCTACGCAAAGTAGAACCAGGGAAGGGAATATAATGTTTGATATTGGCCTTAGTCACTATCTAACAGTTAGCGCAATATTATTCACCCTTGGTATATTTGGGTTATTTTTAAATCGGAAAAATGTAATTATTATCCTTATGTCAATTGAATTAATGCTGTTGGCAGTGAACATTAATTTAGTTGCCTTTTCTGCCGCACTTGGTGACCTAGTTGGTCAGGTATTCGCTATGTTTGTACTCACTGTTGCAGCAGCTGAAGCGGCCATTGGACTTGCCATCCTCGTAGCCTTCTTTCGCAACCGAGGCTCAATCGCTGTCGAAGATATAAACATGATGAAGGGTTAACCCAGAATGCTAGAGACTCTAATCGTCATGTTTCCATTAATTGGTGCCATAATAGCTGGTATGATGACGTTCGGGAGAAATCTCGAAAAAGAAACTAGGCTAAATATTGACCGTGCAGCACAGTGGATCACTTGTTTAGGAATGCTCCTTTCCACGTTGTGTTCCATCATAGTATTTATGGATTTTATCAATGGTAGCTCCTCTAGGACTACCGAACTATTTACATGGCTGACCTCTGGTACTGTTGAAGTCTCATGGGCCTTAAAAGTTGATACTCTCACTGCGGTTATGATGCTTGTCGTCACTGGTGTTTCTACGGTGGTACACGTTTACTCAATTGGCTACATGCATCATGACACCTCCATTCCTCGATTCATGAGCTACCTTAGCTTGTTCACCTTCTTTATGCTCATGTTAATTACTGCTGATAACTTACTCCAATTATTTTTCGGCTGGGAAGGCGTTGGGCTCGCATCATACTTACTAATAGGTTTTTGGTACAAAAAACCGTCTGCAAATGCCGCAGCAATTAAAGCTTTTTTAGTTAACCGGGTTGGTGATTTTGGCTTCGCTATTGGTATTTTTGGTGTTTTTATGATTTTTGACACTATTCATCTCGAAACAATTTTCACTACGGTGATCGATAAAAAGGATGTTACTATAAATTTTTTAGGATTTGACCTGCATGCTATTACCGTACTCTGCTTACTCTTATTTATCGGGGCAATGGGCAAATCTGCCCAGTTAGGTCTCCATACATGGCTGCCCGACGCAATGGAAGGGCCAACTCCGGTTTCTGCTTTAATACATGCTGCAACTATGGTAACCGCGGGCGTCTTTATGGTTGCCAGACTATCCCCCCTGTTTGAATATTCTGACCTCGCACTCACCGTAATAACTATTATTGGCGCGTCCACTGCTATTTTTGCCGCAACGATAGCATGCGTCCAAAACGATATTAAACGGGTCATTGCTTATTCCACGTGTTCTCAACTTGGCTACATGTTTTTTGCGTGCGGAGTTTCTGCATATTCGGCCGGTATTTTTCACTTGATGACGCATGGTTTTTTCAAGGCGCTTCTGTTTTTAGGCGCCGGTTCGGTTATACATGCAATGTCTGATGAACAAGATATGCGAAAAATGGGAGGGATTTGGCGCATGGTGCCCGCAACGTATATATTAATGTGGATTGGTTCACTCGCTTTAGCCGGAATTTGGCCATTTGCTGGTTTTTACTCTAAGGATATTGTCCTTGAAGCCGCTTGGGCATCCCAGACTATCGTTGGTCAATATGCTTTTTGGACAGGCATTCTAGCTGCTTTCTTAACCGCTTTTTACTCTTGGAGATTAATTTTCTTAACATTCCATGGTACTCCTCGCGCAGATGAAGTCACTATGGGACATGTACACGAAAGTCCCAAAATAATGATCCTACCCCTGTTAGTACTAGCTATAGGCGCGATATTTGCGGGTTATATTGGATACGAGCATTTTGTGGGTTACAAAAATACCAATTTCTGGGACAATTCTATATTTATACTCGATCAACATAGTGCACTTGAGGACGCACATCACGTTTCCAGTTGGGTAAAATATCTGCCATTGATTGTTGGACTCTTAGGAATATGCCTAGCTTATACATTTTACATATACAAAACAGACATCCCAGATCATCTCAAAAACGCCTTCTACACATTTTATAAATTTCTACTCAACAAATGGTATTTCGACGAATTATATGATCGGGTATTTGTAAAACCTAGTTTTTCTTTTGGTCACGGGTTTTGGAATGTAATTGACGACTGGATTATTGACGGACTTGGTCCAGATGGGATCTCCGAAACCATAAAACGCACTGCATCTAAAGTTACAACGCTTCAAACTGGGTATCTCTACCATTATGCATTCGCTATGCTAATTGGTGTTGTACTTATTATCACCGGGTACCTATTTAAAAGCGTTGGTTGATAGTCTTATGAGTGAATTCCCCATACTCTCATTGGTAACCTTTCTCCCAATTGCGGGAGCACTTTTCATTCTTACCATTCGCGACAAAGAACCTCACGTTGTCGAACGCAATGCCCGCTACGTAGCTCTTTGGACCTCTGGAGTTAATTTTCTTTTATCCTTGTATCTTTGGTTCAATTTTGACTCCTCGTCAGCTGCGTTCCAATTCGTTGTAAAGTCTGAATGGATGCCAATTCTTGGCCTATCTTACCATTTGGGTGTAGACGGGATATCAATTTTGTTCGTTCTATTAACCACTTTGCTAACCCCAATTTGTGTTTTAGCAAGTTGGGAGAGCATATCTGTACGCATAAAGGAATACATGATTTCTTTTCTTGTATTAGAAACCTTGATGGTCGGAATGTTTTGTGCGCTCGACCTAATGCTTTTTTATATTTTTTTCGAAGGTGTCTTGATACCAATGTTTCTAATTATTGGTATTTGGGGAGGTGCTCGGCGCGTTTATTCAGCGTTCAAACTGTTTCTCTTCACGCTAACAGGGTCGGTATTAATGCTACTGGCTATGTTTACAATGTATTTTGACGCTGGCACTTCGGATATTAGCAAGCTCTTAACTCATAGTTTCCCCGCTAGTTTACAGACTTGGTTGTGGCTAGCATTTTTTGCATCGTTTGCAGTAAAAATCCCCATGTGGCCTGTACATACATGGCTCCCAGATGCCCATGTAGAAGCCCCGACAGCAGGTTCAGTTATATTGGCCGGTGTTTTACTGAAATTTGGCGGCTATGGTATGTTACGTTTTTCGCTACCAATGTTTCCTCTAGCGTCTATAGACTTCACACCACTAGTATATACCCTTTCGATGGTTGCCATTATCTACACCTCTTTAGTGGCATTAGTGCAGAGTGATATGAAAAAACTGATCGCTTACTCCTCTATTGCACATATGGGTTTTGTAACTATTGGTGTCTTTACTCCAACCACACAGGGTGTCGAGGGGGCCATATATGTCATGTTAAGTCATGGTGTTGTATCAAGTGCGTTATTCTTGATCGTTGGTGTAATATATGATCGAAATCATTCGCGTAAGATCGCAGATTACGGTGGTCTCGTGCACCGTATGCCAGTCTATGCAATGATTTTCATGGTCTTCACACTCGCCTCCATAGGCCTGCCTGGTACCGGTGGTTTTATCGGCGAGTTTCTCGTACTCATAGGTGTTTTCCAAATAAATACATGGGTCGCCACATTAGCGTCATTAGGGATAATTTTTAGTGCGGCTTATATGCTCTACCTCTATCGTCGAGTAATTTTTGGTGAATTAACAAATGATAAATTAAAGAAGACGTTTGATCTTACCCCACGTGAGTGGTCTTTATTCGCACCTTTATTGCTATTGACTATATGGATGGGGATTTATCCCTCAACATTTCTAGATTTTATGCATGTTTCTGTTGACAGCCTTCTAAAGCAAGTCGAACAGGCTCAAGCGGTGGCTACAAACATAAGCTTTGCTGCAAAATAGGACCGGAAGGGAAAGCTTTATGCCACTTGCAGAAACACCAAATGTAATAGCGGCTTTACCCGAATTATTTCTGGCTCTAATTGTTATGGTGTCAGTAGTCTTGGGTGTCTTTCAAAAAGGTGGAGCCAATGAAATCAACGTTAAGGTTTTTCGCGTTGTTTTCTGGTTATCTACAATTTCTATTACTCTAACAGCGTTTCTGCTTATTTTGTATGCGGGAGAGCGTACGGTCACATTTGCTGGCTTATTCCTTTCTGACACATATTCCGTATTCTGCAAAATTCTTATTCTAACCGGCTCAGTTATTACCCTAGTTATTGCTCGGCAATTTCTTGAACGTCATGAAATGGCTCGTTTCGAGTATCCTATTATTATAACAATTGCCACCCTCGGCATGCTTATGATGGTATCTGCCAACGACCTTATTAGCCTTAATCTAAGCTTAGAATTGTGGAGCTTATCTCTCTATATCATTGCTGCCATTCGCCGCGATGATATCCGTTCTAGCGAATCCGGTCTCAAATATTTCGTTCTCGGGGCATTAGCTTCGGGCTTATTTCTTTATGGCGCATCCCTTATTTATGGATTTAGCGGTACCACAAATTTTGATGAATTATCTAAAATATTTAGTGCTAGTACTGATGCCAAAATAGGTCTTGGAATAATTTTTGGTATTACGTTCATAATTGCTGGCCTCGCATTCAAAATCGCAGCCGTGCCATTCCATATGTGGACCCCAGATGTTTACGAAGGAGCGCCAACACCAGTAACAGCATTCTTTGCGGTCGCGCCAAAAATTGCTGCGCTAGCCTTATTGATACGCGTAATGGTTGGACCATTTGGTGACCTCTGGGCACATTGGCAACAAATTATCGTATTTCTTTCGATCGCATCGATGTTACTGGGAGCATTCGGAGCTATAAAACAATACAATATCAAACGTCTAATGGCATATAGTTCTATAGGACATATTGGCTATGCATTAATAGGACTCGCTAATGGGAACGAAGCTGGCGTCAGGGCAGTTCTTATTTATTTAGCAATTTACCTAGTAATGAATATTGGCTGTTTTGCGTGTATTTTAGCTATGCGAAAAGATGATAGAATGGTTGAAAACATAGAAAGTCTTGCAGGTCTAGGAAAAAGCCATCCTTTGTTGGCCGCAGCAATGGCAATATTCATGTTTTCTATGGCGGGAATTCCTCCCATGGCAGGATTTTTCGGTAAACTTTATATTTTTTTAGCGGCTATTGAAAACGAACTTTATTTACTAGCAATCATTGGGGTTTTAACGAGCGTGGTCGCTTCATTTTACTACTTGCGCATTATACGGATAATATACTTTGACGATATTGATGAACCTCTCGACAAACCTATCGACAAAGAAATAGGTATTGTTACTACATTTGCTGGCCTAGCTGTTCTATTCTTTTTCTTATATCCGGGATATCTCGTTACTAAAGCGGCAACCGCGGCAGCGTCATTATTTTCTGGATAATGGAATCGATAAAACTCCCATTAGTGTACAATTTGATTGCGCTAGAAAGCGTAACATCAACCAACGACGAGGCAAAACTCTTAGCACGTAAAGGTGAATTGAAAGTGCCTGACGGTACTCTAGTTTGGGCCCGTGAGCAGACTAAAGGACGAGGGAGATTTGGACGGAGTTGGTCCAGTCCTACTGGAAATCTATACACGTCATTGATACTGCGACCAGACATTCCCTTATTTAAAATGGCGGAGCTTAGTTTTGTTGCCGCTCTAGCAGTTTATGATGCGCTTGGCTCTCTAGGTGAACCTGGTCATCAGGTACATCTCAAGTGGCCAAATGATATACTTCTTAATGAAAAAAAAGTTGCAGGAATATTGCTCGAAACGGAAGGCAGTGACAAAAATAAAAAAACCGATTGGGTCGTACTTGGTATGGGTATGAATGTGGGGGGACACCCTGATGACACAAGTTATCCAGCAACCTCACTACGCTTTGAACAATGGGCGACAACTGTCGAACAAGTTCTAGAAGCATATGCTAGAAGCTTTTTAAGCTGGACTAATCGCTGGTTAGATGAAGGTTTCGAACCGATCCGAAAAGATTGGTTATGGCGATGCAAAGGGAAGGGCGAACAAATTGAGGTACAGGTCGGCCCTAAAGTATTCTCGGGTATTTTCCGAGACCTAGATAAAAATGGTTCATTGATGCTAGACAGTGGGGACAAGGTTCGACATATCTCGGCCGGGGATGTTTTTTTTTCCAAGATCTAATGGAGTGACCAGACATGTTACTGGCTATCGATTCAGGAAATACTAATATTGTATTCGCCGTTTTCGAAATAGACGGCGAACTTAAAGGTGAATGGCGTTCTTCAGCGGACACTAATAAAACAGCGGATGAATTCGGTATCTGGCTTGAACAACTCATGCAGTTAAAAGGACTTTCACACGCAAAAATTGAAGCAGCAATTATTGCATCTGTTGTTCCAGCAACCTTGTTTTCCTTAAAAACCTTATGTCGTAAGTACTTTAATTGCGATCCAATGATTATTGGTGATAAAAGCGTAGATCTAGGCATTACTATACATGTTAAGAATGTTGAAGAAGTTGGTGCTGATAGACTCGTCAACGCTCTTGCCGCTCATGAGCGATATGGCGGCCCATTAATCATAGTTGATTTTGGCACAGCAACTACCTTCGATGTAATCGATCGATATGGTGGATATTTAGGCGGTGTTATTGCGCCAGGGATCAATCTCTCAACCGAAGCTCTGCATCAAGCAGCAGCCCAATTACCTAGAATTGCCGTTGTACGCCCAGACTCGGTGATTGGGAAAACAACAGTAGCAGCCATGCAATCGGGTATTTTCTGGGGCTATGTGAGCTTGATCGAAGGAATTGTCAAACGCATAAAGGACGAGACTGAACAAGAGTTGGACGTCATTGCTACGGGCGGGCTGGCGCCGTTATTCACTCAATCGATTGATTGTATCCGTCTTTCTGATGGTGAGTTGACCCTGCGTGGACTCCTCGCTGCCTACCATCGAAATAATTGATGATCCAATCTTTAGAAACCGAAGAATTAGTTTTTATCCCGCTTGGTGGTGCCGGCGAAATTGGCATGAACCTAAATCTTTATGGTTACGGTCATAAGGATAACAAAGATTGGATAATTGTGGATCTCGGGGTCACTTTCTCAAAGGGAGATCTGCCGGGAGTTGAGGTTATTCTACCAGACCCCCTTTTTATCGAACAGCATCGAAAACGGTTACTAGGAATTGTTTTAACCCATGCTCACGAGGATCATATCGGTGCAGTACAATACCTTTGGCCAAAACTTAAGTGCCCTATCTTTGCAACGTCATTCACACTGTCAGTCTTACGTCGCAAACTTGCCGAAACTAATTTTGCTGAAAAGGTCAAAATTATAGAGGTGCCACTTGCAGGTAATTTCAATATTGGTCCATTCAAAATGGAGTTAATTACGCTAACCCATTCAATACCAGAACCCAATGCTATAGCTATTACTACACCAGCTGGAACTGTGATGCACACCGGTGATTGGAAATTTGACCCAGACCCTATCGTCGGTCCAGTTGCTGATGAAGATACCCTCCGACACTTTGGAGATAGCGGTATACTAGCTATGGTTTGCGACTCCACTAATGTCTTTTCACAAGGTAGCTCCGGGTCCGAATCTGACATTTATGATAATCTTTCCAAGTTGGTTACTGGTTATAAGGGCCGAGTTGCGGTTGCATGCTTCGCTAGCAATATTGCGCGACTTCAAACTATCGCTGCCGTAGCTAAAGAAAATAGTCGTAAGGTAGTATTAGCCGGCCGCTCTCTTAGACGAATTACTAATGCAGCACGTGAAAATGGCTATCTCGCAGAAACCCCGGCATTTTTAGACGAAGAAGAAGCAGGAAGCATACCCGGTGACAAAGTTCTTATTATCTGTACTGGTAGTCAAGGTGAACCCCGAGCTGCACTTGCCCGAATCGCTAACAATGATCATTCCCGCATCAAATTGGAAGCTGGTGATCGAGTTATCTTCTCTTCCCGAATTATCCCAGGGAATGAATCCGCAATTAACCAATTGCAAAATAATTTAATAAAGCTTGGCATTGATGTAGTCACCGCTGAGGATATTTTAATCCACGTTTCTGGACATCCTGCTCGAGACGAAATTACTCAAATGTATCACTATGTTCGTCCACAAATAGCAGTACCTGTACATGGAGAATTCAAGCATCTTCAAGAACATGCAAAAATAGCCAAAAATTGCCAAGTTCCATATACACAGGTTATCGAAAACGGAATGGTCATGCGTCTAGCGCCGGGTCATCCGACGATAGTTGACCATGTACCATCCGGCCGCCTAGTTGTAGATGGTAACCGTATTATACCTATCGATGGAGAAGTTCTCCGCAGCCGCACTCGGACAATGTGGAATGGTTTCGCAGTTATTACTCTGATAATGAAGGGAATTGATTTAAATGGGGAAATAGAAATTTCAACTACAGGCCTAGTAGAAGATGATAATGACCCAAGTTTGTGTCAAGTTCGCCTTGCAGTTAAAAAAGCATTATCTAAACTGCAATCTACACAACTTAGAGATGACAAGTTTGTTAGTGAAGAAGCGCGTGTTACAGCGCGACGCACTCTTCATTCAACACTAGGTAAACGTCCGGTCGTCCGGATACATCTGGTCCGAATCGATTGAGGATAGTAAAGTATGATTGGTCAACTAAACCACGTCGCTATAGCTGTTCCGAATCTCAAAGAAGCAGCGGACAATTACAAATCTACACTTGGCGCTAAAATTTCGGAACCCAAGGAACAACCAGAGCATGGTGTGACCGTAATTTTTGTTGAGCTACCAAACACCAAAATTGAACTTCTTGAGCCACTTGGAAAAGATTCTCCATTGCATAGCTTTTTGGAAAAAAATCCCTCCGGGGGCATACACCATCTCTGTTTTGAGGTTGATGATATCGTGCTTGCTAGTCTCCACCTTAGAAATGAAGGCGCACATCTTATAGATGAGGGGAGGCCACGAATAGGGGCCCACGGCAAACCTGTGTTATTTCTACACCCAAAAGATTTTAGTGGTACCCTTATCGAGTTGGAAGAAGCTTGAACGTTTCTGTCTTTCAGATACAAATTATTCGTGAAAAATTCATAATCACCGCTATAGCAATGCTATCATGTCAGCGCTCTAACTTTCGCAAGCAAGTTTATACACGAAGTAGATTTGGAACCACATTCTCCACTGCGTAGTCAAAGTGAGAGCATAAATATTATTATAATAAACCTGATCTAATTTATTAACTGGTTTTTAAAGCATCTGACATAGGTTGGGATGAAATTTATAATAGACCACAGAAGTGGAACGAGAAGATGAGAATATCTTTTGCAACAATCTATTTGAGTTTTCTTTGCATATTACCAATTCTAATGCTGTTCAATCCATTGACCTTTTTCTAGCAAACCCCGCGTTTCCCAGGGATAGAATTACTATGGATATGAAAAAATACGAATTAAAATAAGCCAATTAATATCGGTTAAACATAATTTCAACACGGCTCCTAGGAGCCGTGTTGCTTTCATTAGAGGTAGTTAAGTTATCGTCCTTATTAGACTACAATAGAAAACAAAACATATAATGCCTTGTCTACATTGATTACTTTTAAGTACCAATCACAAATTCTATGCATACTTCAACACAGACGCCTAGTTAAATTGAGTCGAGCCGTAGACAAGCCCCTTCGCATTCCCTAGATTGCGGCTTAAGTGTCTTAATATTATAGCAAAGTCGACATGGAGCCAGTATATGCGCTTAAGTAAATATTTCCTGCCGACCCTAAAAGAGAACCCCGGGGAGGCCCAAGTGATTTCACACCGCCTAATGCTACGCGCAGGCATGATCCGGCAGTCATCCGCTGGTATCTACTCGTGGTTACCCCTCGGTTTACGAGTCCTTAAAAAAATTGAAGCAATCGTTCGCGAAGAACAAAATTCTATGGGTAATCAGGAGATATTAATGCCAACTATCCAACCCGCAGATATCTGGCGCAAAAGTGGACGCTACGATGATTATGGACCTGAGATGCTGCGTATAATTGACCGACATGAACGGGATATGCTCTACGGCCCTACCAACGAAGAACTGGTGACCGAGATCTTTGCCAACTCTATCCGAAGCTATAAAGATCTCCCGCAACTTCTCTATCACATTCAGTGGAAATTTCGCGACGAAATTCGACCTCGTTTTGGAGTTATGCGTGGACGCGAGTTCCTGATGAAAGATGCGTATTCTTTTGATATTAATAGCGAAGAAGCACGTTGTTCCTATAATAAATATTTTATCGCTTACCTTAAAACGTATGCTAGTCTTGGCCTTAAAGCAATACCTATGACTGCTGATACCGGCCCCATTGGCGGAAATATGAGCCATGAATTCTTAATAATTGCTGATACAGGTGAAAGCGAAATTGCATGCCACCGCCAATATCTAGAAATGGATCTCTCGTGCCAAGATATTGATTACAATCAAGACCTCCAACCCGTAATTCACCGGTATACTGAAAAGTATGCTGCAACAGACGATAAACGTGATCCAGCAATCGAAAAAGCACTTGGGGATGATGTACGGACAGCACGTGGTATTGAGGTAGGGCATATTTTCTATTTTGGCACCAAATATTCAGAGAAATTAGGAGCCAAAGTATCCGGCCCAAAGGGTGAAGAAATCGCTGTAGAAATGGGATCATATGGCATAGGTGTTTCTAGACTTGTTGGCGCTATTATTGAAGCATCGCACGACGATAAAGGAATAATTTGGCCGAAAGCTGTTGCACCCTTTAAGGTTGGCCTCATAAACCTCAATATCAGCGACCGTGACTGCACTGTAGCATGCGAAAAAGCCTACAATGATCTTGATTGCGCAGGGATTGAAGTAATTTACGATGATCGAGAAGCTCGGCCCGGAGCTAAATTTGCTGATATGGATCTTATTGGACTACCGTGGCAATTGATCGTCGGTCCGAGAGGAATAAAGACTGGCAGCGTCGAACTAAAAAATCGTATCTCAGGGGAGCGCGAAGAAATTAGCATGGAAAGTGCGCTTACACGACTTTTGGATTGATTGGAGTAAAGCACAAGTGTTCAGTCACTTTGAATGGATGGTAGCTTTTCGATACCTACGTGCCAGACGTCAGGAGGGATTTATATCAGTTATCGCGTGGTTCTCCCTTCTAGGTATTACACTTGGAGTGGCCACCTTGATTATAGTTATGGCAGTAATGAACGGATTTCGTGAAGAGCTGCTCACCCGCATTCTAGGACTCAATGGGCACTTGAGCGTATACGCTAGCCAAGGGTATTTGAGTCAGTTTGACAAGTTAGCTACTACTTTGAAAAGTGTTAAAGGAGTGGTGTCAGTAACACCAATGATTGAAGGTCAAGTGATGGTTTCAACAAGCAGAGCTTCGACCGGCGCTATCGTTCGTGGTCTTCGGACCAGTGATTTACTAAAAAAGGAAATTATTGCAAAGAACATAGTCTCCGGTGAGCTTAAACACGTAAAAGACCCAAACTCAGTGCTTATCGGACACCGTATGGCGGCTAAGCTAGGTGTAAATATCGGAGATAAGATTACTCTTATTTCACCTAAAGGAGCGACTACAGCTTTTGGTACAATGCCAAGATTAAAAGCCTATCGTGTAGCAGCTACGTTTGATATTGGTATGTTTGAGTACGACTCTGGCTTTGTATTTATGCCCCTTTCTGCAGCCCAGCTATATTTTAGAACTAAAAAAGCTGTTACCAATTTAGAGGTTTTTACCTACGATCCCAGCCAAGCACCAGAACTATCGGAAACAATAGTTTTAGCACTTAATGGAGAGGTAAAGGTTCATGACTGGCAGCAAGCCAACTCTAGTTTCTTCAATGCCATTCAAGTGGAAAGAAACGTTATGTTTTTAATTCTAACACTTATTATCCTTGTTGCCGCTTTTAATATTATTTCTTCAATGATCATGTTGGTCAAAGATAAAGGACGAGACATTGCTATTCTGCGAACTATGGGCGCAACGCGAGGCATGATAATGAGGATATTTTTCATTGCCGGCGCAAGTATTGGAACAATTGGCACACTAGCTGGTTTTACACTTGGGTTATCTTTCGCCAATAATATTGAGATAATTCGTCAATGGATCCAGAACCTTACGGGCACTGAACTATTCGCAGCTGAAATATATTTTCTTTCTAAGCTACCCGCAGTGGTTGACCCAGGGGAGGTGGTTGCAGTTGTTATTATGGGACTTACTTTATCGCTAGCAGCAACTGTATATCCATCATGGCGTGCCGCGCATATAGACCCCGCTGATGCACTTCGCTATGAATAATGGCTTTTTATAAATACCACTGTAGGTACACAATTTATGCGCAACCATGAACCCGTGTTAGAACTCAGTAATGTAAATCATACATTTGGTCCAAACGCACAAAAACTAAAAATTCTGATCAACATAGAGCTAACAATCATGCCTGGCGAAATCGTCGCTCTGACCGGGCCATCCGGCGCAGGTAAATCCACTCTACTACAAATTGCAGGTCTTTTGGAAACTCCTGTTAACGGTGGAGTATCAATCACTGGTCAAAACTGCACGAGACTCAGCGATTATGAAAGATCCATAATTAGGCGAAACTCACTTGGGTTTGTCTACCAATATCACCATTTATTAGCCGAGTTTACTGCACATGAAAACATTGTAATACCACAAATACTTGCCGGACTCCCTAAAAATGAAGCCAACGGACGTGCTGAAGAAATTCTTTCATGGTTAAGCTTGTCAGATCGAGCAAAACACCGTCCTGCAAAACTTTCCGGAGGAGAGCAACAGAGAATAGCCATTGGCCGGGCTATCGCCTGTACACCAAAGCTACTGCTCGCAGACGAACCCACCGGCAATCTCGATCCCTCAACAGCAGACGAAGTATTCATGTTACTTTTGAAGTTAGTGCGTGGTTCAGGAATGGCCGCATTAATCGCAACTCATAACCCAACTATTGCTGCACGAATGGATCGTACGCTAAAGCTTGAACAAGGTAGCCTTGTAGCCGCCTAAGTTTTTTTTAATTGAACAGCAATACCGTGAGGGGTTTGAAGGTAGGCTTTTCGCCACGCTTCCTTCCGCTCCGTCATCTCATCAATGTTTAACACGCCTTTTGCGTAAACTAACCTTTCGAGTGCATTAAGCCAGTGCTCGTAATATGTATCCCCAAGATCAGGATCACTAGATATCTGCGCATTTTGAATTTCGTAACTAATGGCAGCAGTCCACTGTTTCCAAGTGAATAGGCCGTCTTCTGAAAGCTTTACCGCCAAAGCAAAGACCTGCGCCTGCCAAGGCTCATCAAAGACTGGTTCTTCTAAATCGTACGCTTTTTTATTCATTAAAACTTATAGTCTATGATTGTAATCAAGTCTCTTCTAGATACGGTTCCCATAGGTCGACATGGACTGAACCCTGCCCCTTATGAGGTTCACCCCAAAGTGCTTCTGCTTCAAACCGCACATTATACAAATACTCTCCATCAACTTCTCCTACAGAGTTCTTGTCAGGGAATACATGTACCCCATGCAATCGATCAATTACACCCTCACACCCGCGCGTATAGCGTGGCATACGTGTATGACCTATAGGATGATCATTACAAACTTTAACTTGTTGGCCATACTGGAATCTAGGCACCCTCGCATCTTCGATATTCGTTGGACCACCAGAAGCAAGAATTTCTCTGACCCTTTCTGCTCCAGGTACTGAGCGTCCATTATTTGACTGATGACTCTTTCCCGACAGCAATTCTTGTTCTGTTATAAGGCCCTTTTTGACAAGAAGCGTTTCAAGACCATAGAGCCAGTTCTGATAATAACTGTTAGTCAGATATTTCACAGGATTTTGAAATTCACGTGCGTGACGCGCTTCATCAATATTCCACTTGCCCAGAAACCCACAGGCTAAAGTAATCGCAAAAGCACGGCGTTCCCACTCATGATGAAATATGGATTTCTTTTCCAATTCTGGATTTATTGGACCAAAGCCATGCTGCCCGCCAAGATCATGTCCGCCATTCACGACGATGCCTCCTTAGCAAACTCTACCCCGATCATTGCATTTCGAGTAACAAGCATACTAAGTTTCTCCTCAGTCCAGCCCTCAGTACCAATAGGGCGTTCTGGGATCACTAGATATCGCACCTCTGAAGTTGAGTCCCATACCCGAATATCCTTTTCTTCTGGGATACAAGTTCCAAATTCAGCTAGTACTCCCCGTGGGTCTTGCACCAAACGGGCACGGTATGGTGCAGATTTATACCATACTGGAGGCAGACCCAATACCGTCCACGGATAACATGAACAGAGAGTACAAACGACGACATTATGGATTTTGGATGTATTTTCAACAGCAACTATATGCTCGCCTTGGCGCCCTTGAAAGCCAAATACCTTCTTTACAGCAGCAGAGCAATCTTTCTGAATAGATAACTTAAATTCTTGATCAACCCACGCCCGTGCCACAACACGCGCACCATTTCGTGGTCCGACTTTATGCTCGTAAGTATCTATCAACACATCAAGGGCTTCAAGATCCACTAAGCCTTTCTCAACTAGTAAGCTCTCCAGCGCCTTTACCCTCAGGGCAGGGTCACTTGGTGGTTCGGTAAATTCTTCTCCATCATGTGGCATTATCAAATCTTCGAACAAAATTAATCCGTAAAGTAAATCGCTAAAACTATACCCATTTTACGCATAGCTTTCACACACTTTAATTTAAACGCTCACATAAGTGTTAAGTCACTAAAAATTAGAACCAGCGTCATACAGGAGACAATTATCAACATTTTTTAAAAATGTTGTGGATAATTATAATAATATACACAACATCTAGTGACATTTTGATCAGATTGTGAAATCCTCAAATATTATGTCATGTGCCAATTTTGTCCATCTACGGATCCATTCCGCTTACTCCCTATCTGAAGGTGCTATCCATATTGAGGACATAGTTAGACTATGCACCGAATATGATATGCCTGCTGTGGCTATAACCGATAAAAGTAATATGTTCGGGGCTCTAGAATTCTCCGAAACAGCTTCTAGCAAAGGAGTCCAGCCGATCGTAGGTTGTGAGCTAAATATCGGTGACTTAGATAATAATCGCTTTAGCCCAATGGTATTCTTAGCTAAAAACCAAATCGGATACCGAAACCTTCTCAAATTGATATCACAAGCTTATTTGGAGCGTGACAACACCGATACCCCACAAGTTACGTATAGTATTTTGGAGCACTACTCTGAGGGAATTATAGCCCTCAGCGGCGGTCCAACGGGTCCCATAGGTCAACTACTTATCGAAGGAAAAACTAAACAAGCTAGAGAATTTTTATCAAGACAACTCTCAGCTTTTGGAGACAGGTTATATATAGAACTTCATAGACACGGCCGCCATGTAGAAGAGCAAACGGAACCAGGGCTTCTTGATCTAGCGTATTCACTCGACATTCCTTTGGTTGCCACCAATGAGGTGTTTTTCTCTACTGTAGATATGCATGAAGCGCATGAAGTACTTATGTGTATTTCAGACAGTTCCTATCTTTCAGAAGCGGATAGACGGCAGTTAACACGAGAACATTATTTCAAATCCGTAAGTGAAATGCGGGACCTCTTTTCAGATCTCCCTGAGGCGGTGGACAATACCGTCGTAATAGCGCAACGCTGCTCCTATAAGGTTTCCCCAAACAAACCCATGCTGCCACCCTATACCTGCAATACAGGGCGAGGCGAGAATGATGAGTTAAAAAGCCAAGCAAAGACTGGACTAGAGGAGAGGCTCACCACTCAAGTTTTAATAAACTGTATAGACAAATGCGATTCCGAAAATGCTGCTATACCATATCGGCAGCGTTTACAATTCGAATTAGATATAATTATTCAAATGGGATTTGCTGGGTATTTCCTGATCGTCGCCGATTTCATAAAATGGGCAAAGAAAAATAAAATTCCTGTTGGTCCAGGTAGAGGTTCCGGAGCGGGTTCACTAGTAGCGTGGGCTCTACAGATAACAGATCTTGATCCTTTGAAGTGGGGGCTATTGTTTGAGCGTTTTCTAAATCCAGAGCGCGTATCTATGCCCGATTTCGATATCGATTTTTGCCAGGACCGAAGAGATGAGGTAATTCGCTACGTACAGAATAAATACGGGCAAAATCACGTGGCACAAATAATTACATTTGGAAAACTGCAAGCTCGAGCAGTATTACGGGATTGCGGCCGTGTGTTGGAAATACCCTATGGTTACGTTGATAAAATTTGTAAATTAGTACCAAATAATCCGGCAAATCCACTTACCCTACATCAAGCTATCAATAGTGAACCGCAATTAAGGAAATTGATCTCAGAAGACCCTAATATAAAAAAATTATTTAATATTGCTAAAAAACTCGAAGGACTTTACCGGCATGCTTCAACCCATGCTGCAGGCTTGGTCATAGCAGATAGACCATTAGACGAATTAATACCACTTTACTACGATCCTCGTTCAAATATGCCAGTGACTGGTTTTAATATGAAATATGTTGAGCTAGCAGGCCTAGTAAAGTTCGATTTTCTCGGTCTCAAGACCTTAACCGTACTCTCAACCACCGAACAACTAGTGCGCAATTCTCAGGCAAACTTCAATCTAGAAACAATCCCTCTCGATGATCCCCAAACCTATAAAATGATTGGAAAAGGTGAAACTACTGGCGTATTCCAACTAGAAAGTAGTGGTATGAGAGATGTACTTAGAAGCATGCAACCAGATAAATTTGAAGACATAATTGCTGTTGTGGCTCTATATAGACCCGGTCCTATGGACAACATCCCTAGCTACGTAAGTCGAAAGCATAAAACCGAAACCCCGGAGTATCTGCACCCTATTCTAGAACCAATACTCAAAGAAACGTTTGGCATAATGATCTATCAGGAACAAGTGATGCAGATAGCGCAAGAGCTAGCTGGATTTACTCTTGGTCGTGCCGATTTATTACGCCGAGCCATGGGAAAAAAAATCCAATCAGAGATGGATAGACAGCGGCAAGCATTCATCGATGGTGCTAAAGCAAAAGGTGTGGATAATGACGACGCTAATAAAATCTTTAACCAAGTTGATAAATTCGCTGGCTATGGATTTAACAAATCACATGCAGCGGCGTATGCACTAATAGCTTATCAAACGGCATATATGAAAGCGAACTATCCTGCAGAGTTTTTAGCAGCATCAATGACACTTGACCGGGGAAACACTGAAAAACTAAGTGTCTTTCTACAAGAATTAAAACGCCTGAAAATTCCGCTTCTAGGACCGAACATCAACAGGTCTGAAACAGTCTTTAAGCTAGAAACCGCAAATGGTAAAAAAGGTATCCGATACGCGTTAACTGCACTTAAAAATGTTGGCGAAGGAGCTATGACCGCATTAGTCAAAGAACGGCAAAAGAGAGGCCCTTATACTAATATAACTAATTTTGCAGAACGACTTGATGCAAAAACTCTTAATAGAAGGCAATTGGAATACCTAGCTTCTGCGGGAGCCTTCGATTGTATAGAGTCTAATCGGTATCAAATACACAATGGTGTCGAAAAAATAATCCACCACGCAAACGCTGCACATGATGAGCGGCAAAGTAACCAGATAGGATTGTTTTCAGGCGAATTATCGCCAAGGAGTATATTAGATTTACCTATCGTGACGGATTGGTCCCCTATGGAAAGGCTCCGCCAGGAATTTACTTCGACCGGGTTTTACCTTTCCTCTCACCCTATAGATGGCTATTCTGGAAAACTAAAAAGCTTGAATGTAGTTTCATCCCAGAAAGCATTAATGAGCCAATCCTCGCGAATACTTACTTTAGCCGGCACGTTAATGGCCAAAAAAGAAAGAACATCTTCAAAAGGTAACAAGTATGCATTTATCCAATTTACTGATCCTTCTGGTTCATTTGAAGTAACTGCTTTTTCAGAAACGTTAGCTTTGGCAAATGAATTATTAGAAGTAGGTAATTCTTTATTGATCAAAACCACCGTTCAAAAGGAAAGCGCTGGCGAGATAAAGCTGCTTGCTAACCAGTTTCTATCGCTAGACAAATTTACCGCAATTAACAGCGAAAACGTAAGGATTGTAATTGCTGAACCCACGGCTGTACCAAGTATACAAAATATTTTAGCTGATCAGCAACCAGGACAAGGTAAAGTTCGCATTAATACACGTCCTGATAATACTCATTGGCATGTCGAGCTTGAATTGGCTCAGCACTATGCGCTTACGGCAGAT
Source organism: Magnetovibrio sp. (assembly GCA_002721825.1). Classification (GTDB taxonomy): domain Bacteria; phylum Pseudomonadota; class Alphaproteobacteria; order Rhodospirillales; family Casp-alpha2; genus TMED8. Next base: position 35,897 of record PBLS01000021.1, read on the forward strand.
GCCCAATTAGCTCTTAGAAACCTACCCGGTGTGATAAATATTGAAACATTCGAAACACACTGAGCGAAACCTAAATTTAAGTAAAATTTCTTGCATACCAGGAAGCTACCCCGTAAAACCCAGTAAATCGCACGCAGACACACGGTCGTGAATACAACCTATTCACCGGCCGTTCCGGTGTTCTATATTTCGGAACCAATGTCTGCGGAGGCTCAACCGGAGAAGGAAAAGAAAATGTCAGCGCCTTCGTTTACTATGCGCCAGTTATTAGAAGCTGGGGTACACTTTGGACATAATACCCGTCGTTGGAACCCTAAGATGGCTCCTTATATATTTGGGGAACGTAACAATATTCACATCATAGACCTCCAACAAACAGTTCCAATGCTACATCAAGCTCTAGACGCGGTAACCAAGACAGTCGCCTCAGGGGGACGGGTATTATTCGTCGGCACCAAACGTCAAGCGAGCATTAAGATATCAGAGACAGCGAAGCGATGTGGACAATATTACGTCAATCATCGATGGCTGGGTGGCATGATGACAAATTGGCAAACTATTTCCAATTCCATTAAACGCCTGCGCTTTCTCGATGATCAGTTGTCTGGAGAAACTGAGGGTCTCACTAAAAAAGAGGTCCTCAACCTAACTAGAGAACGCGATAAACTCGAGCGCGCGCTTGGTGGGATAAAAGAAATGGGAGGACTCCCCAATATACTATTTGTAATTGATACAAATAAAGAAGATATAGCAGTTGCCGAAGCTAACAAACTAGGAATCCCTGTAATTGCTGTTATTGATTCAAACTCTAGTCCAAAAGGAATAGATTATCCAATTCCCGGCAATGATGATGCGTTGCGAGCCATTCAGCTTTATTGCGACTTAGTCGCTAGCGCTGTCTTTGCAGGGCTTCAAGATGAAGTTACCGACGGCGGCGGTGATCTTGGAGAGGCCGAAAAAGCCCCTGATGAAGAGCTAGTCCTAAAAAGCGAAATAATTGACGACGCTAATAAGGGTGTATCAGAAAATGGAGCAATTGATAATACACCAGAAAGAACACAAACTGATAAAAAAAAGGAAGACAGCCAGAAATCAGAGGAAAAAGCTCAGTAATGAAATTAACCTAATTAGGTTTGTAACCATAACCGATGAGCGGAAAGAATAAAAATCAAACATTTAAGTAAGTTAGAGGATCATAATGCCAGAGATAACAGCTGATCTTGTAAAAAGGCTCCGCGAGAAAACCGGCGCCGGTATGATGGATTGCAAAAAGGCGCTGACTAAAAATAGCGGTGATATTGAAAACGCCGTAGACTGGCTCCGCACCAAAGGGCTAGCTGCCGCAGCAAAAAAAGCGGCCCGCGCTGCTTCAGAAGGTCTGATTGGCTTAGTAGTTAAAAATAATTCGGGTGCGATGGTGGAAATAAATACCGAGACTGACTTTGTTGGTAGGAATGAAAGCTTTCAAAACGTTGTTTCTAATGTAACCAGTGTGGCTCTAGCTTCTGGTGATAATATTGAGACCATAAAAAATTCCGCATACCCTGAAACAGGACGCACCGTAGACGATGAAATAGCGCACCAAATAGCAACTATAGGTGAGAATATGTTGCTACGTCGCGCTAAAACATTAGCTGTAAATAACGGAGTCTTAGCTAGTTACTTACACGGGGCTGTAGTACCAGGTCTAGGAAAGATCGGCGTCCTAGTGGCACTCGAGTCAGATGGCGATATTGAGAAATTACAAGAACTAGGGAAGCAGCTTGCAATGCACATTGCAGCAAGCAAACCGATAGCTAGTGCTCGCGATGACCTTGATGAAAATATAATTGAACGCGAACGCTCTATTTTTTACGAACAAGCTCGAGAATCTGGTAAACCCAGTGAAATTATAGATAAAATGGTGGAAGGTCGCCTCAGGAAATACTTTGAAGAAGTTTGTCTTCTCGAACAAACCTTTGTGATCGACGGAGAGAGCAAAGTTTCGCAAATATTAGAAAATGCCGAAAATGATCTTAAAACATCAATAACTTTAACTGGCTTTAAACTGTTAGTTTTGGGTGAAGGTATAGAGAAAAAAGAAGAAGACTTTGCGGCTGAGGTCGCCGCCGCTGCGAACAGTTAAAGGACCTAAATATAAGAAGTACTAGCGTTGGCAATAGCAATTCATAGTGTAAACTAAAAATCTCTTTGGATATTGATATTAGAGAGACATAACTAAGCACTCAAAAAGAGTTCTAAATGGCCACTAATAAAAAATTCCGTCGAATTCTTTTAAAACTTTCAGGCGAAGGCTTGATGGGTGGCCGTGAATTTGGTCTTGATGCGGACACAGTGGATCGCATTTGCCACGACATCCGAGACGTTCACAGTGAAGATATTCAAATCTGCATTGTAATCGGAGCTGGCAATATATTTAGGGGCATATCCGGTGTAAAAACAGGGATCGAGTGAGCCAGTGGCGACTACATGGGTATGCTAGCCACTGTAATAAATTCTCTTGCTGTCCAAAGTGTTCTCGAGACTAAAGGAGTCCCCACGCGCGTTCAGTCTGCGATTCCTATGGCTAATATATGCGAGCCCTACATCAGACGCCGTGCTCTCCGCCATATGGAAAAAGGAAGAATAGTAATTTTTGCAGCTGGTACTGGAAATCCGTTTTTCACAACAGATACAGCGGCCGCGTTGCGTGCAGCGGAAATGAATTGCGATGCCGTAATCAAAGGAACTCAAGTAGATGGCGTCTATGATACCGATCCTAAAAAATCAGAAACAGCACAGCGTTTTAAAAAATTGAGCTACGATGATGTTATAGCTCGTGATCTACGTGTAATGGATACATCAGCCATTGCCTTATCACGTGAAAATAAAATTCCAATTATTGTTTTTTCTATTCATCAAGCTGGGGCATTAAGAAAAGTCGTAAATGGAAAGGGTGTATTCACGGTCGTTAGTGAATAAAGAAAATCATTTTGCGATGATATGGAGATGAAATGACGAAATTTACAGATTTTGATTCGACTAAAAAAGATATCCGCCATCGCATGAACCGCGCCCTGGTAGTACTCCAGGAGGAATTTTCCGGACTTCGGACCGGGCGCGCCTCTACTGCTTTATTGGAACCGCTACAGGTAAATGCTTATGGAAGCGAAATGCCCATGAGCCAAGTGGGAACAATTAGCGCACCTGAACCCAGATTATTGTCAATTCAAGTTTGGGATAAAAGTTTGGTGCAATTTGTAGAAAAAGCGATCATGGAATCAGGCCTTGGTCTTAATCCAGCAACTGAAGGTCAAGTCATTAGGATCCCAATCCCGGCATTAACAGAAGAGCGCCGTACTGAATTAACTAAGGTTGCCGCTAAGTACGCGGAGGAAGCACGGGTAGCAGTCCGCAATATCAGACGCCATGCCATGGATGATATCAAAAAGGCCGAAAAAGATGGTTTAATTTCCCAAGATGCCCAACACAATTTTGCAGATGAAATACAAGAATTAACAGATGAATTCATCAGCAAACTTGACGAAGCGTTAGCCAATAAAGACATCGAGATAATGCAGGTATGATAAGTTGATATCATCATCAAAACAATTATGCACTCAGGATGAACAAGGCCGCGCAGAATTATTTCACGTTGCTATCATTATGGATGGCAACGGAAGATGGGCAAAGGCACGGGGGTTACCAAGAACAATTGGGCATCAAAAAGGTGCCGACGCTGTGAGACGCAGTGTGGAAGGAGCAATTTCCCATGGAATAAAATATCTTACACTTTTTGGGTTTTCATCTGAAAATTGGAACCGTCCTGCAGAAGAAGTGAAAGATTTAATGCGCTTATTACGACTGTATCTAAAACAAGAGATTAAAGAACTCGACAAACAAAAGGTACGTCTAAATGTGATAGGAGACCGCCAGAAACTAGATAATGATATTGTCGTTTTGATTAATGAAGCTGAACAGCAGACTAAAAAAAATACACGTTTAATACTAACTATTGCGTTAAGCTACGGTAGCCGAGCCGAAATCACGCGGGCCATCCGGCAGATTGCTGAACAGGCTGCAAATGGACAGTTAAGCCCAAGCGAGATTTCCGAAAATCTTATTAGCGATCATTTATATACCGAAAACATACCCGATCCCGATCTCTTAATCCGAACTGGTGGGGAAAAAAGAATAAGTAACTTTCTACTTTGGCAATTAGCTTATACTGAGTTTGTTTTTATAGATAACCACTGGCCCGATTTTTCCGAAGATGACCTTGTCCACTCGCTAAAACTATTCCAGGCTCGCGATCGTCGTTATGGCACAACAAGAAACTGATAAAATCCCGTCTGATCTTGGTATCCGGCTGGTTTCCGCCAGTCTGCTTCTTCCACCTGTCCTATTGGCAATTTTCTTCGGTCGGCCCTTTTTTGAAATTTTAATATTGATTGCCTGCGCTATACTTGTATTCGAACTGTATCGAACATGTAATGGCAACGCTTTTTGGACAATTACAGGCTCGATTTATATGGCATTAGCCGTAATTTGTGTCATAAAGCTTCGTGCTTCCGGTAACCACGGTATCATCACAATATATTGGCTTTTCGGTTTAGTGTGGTTTGCAGATATTTTTGCTTATTTTGTTGGAAGAAAGGTTGGTGGTCCTAAAATAGCGCCGACGCTTAGCCCTCAAAAAACTTGGGCAGGCTTTCTTGGGGCTCTGATTGGAGCAAGTATTATGGGTTTTCTAGTCGCTATATATTTAGGGAAGGAAAATCTTTGGCAATTGACTTTTTTTTCCGCCACATTAGGTGCCGTATCGCAAGCCGGAGATCTACTTGAATCTTGGTTTAAACGTCGGTTCGGTAAGAAAGATATGGGCTCTATACTACCTGGCCACGGGGGACTTTTTGACCGCGTGGATGGACTTTTAGCAGCCTCTATTGTCTGCTGGTTGGGGCAGGAAATTAGCGGTGAGGTTTTACTGGTATGGCTTTAGTAAGCGCAATTGACCAAATGGAAAACACCTTGCCAAAAACCATCAGTATACTTGGTTCCACTGGTTCTATTGGATGCAACACTGTAGACTTAATTAACCACGCACCTAAAAAATTTAAAGTCCAAGCACTTAGTGCTAACAATAATGTTGACTTACTCGCCAAGCAAGCCCGGCAATTAAATGCAAGGTTGGCCGTAATCGCTAATCCTAATCTATACAACGATCTAAAAAATGCACTTGCTGGAACCAATACAGTAGTTGCCGCTGGTCCCCGTGGCCTAATAGAAGCAGCGGCTCTCCCAAGTGAGAGAATAATAGCGGCAATTGTCGGAGCAGCTGGACTAGCCCCTACTCTAGAGTCCGTACGCCGCGGAGCCACTATAGGCCTCGCAAATAAAGAATGTTTAGTATCTGCAGGAGCACTTTTTACGGAGGAAGTGGAAAAATACGGAGCAACCTTATTACCCGTTGACTCAGAACACAGTGCTATTTTTCAAGTTTTTGATTTTAAGCAAGAAAAGAAGGTAGAAAAAATTATTTTAACGGCATCGGGAGGACCGTTCTTAAATTTTACTAAAAAGCAGATGTCCCTCGCTACATCGACCGAGGCTGTTGCTCATCCAAATTGGAAAATGGGAGCGAAAATATCGATTGATTCAGCAACTATGATGAACAAAGGGCTTGAATTAATTGAAGCGTACCATCTGTTTCCAGTAGAAGAGCCGCAAATAGAGATTTTGATCCACCCTCAATCAGTTATCCATAGTATGGTAGAGTACATAGATGGCTCCGTACTCGCCCAATTAGGAACCCCTGATATGCGCACACCCATTGCATACGCAATATCTTGGCCCGAACGTATGGAAACACCATCGCAAAGACTATCTCTGGCAGAGATTGGAACTCTAACATTCGAAACGCCGGATATAGATAAATTTCCTTCTCTGCTTCTGGCCCGTGAAGCTTTAATAGCAGGGGGATCCGCACCAACCATTCTTAATGCAGCAAACGAAATTGCGGTTCATAAGTTTCTTACAGGTGAGATTAATTTCCTTGATATCGCGGAAAATGTTGATAAAGCACTTCAAAATCTAACTATAACTAATATTAATTCACTGGACGATGTAATTTCAGCTGACACAGAAGCTCGCGAATTCGCATCTTCAATACTTTGACAATCTGAAGGTTAAAAACCACTTCGACCCATATTTTACAAATCAACCCATATCTTGCAAAGGTCTGATTAAATGGGACTTCTTAACTTTACTTGGTACTATATAATCGTTTTCCTATTCGTTCTAACAGTTCTCATTTACGTACATGAATGGGGGCACTATTGGGTAGCTAGACGAAACGGGGTACGAGTTGAAGTTTTCTCCATTGGTTTTGGACCAGAGGTTTTTGGATGGACAAATGAAATGGGAACGAGGTGGAAAATTGGACTAATCCCACTCGGCGGTTATGTGAAAATGTTTGGCGAAGATCCAACTACCGAAGAAAATAGTTCGCACGACCGGCTCACTGACGAAGAGCTAAAAGTTTCATTTAATCAAAAATCCCTAGCGCAACGTTCTTCAATAGTTGCGGCAGGTCCTATAGTAAATTTTGTTTTTGCAATTTTAATCTTTGCAGCCTTGGCCATGTTTGAGGGGACACCCAAGCCTTTGGCGGTGCTTGGGGAAATCATACCGAATACGGCAGCTAGCGAGGCTGGCTTTAAAAATGAGGACAGAATAATAGCAATTAATGATAAAGAAATTATGTTTTTTTCTGAACTTCGCGAAATTGTTATAGCTAACCCAGGAAAGGAGTTACAGTTCCACATTCTACGTGATGAACATCCGATAACACTTACCGGAGTTCCTAAATTCAGTGAATATCACGACAATACGGGTATCAAAAAAACAATTGGTGTTTTGGGTGTTCGTCCTAGCCCTAAACACTTCTTGTATGAGCGCCATAACCCTTTTATGGCCCTTTGGATTGGGCTTAATCAAACTACCACTTTAACTTTAAATATCCTTTCATACATCGGCGACATGATAACCGGCAATAAGACTGCTGATGACCTTGGAGGCCCGTTACGAATTGCGCAAATTTCGGGTGAAATGGCGAAAGGGGGGTTGACCAAGCTTATCTTTTTAATGGCAATGCTTTCAGTCAATTTAGGGCTAATTAATCTATTCCCGATCCCGATGCTGGATGGGGGACATTTGGCATTTTATGCGGTTGAAGCCATTCGTGGGAAACCATTAAGTACACAAGCCCAAGAATACAGTTTCCGATTGGGATTGATTCTGGTATTGGTTTTAGTGATTTTTGTAACGTGGAATGATCTCGTGCACTTACGGGTATTCGACATTATAAAAGATCTTTTCACGTAATCGCCAAGGTTATAATGGGGGTTTCATTGCGGAATTTGTCTCGCATCTTAAAAACATCATGGTGTTTTTTTCTAGCGCTAACCTTGCTTAGCGTCCAGAATGTGACGGCTAATGAGAAGATAGGCCAATCTGCAGTGGTCGACGAAATTGTCGTTCAAGGCTCTCAACGTATTGAGCCCGAAACGATCAAATCGTATTTACTTATTCGTAAGGGAGATAAATTCGATGTGCAGCGGATCGACCGCTCACTCAAAAGTTTATTTTCTACAGGTCTATTTTCTGACGTAAGTATTTTACGTAAAAATAATAAGTTAATAGTAAACATTGTTGAAAATCCTGTAATAAATAGAATAGCGTTTGAAGGAAATGACCTGCTTGAAACAGAAACATTGAAAGCTGAAATTTCCCTTCGCCCTCGTGTGATTTATACACGTGCGAAAGTACAATCAGATGTTAAACGCCTACTTTCTCTGTATCGAATAAGTGGTCGATTTGCAATCGTCATAGAGCCAAAAGTGATTGTGCTACCACAAAATCGCGTGGATCTAGTCTATGAGATATCTGAAGGCGAAAGCACGGGAGTGCAGAGTGTCCGGTTTGTTGGCAATCGGAAGTTCAGCGATAGAAGTTTACGAAAAATAGTCGAAACCAAAGAAGAAGCGTGGTACCGAATATTTACGACAAGCACAGTATACGACCCAAATAGAATAACCCTCGACCGCGAACTATTGCGGCGATTTTATTTAACCGAAGGTTACGCTGATTTTAGGGTAAATTCAGCCATTGCAGAACTTACTTCCAACCGCAAACATTTTTTCATCACGTATACAATAGAAGAAGGTACACGGTATAAAATCGGTGATTTAAAAATAAACGCAAATTTAAGAGATTTAAAACCCGAACAACTATACAGTTCTATTGAGCTTGTAAAAGGTGACTGGTACGACGTAACAAAGGTAGATGACGCTATTGACGCCATGACTGACAAAATCGGCGAACTTGGTTATGCATTCGTCGATATAAAGCCTCGCCTTAAAAGAAATAGAAATTCTAAACAAATTAATATAACTTTTGACATCAAAGAAGGGGCACGTGTTTTTGTTGAACGAATAGATATTTCAGGAAATTTTCGGACCCTTGATAAAGTTATTAGGCGTGAATTTTTACTTGTCGAAGGGGACGCATACAATTCAGAAAAAATGCGTCGTTCACGTCAACGAATTAGAGGTCTAAATTTTTTCAGTAAAGTTAAAGCTGAAAAAATTCGCGGTGCCGCTGTAGATAAAACAATTATCAAGGTCGAAGTTGAAGAAAAATCAACAGGATCCATTTCAGTTGGAGCTGGTTTTTCTTCATCAGCGGGTGCTCTTGCAGAATTCGGCATTCGCGAATCAAATTTTCTCGGTCGTGGACAAAATGTAGCATTAAAAGTCATCGCGGCTACAGAACAAAGTCAGATAGATTTTTCATTTACTGAACCTTATCTAATGGGAAGAGAAGTCTCTGGCGGGATTGATGTGTTCCACACTCGTCATGACCTTCAAGATTCGAGTTCTATTAATACTAGTCGAACCGGTCTCCGTGTTCATACTGGTTACAGGGTTGCACAGCCCCTTAGCCAGAATTGGCAATATTCAATAAAAAAATCAAAGATTGATAGTGTGTCGTTAAGTACCGCAGCTCTTATTAAGGCAGAAGTAGGAACAAAATATATCTCTGAGATCGGCCACACTGTGACCTATGATACTCGCGATAGTAGATTGAATCCAACGGAAGGGTTCTCCACATCGTTAAGGACTGATATTGCTGGCCTGGGGGGTAACGCTAAACATCTTCGCAATACAGTCAGGGGGGGGTATTATTATTCAATTTCTGATGATTGGATCCTTCACATTGGTGGAAAAACCGGCTATATACTAGGACTAGGAAAGGATATCGGGTTTCAAGAGCGTTATTTTATAGGAGGGGATGACCTACGTGGCTTTGCAACTTCTGGTGTAGGTCCTCGAGATAATCCGACCAAAGATGCCCTAGGTGGTGAATGGATGTATAGCGGTACGGTTACCTTAAACCTCCCGCTTGGTCTCCCAGAAGAATTTGAAGTTAAAGGGCGCATATTTACCGATTTTGGTAGTTCAGGCAAAGTAGACCCATCAGATTCCAATACAAAGGATACGGGTAGCCTTCGAGCATCTTCAGGTTTTGGCATTACGTGGCGATCACCCTTCGGCCCCCTCGGCATGGATTTAGGGTTTCCAATCGTGAAAGAAAATTTCGACATTACGGAGACATTCCGTATCAATTTTGGCACTCAGTTCTAGGAGATTAAAGTGCAGTTTCGTCCATGCTGTTGGATTTCGGTTATTTATTTGGTTTTGATATCAACAAACGCAATAGCACAAAATGCGGATAAAGAATCAAAACCTAAAATATACCATTCAAACATATTGATTTTAAATCTTGAAGAGGTAAGGAGATCATCCGCCGCGGTAAAAACTATTCGAAACCAAATTATTAATTATCGTAAAGGTTATCAAGCCGATATCGAAAAAGAAGAAAAAGCCCTTGGATCTGCGAATCAAGAATTAGTTAAAAAGCGTACGATCTTGTCGCCGGAAGCCTTTGCCAAAGAGCGACGTTTGTTTGAACAACGCGTAGTCGCCGTTCAGAAGCTTGTGCAAAAACGTAAACAGCAGTTGGACAAAGCAAAAATGAAGGCGATGCTAAAGGTAGAACAGCACATGAACGGTATCGTTTCAGATATCGCGAAAAATCGTAAAGCCTCTATAGTTCTACGTCGCAGCGATATTATTCTCGCAGCGCGTGAACTAGATATTACAGCTCTAGTATTAAAACGTTTGAACAAAGAGCTCACAAAAGTTCCGGTCACAAAGCCTAGTGATTAATCAGTATGGTAGATAAACGTTTCTTTCATGTTTCCGCTCCCATACCAATAACGCGCTTGGCAGATGAAGCAAAGGCGGAAATCGTTAATAATACTGGGGCTGATCACTTTGAAAATGTTGCACCACTTAAACAAGCAGGCCCGAAAGACGTAAGTTTTTTAGACAATAAGAAATACGTCAATCAATTTGAGAGCACAAGGGCAGGGGCCTGCGTTGTGAAATCAGAAATGGTAAAACGGGCCCCGCGAGAGACTACCTTGTTAGTTACAGAAAACCCATACCTCGGATATGCTCGCATTGCTCAATTATTTTACCCTATTACAAATCAATTACCTAAGACATCTGATCGTGGTTCAATATCGCAATATGCGGCTATCGGCGCAAATGTATCGATCGATAGTGGGGCTATAATCCAGGATAGATCTGAAATTGCCAACAACTGCTATATTGGTGCAAATGCAGTTATCGGCGAGGGTTGTTTAATTGGCGCGAATACTCACATTGGCGCCAATGTATCTATAAGCCATAGTATTGTTGGCGAGCACGTTACAATTTTCCCAGGTGCTAGCATTGGGCAGGACGGATTTGGTTTCGCTATTTCGCCACAAGGAGCCGTAAAAGTCCCTCAATTAGGCCGCGTAATTATAGAGAACGACGTCGAAATTGGTGCGAACACTACCATTGACCGAGGGTCCGGTCCTGATACTGTTATCGGAGCAGGTACAATGATTGATAATCTCGTACAAATTGGTCATAACGTCCGAATTGGAGAAAGATGCGTAATAGTTGCTCAGGTTGGAATATCAGGTAGTACAGAAATTGGAAATGGGGTTGTGATCGGTGGACAAGCTGGTTTTTCGGGCCACATAAAAATTGGTAACGGCGTTAAAGTAGCAGCAAAAAGTGGCGTGTTTAGAGATGTTGGTGCGGGGAGTATTGTAAGTGGGTTCCCAGCCAAACCACAACGACAATGGCTGAGAGAACAAATTTTAATCGACCAAATGACGACCAAGAATGTGAAAACATCATGAGCACTAATATCAACCAAGATTTACGCGTAATCAATATTGATGAAATTATGGAAATGATCCCGCATCGTTATCCTTTTTTGCTAATCGATCGAGTAAAAGATATTGTTTCTGGAGAAAGCGCCATCGGTATAAAAAACGTCACTAGCAATGAACCATATTTTGAAGGTCATTTTCCAAACCATCCGATCATGCCAGGGGTACTCATAATAGAAGCGATGGCACAGACCTCTGCTGTATTAGTGGTCGAAACTATGGGAAGGAGAAAAGATCGCCTAGTCTATTTTATGACAATAGATCAGGCGCGTTTCCGCAAACCCGTCGTACCAGGAGATCAACTAGAACTATCAGTGCACAAAGAACGTAATCGTGCCAACGTGTGGAAATTTAAGGGTAGAGCACACGTAGGTGGGGATCTCAAAGCAGAAGCTATATTCTCAGCAATGATCATGGAAAATGATTAGGCGACCCTATGTCAGATATTCATTCAACAGCAGTTATAAGTAAAACAGCCGAAATCGGTAGTAACGTTAAAGTTGGTCCTTATTGCGCAATTGGCGAAAACACAAAAATAAACGATGGCACTGAATTAATTTCTCACGTAGTTCTTGATGGCATTACCACAATCGGTGCAAATTGTCGTATTTATCCATTTGCTTCAATTGGGTACTGTCCTCAAGATCTTAAATACAATGGCGAGCCATCTCGCCTAGAAATTGGTGCCAACAATGTCATTCGGGAGCATGTCACCATTAGCCCGGGAACAAAGGGTGGGGGAATGCTAACGCGTGTTGGAAATAATTGTTTATTCATGGTTGGTGCACACGTGGCACACGATTGTATCATCGACGATAATGCCATTCTTGTTAATAACGCAACGTTAGGCGGTCATGTTCATGTTGGTGAATGGGGTATTATCGGAGGCCTTTCTGCCGTTCATCAGTTCGTTAGGATTGGTAAACATGCTATGGTTGGAGGTATGTCGGGTATTGAACACGACGTCATCCCTTATGGATCCGTAATTGGTAATCGCGCTAGATTATCTGGCCTAAATATCGTAGGGCTAAAACGAAGGGGTTTTTCGCGCAAAGAGATACATGATTTGCGAAAAGCTTATCGGTTGATTTTTGCTCTTGAAGGAACTTTAGCGGAACGACTTGAAGATGTTGCCGAAGATTTCGCCCAAAACGAACCTGTAATGGAAATTGTTAATTTTATCCGAGCTGATTCAACAAGGGCTATTTGCCAGCCGGCATTAGAAGATGCTGCATAAAATTGGCATCATTGCCGGAGCTGGGAATTTACCCATTATACTTGCCCACGAATGTTTAAAACTTGGACTGTTACCGTTTGTTATCGTTCTCAAAGGCCAGGCAAACAGCGGAAATTACTCTGAATTACCAAATGCCGTGTTTCGCATGGGTGCTATAGGCTCAGTAATTCGGAGGCTAAGGATAGAGGGAATCAATAATTTGGCTTTTGCAGGTCACGTCCGTAAACCAACCCTATTAGAGCTGCAGCCAGATACCTGGACAGCTAAGTTTATTGCTAGATCAAAAATATTTCACCATGGAGATAACACTCTACTTAGCGCCCTTATAAGAGAACTAGAAAAAGAAGATTTTCGTATCCATGGTGTTAATGAAATTATTCCTGATCTCATCACACCTCCCGGTTGTCTGACTATAGCTAAACCTACAAAAGATAACGAGACTGATATCCATCTGGGTATTGAAAAAGCAAGCAAAATTGGCCGCTCTGATATTGGTCAGGCAGTTGTTGTTTCAAAACGCTCTGTGATTGCCGAAGAAGATGAGCGAGGAACTGATAAAATGCTTTGTAATTTAGTGGGTAACAAATTTGCAGTTGGCGGTGTTTTGGTAAAAATTATTAAGCCTGGCCAGGATCAGCGAGTTGATTTACCCACAATGGGTCCTACAACCGTTAAAAATGCAATTTCTGCGAAGCTCTCAGGTATAGCGTTAAGTGCAGGAACTTCATTAATCCTTCAAAAAACTGATGTTATTACAGCTTCAAACAAGGCTAAAATATTTTTAGTCGGTTTAAAAAAAGATACAGTAAACATACCTCTCGATGATTAGTGATAAGGAAAACACGCCTCATATCTACCTCATCGCGGGAGAAGAGTCAGGCGATAGACTCGGTGGCTCGCTTATGCGTTCTTTAAAAACTATCACATCGGATAATATTCGGTTCTCAGGGGTTGGTGGTAAACATATGTCTGAAGAAGGTATCAACAGTTTATTTCCAATTGATAATTTAGCCGTGATGGGACTAATTGAAGTTCTTCCCAGAGTACCTCTGCTAATTAAACGTATTCGTTATGTAGTTAATGATATTAAGAATACCATGCCCGATGTAGTTGTTACGATTGATGCCCCAGACTTCAACTTCCGCGTTGCGCGTAACCTCGCAGATACTAATATCCCCCGAGTGCACTATGTAGCACCAACGGTTTGGGCGTGGCGGCCAGGTCGGGCCAAGAAGATTTCTCGTATATTCGACCATCTTCTAACATTACTGCCATTTGAACCACCGTACTTCGAATGCCACGATCTAGCTTGCACCTATGTTGGTCACCCTGTGCTACGAAGTGGCGCAGCAGAAGCTGATAGAAATAGTTTTAGAACAAATCGAAAAATTAAAAATGAGACAGAACTTTTAGCTATAATACCTGGAAGCCGAAAGGGTGAGGTCAACCGGCATTTACCTATTTTCGGAGAGGCTGCCCGAATCCTTTATAAGCAGTTCCCTAATATTGAGATCATCATTCCAACTCTTGAGGCAACTCGGAGATTGGCGGAACGAGAAATAGCAGGATGGCCTATGCCAGTTCACCTCACGGTAAATGACCAGGATAAGTATGCAGCATTTGCCACAGCGAATGCAGCAATAGCCGCATCTGGCACGGTGACGCTTGAACTAGCCCTTACTGGAACTCCCGCTGTCACCGGATATAAAATGGCTCCCGTTACTACATATATTGCAAAACGACTGGTAAAAGTTGTCCATTCTAATTTAGTTAATTTAATCTTAAACCGAAATGCTGTGCCCGAATACTTGCTGGATAAATGTACAGCAACTCTGCTGGCAGATTCCGTTAAAGAAATTTTAAATAACCGGGAGCTCCAGAATGCACAAAGAACCGCGTTTAAAGAAGCGCTCTTGTTACTTGCGAATAATCGCTCTGACCCAAGTCGACGAGCAGGTGAAGCTGTTCTAAGCGTCCTCAAAGCAAAAAACAGCAATATCACCTAGAGTATCCGCCGCACAGCAAATTACTTGAGGTTTAACGCTTACTGAGAGGAATATAACCCCTTTCGCCTTCACCAGTATATAATTGCCTAGGACGACCAATTTTTTGAGACGGATCTTCAATCATTTCGTTCCATTGAGCGACCCAACCAACGGTACGAGCAACAGCAAAAATCACAGTAAATAGGCTAGTAGGGATACCCATAGCTCGGAAGATAATACCGGAATAGAAATCAACATTGGGGTACAGCTTTTTTTCGATGAAATAGGAATCCTCTAATGCAACCTTCTCCAACCGCATAGCAATATCAAGGAGAGGCTCATTTTCAACCCCAAGCTCATCAAGTACCTCATGACAAGTCTGCTGCAAAACAGTAGCACGTGGATCAAAATTTTTATAAACCCGATGGCCAAATCCCATCAAGCGAAAAGGATCATCCTTATCCTTTGCTTTTTGAATGAATTCTGGAATACGTTCAACTGAACCAATTTCTTTAAGCATTCTAAGAACAGCCTCATTCGCTCCGCCATGTGCCGGCCCCCAAAGTGAAGCAATACCAGCAGAAATACAGGCAAAAGGATTAGCCCCCGAAGACCCCGCTAACCGAACCGTAGAGGTCGAGGCGTTCTGCTCATGGTCTGCATGGAGTATTAATATCCTGTCCATCGCGCGGGCTAGAACTGGATTTACTTCATACTCTTCGCAAGGCGTTGCATTCATCATGTAAAGAAAATTCTCAGCGTATTTCAAATCGTTACGTGGATATATAAATGGTTGGCCAATAGAGTATTTGTAAGCTAGTGCTGCAATGGTTGGCATCTTTGCTAATAAACGGTGGGAAGCGATCATCCTATGCTGTGGGTCGTTTATATCAGTGCTATCGTGATAAAAGGCCGACAAAGCTCCAACCACTCCACAAACTATCGCCATTGGATGTGCATCTCTTCGAAATCCTCGGAAAAATGTATTAACTTGCTCGTGCAGCATAGTATGGCGTGAGATGGTGAACTCAAATTCTTGTTTTTCAAGAGATAAAGGCAGATCTCCATAGAGAAGTAGGTAACAGACCTCCATAAAATCCGAATTCTCAGCTAGGGTATCAATCGGATACCCACGATAACGAAGAATACCGGCTTCCCCATCAATGTATGTGATTTTCGACTCACAGCTTCCTGTAGAAGTGAACCCAGGGTCATACGTAAAGCAATTTGTATTGGAATAAAGCTGGCGAATATCTATTACATCTGGTCCGGTTGTACCGTGGATAACTGGCAAGTCATAACTTACGCCTGTTTTATTATCCGTAAGTGTAAAACTTTGGATTTCCTTATTGTCAAACTCGCCCATAGCACCCCCTCTTCGACCACATCTTAGGATATTCTAACCTGTCAAAGCAAAGCGACAGACTAGTACATTTTATTTAAATATACCATAAAATGCCAAACGTTCCAATTTATGCTCCTGACTGGCTCTCCAGCAAATCCTTTATTCGTCCAAGAGCCTCATCGCGGCCAAGAGCCACTAATATCTCACAAATTCCCGGCGTATTTGTTGTCCCTGTTAACGCTACCCGAAGTACCTGCGCTACATCTTTCATTTTACATTTCGTTTTTTCTAAATATGTTTTTATCGTTACTTCGAGTTGATCCTCCCTCCAGTCCTTCAATTTGCAAAAGGAGTCGTAGACATCAGACAATCTTTTTATCGCATCGTTGTCGAAAATACCCCGGACGTCCTTATCCATAATTATAGGACGCGATACCGCATAAAATTCTGATTTTTCAATAAGTTCTGTTATTGTTCTCGCTCTTTTTCGTAATCCCGGAAGGCCTTTGCGTACACGATCAATAGCCGCACTTGAAAGTTTATGTCCAATGCGTTCTGCTAGACCCGACGTGAGTAAATTAATCAACAATTCATCTTCGCACGTTTGCATATAATGTGCGTTAGTTGCCATAAGCTTATCTAGATCAAATCGCGCGGCTGCTTTATTTACAGCATTTAGATCAAACCATTCTATTGCCTCGTTGCGTAAAATAATCTCATCATCCCCATGGCTCCATCCTAGTCGCAATAGGTAATTACATAACGCATCCGCAAGGAAACCCATTTCACGATAAGTCTCTACTCCTAATGCGCCGTGCCGTTTTGATAATTTACTACCGTCAGCACCAAGAATTAATGGTATGTGCGCAAATATCGGTCTTGCCCAGCCCATTGCGTTAAATATTTGGGATTGACGAAACGCATTGGTAAAATGATCGTCTCCACGGATAACATGAGTAATCCCCATATCATGATCATCAACAACTACAGCTAACATATACGTTGGGGTGCGATCAGCGCGCAGCAAAACCATATCATCTATGGTTTCATTTGATACTGAGACCTCTCCTTGCACACAATCATTAATAACGGTTACACCTTCTTTCGGCGCTTTCAATCTCACGACAGGCTCTACACCAAGTGGCGCACTAGACGGATCACGGTCGCGCCAACGACCGTCGTAGAGCATCTTTTTGCCCTCAGCACGGGCACGGTCACGCATCTCTGCCAGCTCCTCCGGCGAACAGTAGCAGTTATAAGCTTGACCTGAAGCTAGCATCTCCTCAACAACTTCACGGTGGCGATGAACTCTAGTATATTGAGATACGGCTTCACCTTCCCACTCTAGACCAAGCCAGGATAATCCATCCAAAATAGCCTGAACAGCCTCATCGGTGAACCGCATTCGGTCCGTATCCTCAATACGAAGAAGAAATTTACCTCCATTTCCATACTTCTCATGGTGTTTGGCAAATAACCAATTAAAAAGCGCAGTTCTCGCGCCTCCGATATGTAAAAAACCAGTAGGTGAGGGCGCGAATCGTGTAATAACACTCATAACACAGTCATTATATTCAAGAGATTATCCAATTATGTATCGAACTTTATCACACTATTTTCTAACTTGCAGCCCAGGCATGTTTTTTTATTAACAAGCTAACCATCTGAAAAACATAAATTCATTGGCGTAGGAGCTGAAATAGCAAATCGAATTTTAAGAAAATAATTTATTCTTAGATGTGTATACAGGCTTGATTAGTAAACTGTATTGATAGATTACTAACATGTTATGAGGTTAAAATGTCTGCAAGTCTGGATCAAAACTCCCTATCTATCTGGGTTATTGCTCTTATTTCTATTGCCTGGTTGTTTCGGAGTGATGGGAATAAACAGCGATCACCACATTATTGGTCTAGATAATATAGCCAAAAGATATTGCGCTGAAGAAACTACATTGGCAAAAAAAGCTAACTGGGATAACGCTGACGTTGTAGAAGAAGGAATTAAGAATAATTTATACGAGTACGGACTTATAACGTTGTGGCAAAACAAACCGCATATAATTAAAATCACTAATAAAGATGGGGTTCCTCGTACATTTAGAGCCCCGGAATTTCTCCGCGACGCAGCACTTTTCCAAGTTGTTTTCAACAATAAAACGCATAAAGAAGTATGTTTAAATGCAGTTACTTTAGCGCCAAATAGCTCTGCAGAGTTGCACATTATTCCCCTGAAAAAGGGAAGTTACGACTATCACGAGACGCTTCATTGGGCCTGGCTATTCGGCGAAATTTTCACAGGTGCAGACGTTGGTCTAATTCAAGTTAATTAACCCTACCGATAAATTTATCGACCTTTCTGAATAAACTACGCTCCGGCTTAAAGTTACCAGTCATTATCAGCTTTCGCAGATTTTGTGAAATACAGTGCGGATAATTTAGATGCCAATGGCGTACACATATTTTTAGTGGAAGACGGTCTCCAAACCGAATTTATAATTTTTGATGATACACAAAAAATGGCAATTGTGTTGGAAGATTAAAGGCTAGGTCATTGGTTGTGATGGGGATCGCCCACTGTTCTCATCCTTCTCTGTGGCTGATTTATTTTTTTGGGTGCTCAAAAAAAGCCATTTTCTAAAAGTAGCTGAAAACAGGGGTTTAAAAATCAAGATTTAAGGCATTACCAAGCAAATAATTTTGGAATAATTACCTCACCTCTTAAAACCAACTGCTAATTGATTACGTATCAGATAACCCGAGAATATGCTTTACAACTAATAGGAACGGATAAGACCAACTAAGCGTCCCTGGATTTGCACCTGATCTGGACCAAAAATGCGAGTTTCATACTTTTTGTTGGCAGGTTCTAAAGCAATAGAGTCACCCTTCCGACGCAAACGCTTCAGTGTCACCTCACTACCTTCAATAAGGGCTACTACTATAGAACCATTTTCTGCGGTTTCAGCACTTCGGATAATTACCGTGTCCCCATCAAAAATACCAACATCAATCATAGAATCGCCATCGACTTCAAGAGCATAATGATCAATGTTAGAAGCAACCATCCCCGGTGGAACCTCAATGATACTCGAAGGGTCCTGCAACGCGTCAATAGGTGTCCCCGCAGCTATTCGGCCATAGAGCGGCAAATGCAAATTCCTACTATCTTCAATCGCCAAACCAATTCGGCTGTTTCTTGAGACCACTGGCTCTCTAAAACTACCGTCAATAACATTAGTCGAAAATTGGTTTCTCTCTTGACCACTATCTGCCGAATACTGGTTATTCATTTTATCGGGTATTTTTAATACCTCTAGTGCACGAGCCTTATGGGGCAACCGGCGAATAAACCCGCGTTCCTGCAAACCAGTTATCAAACGATGTATCCCTGATTTTGACTTTAAATTAAGCGCCGCTTTCATTTCGTCATAAGAAGGAGAGATACCTGTATTTCGCAACGTCTTATCTATAAAAGCAAGTAATTGGAACTGTTTACGTGTGAGCATATTTGTGGACAAACCTTTAAATTAACACTTGTTCACATATGTTCTATTTTAGTTCTCGTTTTATGTCAAATTTTTTACGCACCTTAAACACAAATTTCTACGTTTTACTTGTGCAGAACTATTAAAATACGTTGTCAAAATTCTCTACCTTCATCAAGCCGAAGAACTGTCACGAGATCTCCTTTTTTAGAGGCATCTGCTTTTGGCGGCCTAACAACTAGACAATCAGCTTTAGCAAACAATGCCATCATTCCACTGTCTTGTTGCAGAAACGGAGTCGCTAAGAGACTACCGTCTTTACAATAGTCCAGTGCTGCCCGCATATAATCTTGACGAATTCCATTCGCCTCTATATCCCGCCCCAAGCGTGCTATCGCCATACCAGGCACCCTTGAAGGATCGACGCCCAACATAGATTCAACTGCGGCACGCAAAAATACTACGGAAGTGACCCCCGCAGAAACGGGATTACCTGGCAATCCTAAAACTGCAATATTTTTCAAACGTCCAAAAATTAATGGTTTGCCTGGCCGCATTGCAATTTTATAAAAATTAACTTCTAACCCATTCTCTCCTAATACCTTGCGTATAAGATCGAAATCACCGACGGAGGCTCCTCCAATAGTTACAAGTAAATCAGCATTATTTGCTCCAGCTAGAGCCTCACGCAAAGATTCTGGAGTATCTCTGGCTATACCAAGATCAATCGGTTCACCACCTAGACCCTGAATATAGGCGCCTACAGCTATCGAATTCGATGAAATAATTTGATCAAATTGTTTAGATTCGCCCGGCATAACTAATTCGTCACCAGTAGCTAAAATAGCTATTTTTGGACGACGCCGTACCTTTAACCATGGAATATTCATGGAGGCTGCCAGCCCTATATCGCGTGCAGTCAGCCGTTTACCCGCTGATAGTAACAAATCACCCTCAGAAAAATCGAGCCCTGCCAATCTAATGTTTGCGCCAACTGCCGCGTTTTCCTCTATCGTTACCTGGTTTCCATCGGTATGAGTAACTTCTTGAATAATAACAGTATCCGCTCCATCAGGAATTACGGATCCTGTAAATATTCTCGCACATTCTCCCGTCCTTATAGCACCATCAAACCTTCGACCAGCCTGCGCTACCCCTACTTGCGTCAGTGTAATTGGTGCATTCTCTATATCCACTGCTCGTAGCGCATATCCATCCATCGAAGAAATTGCTACCGGAGGTTGAGTTAAACGAGCCGATACATCTTCAGCAAGTATTCTACCGAGCCCTTTTGTCAGCGTTATCTGCTCCGCAGGTAAAGTTTGAAAAGCACTGGTTACCCGCGCCAAAGCTTCATCGACACTAAGCATCTGAGAAACCTTATTCATAACATTTAATTATTTCACTTGATAGGTTCCGGATTTTCCACCGGACTTATGGACTAAATGGATATCTGTGATACGCATACTTCGATCAACTGACTTACACATATCATAAATAGTTAAAGCCGCAATTGAAGCTGCCGTTAAAGCTTCCATTTCAACACCTGTTTGACCGGTAATTTTGCACGTAGCCGAGATAGTAATAGCGTCACGCTCCGGTTCGCAAATTAAATCAACAGTTACTGAGGAAAGGTTCAACGGATGACAGAGCGGGATAAGATCCGGTGTTCTTTTCGCCCCCATGATTCCCGCTAATTGCGCTACCGATAGCACATCGCCTTTTTTAACTCCGCCATCCATAATTAATGAAAGCGTCTCAGGCTGCATAATAACACTGCACCTAGCAGTCGCCACTCTTTCGGACACCTCCTTAGTCGACACATCCACCATGATTGCATTACCCTTATCATCAATATGAGTAAATTCACTCATGATGGGCTCTCCAATTCACTCCGGGTAAGTAGGTTAGTCGTCGCAATTTGAACGTCTTCTTGCCTCATTAAAGATTCGCCCACTAAAAAGCAGCGAGCACCAACACTTGCCATCCGCGCAAGATCTGTTGGTGTGTAAAGGCCACTTTCGCTGACTAATATGCAATGCCCTGGTGCCATTGGTGCCAATCGTTCTGTCATAGAGATATCCACTTCCAGTGTCTTGAGGTTTCGGTTGTTTATACCGATTAGATCACTTTCCAGTTTCAAGGCGCGATTCATCTCCTCGTTATCGTGCACCTCAACCAAAACGTCCATAGCCCAATCACGGGCAGCCGCCATTAACTCAGACGCGTGAGAGTCATCTAATGCTGCCATAATAAGCAATATACAATCGCCTCCTAGTGCACGCGTTTCAATAACTTGATACGGATCCAGCATAAAATCTTTTCGTAAAACCGGCAGTACCGTGGACTTACGAGCCAAAATTAAATCGTCATCCGCGCCTTGGAAATAAGGTGTATCGGTTAGGACTGAAATACAACAAGCTCCCCCTTCTTCATAGGCTTTAGCAAGTGCTCCAGGGTTAAAATTAGACCGAATAAGACCTTTCGAAGGAGATGCCTTTTTTATCTCAGCTATCAGACCGTATTGACCGCTATTTATAGCTTCACGTAATTTAAGTGCGAAGCCGCGTGGCGGCGACGCTGCGCGCGCCAAGGCTTCAACCTCGCGGAGAGAACACTCAGCTAACGAACGGGCGATATGCTCACGCTTTGCTTTGCAGATACGAGCTAGAACATCGCTCATGGTTTTGAATTGGTAATTTCCACTAGATTTCCTAGAGCTGCCCGCGCCCTACCATCATCGATCGAGGCCGCAGCATACTCTACCCCAATTTTCAAATCATCCACCTTACCAGCAACAATCAAGCTAGCGGCTGCATTGATAAGGACAATATCACGATAGGGACCGCCGTGCCCATCAAGTAAGTTAGAAATAGCTGAGGCATTGTACGTACTATCACCACCTTTAAGATCCTCATGCTTAGCTATCGGTATTCCAGCATCCTGGGGATTAACCTCAAAGGTACGAACATTGCCATTTTCGAGCGCCGCAACATAAGTATTACCGGTAGTTGTTATCTCATCCATACCGTCAGAGCCGTGCACAACCCAGGTGGATGAACAGCCCAAAATACCAAGAACCTCAGCCATTGGTTCGATCCAAGCTTGGTCGAATACACCCGTAAATTGACGCTTAACGCCAGCCGGGTTCGAAAGTGGGCCAAGTCTATTAAAAATAGTACGGATGCCTATCGACTGGCGCACCGGCATAACGTGCTTCATGGAATTGTGATGGCGCGGTGCTGGCATGAACCCGATGCAAGCCTCAGCAATCGATTTTTCAACTAATGAAAGATCACAATCCAAGTTAACACCGAGCGCTGTAAGTACGTCCGAGGCCCCAGATTTAGACGTAATTGCACGGTTACCATGTTTTGCAACGGGTACTCCACACCCAGCAACAACTAGAGCAGTAGCCGTAGAAATATTATAGGTACCCAAGCTATCACCCCCTGTCCCAACAATATCCATGGCTCCCTCTGGCGCAGAAACGGTCAACATTTTTGCGCGAATCGCACGAACAGCACCGGTAATTTCATCAACGGATTCGCCACGCAACCGAAGTGCCATCAAGAGAGCGCCCATTTGTGAGTCCGTTGCAAGCCCATCCATAATGATATTGAAAGCTTTTTCAACCTCATCAGCAGACAGAAAATGACCATCTGCCACTCGTGCTAAGATAGGTTTAATATCCTCACTCATGACTACAATCTCCCGCGAGACATATTAACGAAATTCTCTAATAAGCGATGTCCATATTCAGACGCTATACTTTCCGGATGAAACTGCACACCGTGGATAGGGTATTTCTTATGAGACAATCCTTGTATGACACCGTCCTCACTTTTTGCTGTCACCTTTAGCCACTTTGGCACACTATCATTGGCAACTGTTAAAGAATGATAACGGGTAGCCTTAAATGGAGAAGGAATACTATTAAATATTTCAGCGCCGTTGTGTGTGATTGTACTAATCTTACCATGCATCGGTTCTGGAGAACGTACGATTTCTCCACCGAACACTTGACCGATACACTGGTGCCCTAGACATACCCCTAAAATAGGAATTTTTCCTTCTAAACATCTAATAATATCCAAACATACCCCAGCTTGGTCTGGATCGCATGGTCCTGGCGAAAGGACTATACCATCGGGCTTCATAGTCAAAACATCCTCAACCCCAATTGCATCGTTTCTATATACAACAACATCTGCCCCAATCTCGCCCATAAAATGGCGAAGATTGTAGACGAAACTGTCATAGTTATCGATGAGCAGAAACATTTCAAATGGTTATGAAACCTAGGCCGCCCGCGGTCAAGCTTCTAAAGATCGCTTCATGTTATAATTAGGTAGCTCAATGACATGCTTTTCCCAGTACCTTTAGGCGCCAATAATTATAGGGAAGGGGAGTCACAAACCCAGCTAAAAGCATTATAGGAACTACTTCCCAATTTAAGATTGCGCCACCCGTGATTACTACGTCAACAGCATTCATAGCAACTTCCATAGAAATCATTGATATCAAAGACATTCCAAGTGCTGTTTTAAAAGCTAATATAAATGCCATTTGACGGCTAAGGACAAGTGTCTCTAAAATAATTGAAGTCAGTAACCCATTAATAATAGCTAAAATCATTATTAAGAGCGTAGGAAAAGGAATGCTCGTTATTTGAAAAAAGGCGATGGTCCCAAAATCACCTATGGAACAACCGATAAGGCACCAAAGTGTGTTATATAATGCAATTCGCCATGTACTTTTGCATCGCCAGTCAATATGAAAATTTGCCATAAAATTATTCATCAGTAACTCTAATTAGTAATTACCCATATTTAAAATGTGAGACACGCTGCAAAAAACGATTAAATTATTATAATAAACAGCGTTTTATAACTCTTTTCTAATTTCTTACTTTATTCAATCCACGGTTTCAGTCTCGGTATCCAGCGAGGAACTTGACGACAGTAGTCCTCGTAATGTGCCCCAAATCGGACAGCCAGTCCTTTTTCCTCAACAAATGGGATATAAATTAGATTTAGTATAATAAAAGTGAAGCACCAAATTAAAACCCCTGAATTTCGGGAAACAAAAACTTCCCCAAAAAGCATTAAGAAAACGGATAACATCATAGGGTTGCGAACATATCGAAACGGGCCGCGCAAAACAAAATTCCGCGGCGGGTCCCGAGGTGCTGGGGTTCCAGCCCCGATAACTAAAAATAGACGATTGGTCCACGCCGCTAAAAAAAAGCCAATGACAAATATTATATAACCCAGCCAAGATATTGCATCATCTATCTGGGGTGATTTGCCGCCCCAATATGCTCCCTGTCCAAACCACAAAATTAATGCCGGTATAAAAAACTAATACTGTACCTGGTAAAATAACTAGAGCACTCACGTAGGACCTTATTAGATAACGATTCACAACTTGAACCTTTCCACTTCATCATAGCAACATTTAGAGTATGTTCTTCATAGTCATCAATAAATAAAGCTCCATAAGTTTTACCATTACCATCGCTATCCTTATAGAAAACGTTTATCTTAAAAATCAACGATTAGTCTAATGGTTGTCATTATTAAGAGATTTTTCAATATGGCTTCAAAAAGAAACCCATTAAAGCTCAACAAACTACAACTACGTACCCTGGCTCTAGCGCAGATGATTGCAGCCAACCCTGATCTTTCCAGGCGTGATCAAAAAAACGGCGAGGTTACGTTGCTCCATCTACCGGAACCACATGGTGATCATCTCC
Organism: Magnetovibrio sp.; assembly: GCA_002721825.1. Taxonomy (GTDB): domain Bacteria; phylum Pseudomonadota; class Alphaproteobacteria; order Rhodospirillales; family Casp-alpha2; genus TMED8. The sequence goes on from PBLS01000021.1 coordinate 61,044, forward strand.
ATATTGGTGAGTTTATTGTATCAGCACGTGACGCTAGCGGCTTCTCAAACGCTTCTGTATGGGCTGCGTTGGAACGTAAAGGCCTACTACGACGAAACAATCCAATTACCGCAACTTTATCACCCGACGGTCTTGCCTATGAAACTGGGCTGGTTGATCAGGTTCTTAGACCTTCTGATCATTAAAGAACATGGAAATGTGTTTTGTATACGTTCTAGGATGTAGTGAATCTAAGGGTAAAACTCGGACCTATGTAGGTTGGACCACAGATCTTGAACGCCGAACAAAAGAACACAATTCCGGAACAGGCGCACGCTCAACAAGGGGGAGGACATGGCATTTGCTTTATGCCGAAATGTATACTAATCGCCGTGAGGCAATGAGGCGTGAATGGAATCTTAAACGGGATACAAATATGCGAAATGAAATACGTAGATGTATGATTTAGAAGATTTGAACCGACAAGGGCGTGAAGGCGAAGCTGCTATTATTAAGGTATATAGAGATTTAGCCGGCATTCACGTACCATCCAAAAAAGGATAAATATAGATGCCTAATTTTGCCGCTAACCTAACTATGCTATACAGTGAGCTCCCAATGTTTGAGCGGCTTAAAGCTGCTACTAATTCTGGTTTCAAAGCGGTCGAAATATTATTCCCATACGAACATGAGGCGCCCGAATTAGCAGAAAAATTACGTGACGCCGGTTTAGAAATTGTATTGATTAACTTTCCGGCTGGTGACTGGCCTAACGAACGAGGCTTTTCCGCTATTCCAGGGCGAGAAAAGGAATTTGAAGAAAATGTTGAAACTACGTTACAGTACGCTCAAACAATTCATTGCCAAAGAGTTCACATAATGGCGGGAATCGTTGAGGGTGGACTTAAAAATACTCGCGCTGTTGATACATACCTTTCAAACCTTACTTACGCAGCGGAGGTTTTTGGACAGAAAGGCATAGCCGTGCTCATTGAGCCATTAAACGACCTTGCTGTACCCGGTTACTTAATTTCTCACCAGTGGGAAGCCCGCGAAATAATAGATCGAGTGGGTCATGATAATCTTGGCTTACAATTTGACTTTTTTCATGCTCAGATAATGGAAGGGAACCTTGCTGTGAGACTAAAAGAATTTCTCCCAATTATCCGCCACATCCAAATTGCCGGTGTACCCGAACGCCATGAACCGGATATTGGAGAGATTAATTACAAGTACCTTTTCAACTTATTAGATGAACTCGGTTACAACGAATGGGTAGGCTGCGAGTATATACCAAAAACCACTACGGAAGAGGGGCTTGGGTGGTTTCATAAGATCAATAATACAAATTTGGTTTAAAGCATTATAGCTCTTATGCTCGATTGTATCGGAGAAGAACTAGGGGAAACAGAAAACTTATCCTTATACTTAAAAGACCGGAAAACACGTTTTCTAAGTCAAGAGCAAGTCAACGCGCTCGAAAATCGCTTTCCTAATTAGCCAGAGAGAAAATTATAAGTGTACGTTATTACAGTCACCTTTAGTATCAAACCAGTTTACTTAAGCAATTTTATGGCAGTGATGCTGGAAAATTCTAAAGCTTCGTTAGAGAAAGAAAAAGGGTGTCACCAATTCGATGTGTGCGTCGATCCTGAAAACCCCAACATAATTTTTCTTTATGAACTTTATACTGACAAGTCTGCCTTCGAAGCCCACCTTGCATCCACGCACTTCAACGAATTCAACAAAAAAACCGCAAATTGGATCGAGATTAAGAATGTTCGTGCCTACGAGAAGCTATAGTTAATCAGTCGTTATGCAGCCTAAAATCCTATAATAAATGTCCAAATTCCTGATTTTTTAGCTTACGTCTTTGAATCTTTCCACTTACCGTTTTTGGTAGCCCCTTAACAAATTCAATCTTTCTTGGGTATTTATAGGGCGCGGTAATTTTCTTAGAAAAATTTTTTAACTCCGCTATTAAGTCATCACTTTCTAGAAAACTCTCATTAAGAACAATAAACGCCTTAACCACCTGACCTCGCTCTGAATCTGGACTAGCAACCGCAGCGCATTCTCGAACCGCTGGATGCTCCATAAGTGCATTTTCGACCTCCAAAGGGCCAATACGATAGCCAGCAGAATTAATCACATCGTCACCACGGCCTTTATAAAACAGATAACCATCCTTATCCATTTGAACTTCATCACCGGTAATGAACCATTCCTCACTATCGATCATAACTCGACAGGAACTAGTCTGTTTAGCATCGTGAAGATACTCAAGCATCATTTGAGGATTAGGCAATTTAATCACGAGCCGCCCCGTTTTATCGGCAGGAAGAAACTCATTTCTATCATCTATCACTGCTGTCTCAATGCCGGGTAAGGGGCGTCCCATAGCCCCTGGTTTCACTAGCATGCACGGATAATTTAAAATGGTCATCAGCGTCTCTGTCTGTCCATAGCCATCTAATAGCGGCCCACCACTCGTCATTTTGCACCACCTAGTAACTATCTCGGGGTTGACCGATTCCCCGGCCGAAACGGTCAATCGAAGAGCACTGAGATCAAATTCGGTAATATCTTGTTGAATAATATGACGAAGCTCTGTTGCAGCAGCGCAAAATACTGTCACTTTATAACGTTGTAAAAGTTTAAGCCGTATTTCGGGTTCAAAAGGACCATCGTAAGTAAATGCCGCTGCTCCGCAGCTCCACGGGCCAAAAAGAACGCTCGTACCCGATTTACTCCAACCCGTATCTGCACTGCACCAAATTGTGTCATTTTCAGAAAGATCAAGCCAATACCAGGCTGACACTCGCCAAGCAAAAATAGCTCTAGATGCGTGTAATACTCCTTTCGGCTTTCCCGTCGAACCCGAAGTGTAATATAAAATTGCCGGGTCTCCAGACCTAATCTTTGGTGCAACAAATATCTCCGATTGTTCTGCGAGCGCAGTTTCAAAATTTATCCAATCTGTTTCTCTTTCCTCTTTGAGATTGCCAACAGAAATCCGTAACTTAAATTTTCTTTTAAGATTAAATTTTAGTATATTATCTGGAGTAGTGAATACGCCCACAACATCTGCGTGATCAATACGATAATCAAGATCCTTCTCTGTCAACATAGTTACACTTGGAATTGGTATCACTCCCATCCGCAAACAACCAACCATGACTATCTGCCACTCAGGAATGCGTGGTAGCATAACGATCACTTTATCGCCCTTAACGAGACCGGAACTAGCTAGCAAATTAGCAACTTGGCTACTCAAACTTGAAACATCGGCGAAAGTATATCTTCGTTCTTCCCCGGCTTGGTTACACCAAATTAAGGCTAGTTTATCCTGGTCTTGAGCCCAGTAGTCGACGACATTTACCGCAAAGTTAAAATATTTTGGAATTTCCCAACGAAAATTACGCCATGTGGTTTCATAGTCCTGCATCTGCTTACGTTGCATAATAATATCGACCTAGTGGCTCTTTAAAATGCGCTTTGCAATAGCCCAGCGATGTACTTCTGAAGGACCATCGTAAATTCGAAATCCTCTAATTTCGCGGAATATTTGGTTCACAACTGTATCCTCCGTCATACCAAGCCCTCCTAAAATTTGAACACAACGGTCCGCAACACGAAAAAGGGCCTCGGAGACTGCCACTTTAGTCATAGAGGATTCGTGCCGGGCCTTTGAGCCACAATCTAGTTCCCTGGCCGTCCACCAGACCATCAAACGGCTCTGTTGGAGATCAATAGCATTGTCAGCAAGCATGAAACCTACTCCTTCGTGTTCACCTAAAATTTTACCAAAAGCCCTGCGCCGGCTTGCATAGTTTTTTGCAATGTCGTGAGCCCGTTCCGCGCTCCCGAGCCAACGCATACAGTGGGTCAGACGGGCCGGTGCAAGGCGGACTTGAACATAACGGAAGGCTTCTCCTACTTCTCCTAAAACGTGATCAGCTGAAACCCGGAGATTTTCAAAAACTACCTCGCCATGACCACCAGTAAAACTCGAATCCATAGTTTCCAGATTGCGTTCAATACGAATACCCTCAGAGGCCATTGGGGCAAGAAACATCGTTGGACCACTCTGCATACCATAACCATCGGGAACCTGAGCCATTATTATAGTAAAGGCTGCGCCCTCTGCTCCAGTGATCAGCCACTTACGTCCATTTATAACAAAATGGTTGCCTTCCGGAATTGCTTTAGTTTCCAACATTGTAGGATCAGACCCAGCCCCATTGGGTTCCGTCATTGTAAAACATGACCGCGTTTCACCGGCTGCGAGTGGTCTTAAATAAATATCTTTTTGCTCTGGAGTTGCTACTTTAACCAGTAAATTCATGTTTCCTTCATCCGGCGCTGCGCAGTGAAGTGCTATGGGTCCCAAGGGTGAATATCCCGCAGCCTCAAAAACTATGGCCATGTCCGTATGATTAAGACCCATACCATTCCAGTTTTTTGGAATATGCGGCCCGAACAGGCCTGCCTGCCGCGCTAACTCATTGAGCTCTTGACGTAATTCATCTGTTGGTCCATGCGCCGTAGCACGAATATCTCCCTCGTAAGGAATAATCTTATCTGTAACAAATGCTCTTGTCCGTTCTCTGAGATTTTGTTGTTCGGACGTTAAGGTAAAGTCGATCATAAAATGGGTCCTTCTGTATTTCTTTTGATCAAAAACATCGTCCACGCGCTACGTCGACCCCAAATTCTAATATCCCATATGCGACATTCCCAAATGAGCCAAACCGGGGGTCATCAGTACTTCCTGAAGTGAAACGCCTATAAAGTTGTCTAAAAACACATGCCGTTCTTACGATAGCTAAAACACGCCGATAGCGGATACTCGATATATCGCGACCCGTAATTGCCGCATATAACTCCGCCGCCTGTTCACGCGTCGGAAATCCATATTTGGTCGTAGGCATTTGATTCATTCGGATAACTGAACTTGGGTCACTAGCCTCAGTCCAATAACTAAGAAGTACAGCAAGGTCATATAAAGGATCGCCACGTGTTCCCATGTCCCAGTCTATAATTGCATTAGGATTCAGTGTAGTTCTATCAAAGATCAGATTATCAAGTTTAAAATCGTTATGCATTAACACGGTATCCGAATAAGGTACTGACTGAGATGATAGCCATCCAAGAAGATCTCTCAATGCGGTAGGCATTTCTCCCTCCCACGCTAATTCAGCGCGTCGTTTCCAGCCCATCGCAGTGCGCTCCAGAAAATTCTCTGACCGCCCTAAATTTTGGAGACCTACGCTTACCGGCTCGATATTATGCAATGCCGCCAACAAGTTAATCATTTCCCTTCCAAGGTATACGCCAGCGGATTCTCGATTTGGACCTCGCCACTTAATAAGTGAACGTGGTAAATTACCGCTAAATATTATACCTGCTCGAAATTCCATTATAAAAAAGGGCGCGCCTAGAACTCTACGATCATCACAGAAATGCAAACATTTGGGTACTAGCGGAAGAACTTGCGATAAGCCTGTGATAATTCGGCTCTCTCGTTCCATATCATTAGCTCCCAGTGGGATCGGTCCCAACGGTGGCCGACGTAAGACAGCTGCCCTTCCATCAATGGATAACCTATAATTGAGATTTCCGAAACCAGCGGCAAATTGGCGAGGTGGAGGACTTTCATCAAGGGTCAGGCCATTGAGCAACAAGTATTTTCGTAACTTTGGCCAATTTTGCGCCACTTCCCCAGCATCGCTAAGATAAATTTTCTTTTCTACCTTTAAACTTGTCATGTCACGTTTTCAAAGTGCAGGTCCAAAATAGTTCCAGCAGTTATAGAGATTGAGATGTACTGGAGGTTCACGACCCTATAGTAGTTTTAGCGCAGTGCATATTGCAGTTTAGGAAGAGTTTTATATTAGCTTATAGTCCTGGCAAAACAGACAAAAACTTTTATGAATAAACCTCCTTTAAGAATGGTAACCTTTTGAATAAAAATAAATCAACACGAAATCTTCTACCCCCGAAGCGAAAGTATACGTTCATTCTAGTACTTTTGGCTTTTAGTGGCCTAGGTTTTTTGTACGGCTCAACATTTATTTTCAATTGGCAAATTCTAGTATCAAACGCAAAAGCAGCGGTATATTTTACTCAAAGAGAAGACAGTGAAACTTTAACGCATTCGACGAAAAACATTGTATTAGGAGAACAGCCATCTCAAAAATACAGCTTACCTAATTGCAAAAACACCTTTACCACCGGGCAGATAAACGGGTACAGAAACCCGCCAACAAACGTAAACATCGTCCAGAATATAAAAACCGTAAACTCAAAAATATTACCTCTCTATACTGCTGAGTCCCATAACAATAATAGAAATAATGAGCTTCCAATGTGGAAGCGAAACGCCGTTCTAACCAAGGCAGACGGGCGTCCGCAAATTGCCATTGTTGTAGATGATCTAGGCCTAGATATTAACCGTACACGCGAAGCAATGGACCTACCTGGCCCACTATCTTTATCATTTTTAGCATATGCCAAAGATCTTCCACACCAGGTGGAAACAGGGAGAAATAAAGGGCACGAAATTTGGCTCCACGTACCGATGGAACCTGGATCCATTAATATAGATCCAGGGCCCAATGTATTATTGAGTGGATTGCCTCCTAAAAAGCTATTGAGTATTTTAAGATGGAACCTGGACCAATTGGAAAAATATGTGGGAATAAACAATCATATGGGAAGCCGGTTTACGACAGACGAAGATAGCATGCGAATTATTATGAGTGAGCTGAAAAACCGAGGGCTAGCTTTTCTAGATTCAATCACATCCCCAAAGTCTACTGGTATGAAAATTGCCCGAGAAATCGGCGTCCCTACGGCTCAGTGCAATGTATTCATTGATCATGACAACGATATTACAGCCATCAACCGACAGTTATCCTTTGCAGAAGCATTAGCAAAACGTCAAGGCCGGGCGATAGCAATTGGACACCCAAGAACAAAAACTCTAAAAGCACTTAAAATTTGGATAAAAACACTCAATATCAGAGGTTTCCAGCTCGTTCCAGTTTCATCATTATTACATTTCTCAAAAAAGCGATAGGTCTGAAAAGATAACTCAGTTAAAATTTTTTAAATTATCTATCGAAAATAGTGAAGTGCGATGCCTCTTCAGCTGCGCGAACCAAACCTTTTGCCTTATTAACAGTCTCAGAAAATTCAGCGTCGGGATCACTGTCAGCAACTACACCTGCACCAGCTTGAATGTATATTACTTTATCTTTTATAACTGCGGTGCGAAGCGCAATACAAGTATCCATATCTCCATTTGCACCAAAATAGCCTATACAACCTGAATAAATACCGCGACGCTCCGGTTCTAATTCTTCTATAATTTCCATAGCTCGGATCTTCGGCGCTCCGGACACTGTTCCCGCTGGAAATCCTGCCATTAAGGCGTCTATTTCATCAAAATTTTCTCGGTCTAATTCACCTTCCACATTTGATGCAATATGCATCACATGCGAATAATATTCGACAGTGAACTGCTCGGTAGGCACAACAGAACCAACCTTAGCTACGCGTCCAACATCATTCCGCCCAAGATCAAG
>PBLS01000022.1 GCA_002721825.1 Magnetovibrio sp.
CAGGGACATCACCCCCTTTCGCCGCGCCCAATGACCCATAAGATGCAAACCAAAACCTGCATCGCAGAAAAAAGTAAGATGCGCACCGGCATCACTAAGGGCCACCGAAGCATTAGGGTCTGTGATAATTCGCGAAACTGCTTCTTCATCTGAGTTAAGAAGAATAGCGGTGAGTACTGTTTCAAGATCTTCGCTAATTACAAAATCGAGTAACCAATCCAACGGATCGACGCCAGCCTCAGCTGCAAGCTTTGCAATACTATTATGCTCAAAGCATTGGTTATCTTTTTTTACTACTTGTGTGATTGCCAGTTTATCCCATTCTCCATTGAATAACCTCACGCCTCCAGTGTGCGCGAGCTCCGATCGAACTGCATTCCTAAAGGCCTCATTGCTAAAGACTTCTTTCAATGAGTTTCCTCCACCCTGCATGGCGGGCTTCCAGGATTGTAGACTTTCAAACGGATAAGCTGAGCGCATGGTAAAATCCATGGTCAAGGGGCAGCAACTGACCTGTCCCCAAAGCTCTCGCCCAGCTTTTCTGGCATTAGCTATAGACCGAAGATCTGAGAACGTAGCATCGGGATCAGTTGGATTATGCAGTAAAGCCGCAACTACAAATGGACGCCCAGATCTACCGGCCAAATCATCAAGAAATGGAATGGTGGTATGATCACCCTTAGTTAACATAAAAACACCTTTGCCACCCTTAATCATTGCCATGATCAAATCTTCGAGTTCTTTGTCATCAGCCAATCGTGACGGCATAGGCACACCACCGGCTCCGTTATGCTGCGGAGCCGTCGATGTGGCAAAACCTATAGCTCCTGCTTGCATAGAATTCTCAAGAATACGGCACATTTCTCCACGTTCAGCGTCAGTAGCATTACGCTCAACAGCTGCTTTGCCCATAACATAAGTTCGAAGCGGGGAGTGACCAATAAAGGCCGCTAAGTTCGGAAGAACCCCTCTTTCCTCGATAAAATCCAGGTATTCTGGGAAGTTTTCAAAACCCCAATCAATCCCCGCTCTCAATGCGTCGAGATCCATTCCTTCTACCTGGGTTAAGTTTCGCATAGTTAAATCACGATCGCTTGGTCTACAGGGTGCTATACCAAAACCACAGTTCCCCATAATAATGGTCGTAACACCATGTGTAGGTGATGGATCAAGAGATGGGTCCCACGTAACTTGTGCATCATAGTGAGTATGGCTATCTATTATACCGGGCATTAATCCTAAACCATCAGCATCAACGGTGATTTTATGTTCAGATGGAAGCAGATTTTTACCAATATTTACAATGCGCTCTTCAAAAATGGATACATCTAAACCCGCACACGGTGGCGCTCCACTTCCATCGTAAACCGTAGCGTTTCGAATTAGCGTGCTCACCAACTTTTCCTCCTCATATTCACGGCTTCCTATTTACACCGGCTTCCAGAATCAACCAAGATCCACAATAAAATATTATACCTCCTAAATTGTTCGCATTTTTATCAAACCATAAAACATTGTTCTTTCTGATATATGTGCCATAGTAAAGGAACGTGTTGCATTTGATTTGAGAGATCTACGGACCGGGGACCCCGGATAAAGTTGTTACCTCGTTACAATGTAAGCGTGCTACAATGTGCATCATCATATTGCATGGGATGCGTGACACTAAATATCTGTAAGAGGAGACAATAATGGCGACAGGTACAGTAAAATGGTTCAACCCTACTAAGGGTTACGGCTTTATCGAACCTGAGGACGGTTCAAAAGACGCGTTTGTCCACATCTCGGCGGTAGAGCGAGCTGGTTTACGAACTCTCAATGAAGGCCAAAAAGTATCATATGAGCTGCAAACCGGACAGAATGGTAAAACGTCCGCTGACAACCTTTCTGTAGTCGACGAATAGATACCCCTTGCCGCCCTCTTTAACCAACGGGGGCGGCAAAATAGTTGGCTTAATGGTCCGCAAAACCAATTACAGTTTCGAACGTCATGAGCGTGAAAAGGCTAAAGCCGCCAAGAAGGCTGCGCGTATAGAAGCCAAGCGTGAAAAAGCTGCTAGTAAGAAAAGCCACCTTGCAGAAGAGCAAAATGACGATAGTTCCAAAGACCCTTTGAAGTTGTAGAGAAATAACTAGGAAGCTGACTACCAAAATACGGTAAAATGTCAATTTAACTTTTCGCGCAGAACTTTGTTGACTAACTGAGGGTTGGCTTTGCCATCGGTGGCTTGCATAATTTGTCCGACAAACCAACCAATTGCTTTGTTGTTTCCTCCACGGACTTGGTTAACCTGGTCCGGGTTTTCCAGCAACACCTTGTCTACAATGGCCTCAATTTTGCCGATATCGGTAATTTGTGTAAGCCCCTTCTCTTTAACTATATCGGAAGCATCGCGCCCAGTCTCAAACATAATATCAAAAACGTCCTTAGCGATACGGCCTGAAATCAAGTCATCAGAAACAAGATCTAAAAGATCGCCTAACTGTTCAGCAGAAATTTTACTCTCTGAGATATCCTTTCCTACCGCATTCAATGCACCAAATAAATTAGTGGTTACCCAATTAACAACAACCTTTGGATCACGGTCCCTCTGATTTTGCTTAGGAGTATATTGCATTACACTTTCAAAATATTCTGCTTTTTGCTTATCACTGACTAATACATTGGCATCGTAGCTAGAAAGACCGTGTTCCTTCACAAACCGTGCTTTTTTTTCATCTGGAAGTTCGGGTAAAGTAGAAGTTATAGAGTTAACATATTCAATTTCCAATTTTAATGGCAAAAGATCAGGATCAGGAAAATATCGGTAATCATGCGCAAACTCTTTTTTGCGCATAGCACGTGTTTTACCTTTATTTACATCAAATAGGCGGGTCTCTTGTATTACTTCGCCTCCCGATTCCCATACGCTGACTTGCCGTTCCGCCTCAACCTCAATAGCTTGCATTACAAAACGCATAGAGTTGACATTCTTAACTTCAACACGTGTCCGAAGATTCTCTCCTGGGTGTCGGACGGAAACGTTAACATCTGCCCGCATAGAGCCCTCTTCCATATTACCATCACAAGTCCCAAGATAACGTAGGATAGCCCTAAGCTTCCGAAGAAATGCGCCAGCCTCCTCTGGGGAGCGAATGTCCGGTTTTGAAACTATCTCCATTAAGCAAACACCCGAGCGATTGAGATCTATAAAAGAACGCTTTGGGTCATGATCGTGTATGGATTTACCAGCATCCTGCTCCATATGGAGCCGCTCAATGCCTATCTCTCGCGTAACACCATCCTCAAGATCAAGTTCTATTTTCCCTTCACCGACGATAGGGTGTTTGTATTGGCTAATTTGATACCCTTGCGGAAGGTCAGCATAAAAATAATTTTTCCGTTCAAATACAGAGTAAAGATTGATCGTAGCATTGAGGCCTACACCTGTTTTTATCGCTTGCTCTACACAATATTTATTTATCACGGGCAACATACCCGGCATTGCAGCATCTATAAGAGATACCTGATGGTTAGGTTTTGCACCGAACTCTGTCGATGCACCTGAGAAGAGCTTAGTATTGGAGACCACTTGAGCATGCACCTCAAGTCCAACTACAACCTCCCAATTTCCTGTTTTTCCGTTTATTAGATAACTCACGAATCTACCTTTGAGGGTGATGCATTAAAGTCAGCTAAATTTTCCAACGCCTTTGCAGTGCGCAAAAGTGTCACCTCGTCAAAAGCACGACCAATTAAATGGAGTCCCAATGGTAATCCAAGAGAATCGAGGCCTGCTGGTATGCTAATAGCGGGTAAACCGGCAACAGAGGCTGGGACCGTAAATACATCGTTAAGATACATAGTAATTGGGTCACCCATTCTATCCCCAATAGGGAACGCGGCAGTGGGAGCCGTGGGAGTTAATATAACATCAACATCAGCAAAGGCGGCTTCAAAATCTTTTGCTATCAGGGCTCTCACTTTTTGTGCCTTAACGTAATACGCATCATAATAACCCGCCGAAAGAACGTAGGTGCCTATCATTATCCGTCGGCGTACTTCCGCACCAAAGCCCTCTCCGCGAGTGTTTTCATACATTTCGTCCAAACTATCACCATCTACTCGTAACCCATAACGCACTCCATCATACCGAGCCAAATTAGAAGAGGCTTCCGCTGGCGCAATTATGTAATAGCATGGCAATGCAAATTCTGTGTGCGGCAAAGAAACCCTCTTACAAGAAGCACCAGCACTCTCAAGCCATTGACAACCTTGTTCCCAAAGCTTTCGGATTTCCTCCGACGTACTATCCAGTGTATATTCTTCAGGTATTCCTATCATCATCCCCTTAACACCTGATACGAGTTCAGCGTTAAATTTTGGCGTTTCAACTCGTGCAGAGGTAGAGTCTTTGGGGTCATAACCTGCCATAGCTTGCAACATTATAGCAGCATCTTCTACGCTGCGTGTCATGGGTCCCGCTTGATCAAGACTAGAGGCAAAAGCAACAGTTCCCCACCGAGAACAACGCCCGTAAGTCGGCTTCAACCCAACAATTCCACAAAAACTAGCAGGCTGACGAATCGATCCTCCAGTATCTGTCCCTACTGCTCCAAGAGAAAGGCGCGCTGCAACAGAAACTGCCGAGCCTCCAGAAGAACCACCCGGTACACGATCTTTGAGATCATTTACAACCCATGGATTTTTGACCGGGCCATAATATGACGTAACGTTAGCAGACCCCATTGCGAACTCATCAAGATTTGTCTTTCCTAGCATTACCGCGCCAGCGTCACGCAAGTTCTGCGAAATTGTGGACTCGTAATTCGGTTTAAAACCATCAAGGATATGCGACCCAGCTGTAGTCAAAACGCCATCGGTACAAAACAAATCCTTTATTGCAATGGGAATACCGTCCATCGCACCAACATTTTCTCCCTTGGAGCGGCGCGCATCAGATTTTTTAGCCCGTTGCAGTGCTAATTCTGGGGTCTCTGTAATAAACGCATTGAGATCACGACATCGTTCCATTTCCTCGATATGGGCAATAGTTAGTTCTTCGCTTGAAATGTTTTTCGACTCCAAGTGACAAGCTGCTTCCGAAATTGACAATCGCGTTAGTTCCGACATTGACTATTCCACAACCTTTGGAACAGCATAAAAGTCACCCACGCGGTCTGGTGCATTTGCTAAAATTTTATCTGATAGGTTCACTTCACTAACAGAATCATTACGATGCCCGAGATTTGTACCAACAACAGATGTCATGGGCTCAATACCATCGGTATCAACTTTTGAAAGTTGCTCAACCCAACCTATTATATTGTTGAGTTCGGTTCGTAGAGTTTCCAGTTCCGCATCGTCTATTTTAATACGGGCTAAATGAGCAATTTTTTCTACGTCGTCATGGCTTAGAGACATATCACACCAAACAAAATAAGACGGGCCGGCGCGGACCGTATCATCCGGCCTTCAAGTGAGCAAGCACAGCGCCTGGTGTCACTCTTCTTCCGAAAAAGCTAAAAAGATTAAAGCAAAAATTATTTTTACCTTATGCCTATTTTTTAGAACTATTTTAGGATTTTAAAACCCGGTCTACAAAATGCTCACAAAGCCCCGTATATACTGTTGGATCGAGAATGTTCTCTATCTCCATTTCATTTAATTTACTTGTAACATCAGAAGACGCTAACAACGAGTCTTTCATACCCACGCCATCGATTGCCGCTTTTTGTACGATATTATAAATCACTTCGTGGGCTTCCTGGCGCCCCATAATAGGAGCAAGGGCCATCATAACAGCTTCCGATAGCAGTAATCCTTCTGTAATTTCTAAATTTCGACGCATATTCTCTGGATGCACGTTAAGCGCTGTACTGACCAGGATCATCTTTCTGACTGCCGAATGCGTCAGTGCATGTAATCTCGAAACATATTCACGCTCAGCCTGGAGACCTATTTTATCACGCTCGTGCTCAGCAATTAGGTTTTCGTAAGCTTGAATTAAGCATCCTTTAGCAACTCTGGCTAATGCCACTATAGTCTCGCAAATAGCCGGGTTGCGCTTATGAGGCATGGTAGAAGAACCAACCTTTCCAGCTGGCATGGGTTCTTCTAATTCCGCAATCTCACTTTTTTGAAGCATAAAAATTTCATGCGCTATCTTGCCAATGCTGCCGGTCAACATTGCCAAGACGGCAGCAGCCTCTGCCATGGTATCCCGAGCCACATGCCAACAAATGGTCGGTTGCTTAAGTTCTAATAGCTCCATCATACGACCTTGTATCACGAGGCCTGAGACGCCTAGTGCTGCCATCGACCCTACAGCCCCAGAAAATTGACCAACGAAAAGTCGTTCACTTGCACTACTCATACGATCTTGGTGTCTTCTTAGTTCATCAAGCCAGACCGCCACCTTGTAACCAAATGTAATGGGTTGGGCTTGCTGACCATGCGTGCGACCGGCCATAATTGTCGTCTTATGAGACTCTGCAAGCACGGTTAAAACATCAACTAGCTTTTCTACATCACACCTAATTACCGACCAAGCTTCCTTGATTTGGAGAATTTGTCCTGTATCCATAATGTCTTGTGTGGTAGCTCCCCAGTGTACGTATCCGCCATGGCTACCTCTGCATTTCTCATCCATAGCACGAACCAAAGGAATAATAGGATGAGATGTACGATCCATCTCATCCTTCATCGCAGTAAGATCATAGAGGTCCGCATCAGCAACACGCAAAATTTCATCAGCTGCTTCAACCGGTATTATACCAGCTTCAGCTTCAGCACGGGAAAGAGCGGCTTCCACGTCTAGCCACTTTTGCACAGTCATGCGATCCGAAAATATTTCTCGCATTTCCGCAGTGCTAAATTGATCACCGAACAATTGACTGTCCATAACGTAGGCACTCATTAAACATCCCCCTTTATTTGGATAGCGGCCGGAAAAGCACAAATTTGCCCAGCCCTTTGTTCTATATCTAGCGTTTTTTGCTTTTCTTGCCTAAGGCAGACCAAACTCCACTTGCCCAAGAAGATGCCGACAAATAAACCGCACTATTAAAAGCAGTCGCAATACTATCGGCAGCACGGGATTCTAACTTTCGAGTGAATATATATTTTTTAATATTTACAGAATCGAACTGCACATCACCTTTTTCCCGATCCCAAAGCAAATGGGTTGAAAAAACTTCTTCAAGCCCACTTTCATGCTCCATTATGTCAATTGTAATTTGATGGACCGGTTTACGGGTACCCTGATGAGGGCCTTCAGATAAAAACATAGGTGTATTAAATTCGATAATTTTGCCACCCTTCTTACACCGCCAACTAATTTCAAAATCCGCAAACTCAAAACTGAGACCCTTAGCCTGGGTTTTCCCTAAAAATTCAATTGTGTAATCACAAGATCTACCATCATCGATCGCTATATCACCTTTTATCGGCTTGGCTAAGGTTCCATCTATTACCGGCATCAAAATAGGTTCAAAAACAAATCCTTTCATACCCCCACTAGTTCGTACTAACAACCAAGGCCCCTTTACACGCCCGGTCGCTTCGACTCGAATCCCCGATTTCAAACGCCCCAAACGCCGGGACTTAGTCAACGGCTTGGCACGTACGTTGACATCCTTCAAAACAATATATGAACCTCTATAAGGTTTTACTGAAATTCCAAGAAATTTTAGATCGGCGACAAAATGATTATCTACCCTTAATGTCTCCGAATATGCATAATCCGATGGAATTACGAAACAGGGCACCAACGTAAAAATAATTTTTAAAAACTTGCGGAAATGAAGTCTCACTCGATTATCCTCTCGAGAACCATATTATCGAACCGAACGCAACGGATCCATTTTCTTTTCTCATTGCTTTAATCGCGCTAAATACACCTATGCCTATTGTCTCAATAAAAGATCTCAAAACCGAGCTAAAACCTGGTCAATGCCTACTAGGTATAGATCTCGGTTCAACGACAATCGGCATGGCTATTTCTGATACTAACCTAATCATTGCTAGTCCATTGCGCACAATTAAACGGGGAAAGTTCAAAACCGACTTAAAAGAGCTAATATCAATTATCGAAGAGCGCGATATCGGTGGGATAGTTATCGGCCTTCCAATAAGTATGAATGGTCAAGAAGGTCCCCGATGCCAGGCAACCCGACAATTTGCCAAAAATATTTTGAACATTTTTGAATTTTTAATTGCATTCTGGGATGAGCGTTTATCCACTGCAGCAGTAAAACGAGTTTTAATTGAAGAGGCAGACATTACGCGTAAACGCCAAAGTGAAGTTATTGATAAAGTCGCCGCAGCATATATTTTGCAGGGTGCCTTGGACGCACTTTCAGGAATACAGCTCGATTCAGTTTAAATTGATTTTTTTCATACACACAATGCTTACCTTAATTTACGCTAATATTCATTAGTTTACCTTCGAGACTTGCCTGGGAACTCACTCACACTTATATTGCCGTCCATGCAAGAAGGCTCTTCGGATTTAACTTCGTTCCCTCATCGTCACTTACTTGGCATTGAAGGCCTTTCTCCGGATCAAATTACTGTTTTGCTTGACCGTTCGGAAATCTATGTAGATCAAAACCGGCAAGTCAATAAGAAAAAAACTCTTTTGCGCGGACGCACTATAATCAACTTATTTTTTGAAAATTCAACACGCACACGAACTTCCTTTGAACTGGCGGGCAAACGCCTGGGCGGTGATGTTATAAATATGTCAGTCTCAACTAGCTCTATAAAAAAAGGCGAAACTCTGATTGATACTGCTATGACCCTAAATGCCATGCACCCCGATGTATTAATTGTGCGACATCCGCATTCGGGAGCAGTGAAGCTTTTATCCGAAAAAGTAAACTGTGCTGTAATTAATGCCGGTGACGGAAGTCACGAACATCCAACACAAGCACTTCTTGATGCGCTTACCATTCGCCGTCGGCGTGGTACTTTACAAGGTTTAGAAGTTGCCATATGCGGTGACATTACGCATTCACGGGTGGCACGCTCTAACATACACCTTTTATTAACTATGGGCGCTCGAGTACGGCTAATTGCCCCAGCAACCTTACTCCCTACCGACATTGCGCGATTAGGTGTTGAAGTTTTCCACGATATGGCAAGCGGTCTTGAAAATTGCGACATTGTAATGATGCTGCGTCTTCAACAGGAACGTATGCAAGGTGGTTTTTTCCCATCCATACGTGAATACTTTACCTTTTTCGGACTTGACTATACCAAGTTGGCTAATGCGAAAGCTGATGCACTTATAATGCATCCTGGACCAATGAACCGTGGCGTAGAAATCGATGCGGAAGTCGCTGATGATTTTGGTCGTAGTGTGATCCGAGAACAGGTAGAGATGGGTGTTGCCGTGCGTATGGCCTGCCTGGAAGTGCTAACAGAAAATCTGGGGCAAACAATGTTGAGAAATACCTAAGATGAGTGTGAAAGATGATATCCCTGTTCGCACAGCATATATTAATGCTCGTATAATCGACCCGTCTTCAAATACTGATACTCCGGGATCCGTTCTCACCGATGGAGAGCGAATCATCGACGTCGGACCTCGAATATTTAACGAGGGCCCTCCAACAGGTACAAAAGTCATCGATTGTAAAGGTGCTTGTCTTGCGCCTGGCTTGGTAGACATACGCGTACAATCAGGAGAACCTGGCCAAGAGCACAAAGAAACACTTGCAACACTGGGCCGGGCTGCAGTGTCAGGAGGCATTACATCAATGGTTTGTTTACCCAATACCGACCCAGTTATTGACGATATGTCGACGCTCGAATTCATCGCACGCCGCGCCCGTTTACATGGTCTCGCAAAGGTATATTGTTACGGTGCTATAACCAAAGGTTTAAAAGGTTCAGTACTTGCCGAAATGGGCTTATTAGCTGATTCGGGGGCAGTTGCCTTCACTGACGGATTGAAGTCCCTAGCTGATGCGCAAGTAATGCGCCGTGCACTAGATTATGCATCAACCTTCGACTTTCTTATTGTTCAGCATGCTGAGGAACCGGATCTTGCTAATGGTGGCATGATGAATGCGGGTGAGACTGCTACACGCCTTGGTCTAGCCGGCATTCCTCCTCTAGCTGAAGTAATTATGGTTGAGCGTGATATTAGACTTGCGGAAATGACTGGGGGGCGTTTACATTTTGCGCATCTGTCAACCGCCGAGGCCATCTCGGCAGTGCGAAAAGCGAAGGCTTCAGGGCTGAGGATCACGTGCGATACTGCACCACCGTACTTCGCGCTGAATGAACTTGCTGTTGGCGACTATCGAACTTTCGCCAAACTATCACCACCGTTACGTGCCGAAATAGACCGTCAAGCAGTAATAACTGGATTGCTTGACGGCACAATAGATGCGATTGCCTCCGACCATACGCCTGAAGACGAAGAATCTAAGCGCCTTCCCTTTTCGGAAGCAGCATTTGGAGGTACCGGTCTTGAGACGTTACTCTCTGTAACTCTTGAATTAGTTCACAATAAACATATGGAACTTTCGAAGGCAATTGGGTTAGTAACTCACAAGCCAGCTCAATTAATGGGCCTAAAAGGCGGAAAACTCTTACCTAATGAGCCCGCAGACCTCATAATTTTCGATCCTGAAATTGGTTGGAAAGTGACGGAACAATCTCTTCATTCCAAATCAAAAAATTCACCCTTTGATGGACGCCCCGTTCAAGGACAAGTTCAGCGTACCGTGATTGACGGCCGTACGCTATTCGTTCATGAGAGGTGACTTTGTTAAATCTTGAACTATATATCGTTTACGGGGCTTTTTTTGGTTACCTTCTGGGGTCAGTGTCATTCGGTTTGCTATTGACACACCTGGCGGGCTTAAACGATCTCCGGGAGACCGGCTCCGGTAATATTGGAGCAACAAATGTGCTTCGGACTGGCCACAAAACCTTGGCCATGCTGACTTTGATCGGGGATTCAGGGAAAGGCGTAGCGGCAGCTGTGCTAGCGGGTTATTTTTGGGACTTCAATACTGCCTTAATTGCAGGATTTATGGCCGTTCTAGGACACAATTTCCCTATCTGGCTCAAGTTCAAAGGCGGAAAGGGTGTGGCGACAAGTTTTGGAGTATTAATTTATACAGCTTGGCCTGTTGGACTTAGCGCTTGCGCAACGTGGTTACTAGTTGCTTGCATGTTTAGATATTCGTCTCTAGCTGCGCTCATTGCTCTCAGCGCAGCCCCAATTTATGCTTATTTTTTAATGGATTTGGAACAAATTATGTGGCAAACGATTGGACTAGCTATCCTTGCAATAGCGCGACACAAAGACAATATCACCCGTCTTATAAAAGGAGAGGAAAGTAAAATCGGCCGCAATTGATAAGTGCTATATCAAAGATATGTTATCTCGTGCATAGGAAAGACTTATGAAACTATACGATTACCATCGCGCACCTAATCCAAGGCGAGTGAGGATTTTTCTGGCTGAAAAGGGTATTGAAATTGAAAAAGCTGAAATAGACCTTGGGTCCAAGCAGCAAATGGAAACAAATTACAAGACCATTAATTCCCGCATGTCTGTTCCTATGCTAGAACTTGATGATGGTAATATTATTACTGAAAGTATTGCCATTTGCCGTTACTTTGAAGAAACCCAACCTGACCCCACGTTATTCGGTAACAATCCTTTAGATAAAGCAACTGTGGAGATGTGGCACCGGCGTGTGGAGCTTGAGGGATTGATGCCAATATCGGATGCAGTGCGTAACTCGGTCGAATTCTTTGCTGGGCGAGCAATGGCAGGCCCTATTGACTTTGTACAAATCCCAGCATTAGCAGAACGTGCAAATATACGGATGGCTTTTTTTTATAACATGCTTAATGAACGTTTGAACGAAAGCGCTTACATTGCGGGCAGTAATTTCTCTATTGCCGATATAACAGCACTAGTTGCAATAGATTTTGCTAGAATCATAAAACAACGTATCGGGGAAAATCAAACCGCCCTTCAATGCTGGTACGACAAGGTATCGATGCGACCGAGTGCCGTTGCCTAGTTATTTTCCTAACAATAATGGGAGCTCGCAAAAACGAGCCCCCATTTAAGGTGATAAAGTCGGTTTACAGAGATGGTAAAGGCGGTAAATCTTGTCCAAGCCATTTTTGGGAAATTTTATTTAAATCACCACCTAGCTTTTTATGAAGGATGAAAACGTTTACCCAACGCAGGAGATCATCGTTTCCTTTTTTACACCTATGAAGCACGGCCTATCCTTTATGATAAATTTCCGTTTAATATTGAGAGACGGATTGTTTTTTGCCAATTGCGCTGGTGCTTTTAAGCAGCTCGACTCTATATGTGCCATACTTGACGCTAACATACCCGCTTAGCAGTACCTCACGCAACCAGTGCAAATGGCAAGTAATAAGCGTAGTTACTTTAATTCTGGACGTTGATGCTTATGTATGCATTTTAGGTATAAAGAAATATGTACAACGTTTATATGCTTCAGCTATATCCCCTTCAGCGGCTATCTCTAAAAAAAATAATCAAAAGTATTGGCATCGACATGTTGACAATAGCGTAATAAAAAGCCATGTGTCCCAGCCCTCAGGTAGCCGTGAACTGATTTACCAATCGCAATCTTGGAATTCTGAGGAGTACATGAGCAACGTAGTTATCGTCGAATCGCCAGCAAAAGCGAAAACCATCAATAAATACCTAGGCAGCGACTACACTGTACTAGCTAGCTATGGACATGTACGCGACCTGCCAAGTAAGGACGGGTCAGTGAGACCCAGTGAAGATTTCCACATGGCATGGGAGATCGATGAAAAGTCAAAAAAGCACGTTAGAGAAATTGCTCAAGCCCTAAAAGGCGCAAAAAAATTATATCTTGCCACGGATCCTGATCGAGAAGGAGAAGCAATCTCCTGGCATGTACGTGAGTTGCTAAAAAAAGACCGAAAGCTCGAAGGTGTCGATGTTAAACGTGTTGTCTTCAATGAAATTACTAAAGATGCAATTATCGAAGCCTTCAACCATCCCCGTGATCTAGACAGCGAATTAATCGAGGCCTATCTGGCCCGTCGTGCTCTCGACTATCTTGTTGGCTTCACTCTTTCACCAGTGCTTTGGCGTAAATTGCCTGGCAGCCGATCTGCGGGACGCGTGCAATCTGTTGCGCTACGCTTGATATGCAGTCGAGAAACTGAGATTGAAAATTTCACTCCTCGTGAATACTGGACAGTAACCGCAACCTTTGCCGCTCCAAATAGACAGGAATTTAAAGCGCACTTGACATATTTCCAAGGATCAAAACTTGATAAATTTGATATACCTGACAGAGAAAC
The DNA here is from genome assembly GCA_002721825.1 of Magnetovibrio sp. GTDB lineage: Bacteria > Pseudomonadota > Alphaproteobacteria > Rhodospirillales > Casp-alpha2 > TMED8. The sequence goes on from PBLS01000022.1 coordinate 13,334, forward strand.
TGCGCTGCGTGCTGTGGATGATATAAAAGCACGGGAATTCCTTGTAGCCTCGGTGGAGCGGAAGAAAGTCACGCGAAACCCCTCACCTCCATTCACAACGTCAACCCTTCAACAAGAAGCTTCACGTAAACTTCGTTTTTCCGCGCGCCGTACGATGCAGGTTGCTCAACGATTGTATGAAGGCATCAACATCCAAGGAGAAACTATTGGGTTGATCACTTATATGCGAACTGATGGAGTGCAAATGGCTAGTGAGGCTATTAGTTCCTGTCGCTCTTTGATTAATCAAGATTATGGTACTCGTTATTTACCCAAGCAGGCTAGAGTGTACAAATCGAAAGCTAAAAATGCGCAAGAAGCTCATGAAGCAATTCGTCCTACTGACCTATTTAATCGACCAGAAAGCTTAAAGGGCTTACTAGAGGATGACCAATTGGCTCTCTATCGGCTAATTTGGCAACGAACACTAACGAGCCAAATGGCATCAGCCATTCTGGACCAGGTGGCCGTAGATCTAAACTCTGGGGATGCTTCTGTACAATTGCGTGCTACAGGATCAATCATTGCTTTTGATGGATTCTTAAAACTTTACCACGAAGGGGAAGATGAACGTACAGGGAAGGATGGCATAGACGCACGGACTGAAGATCGCATACTGCCTCCACTTAAAGAAGGAGAGCATATTACCCGCGTTGATGTGGTCCCCGGTCAGCACTTTACTCAACCTCCTCCGCGCTATTCAGAAGCAAGCCTAGTGAAAACTTTAGAAGAGTATGGGATTGGCCGACCCTCAACTTATGCGAGTATTATTTCTGTTCTGCAAGAACGTAATTATGTCATTCTTGATAAGCGTCGTTTTTTTCCCGAAGACCGAGGTCGTGTTGTAACGGCTTTTTTAGAGAGTTTCTTCAGCCGTTACGTAGCCTATGATTTCACGGCTGAGTTGGAGAATAAACTCGATGATATTTCTGGAGGTCGACTGGATTGGAAAACAGTGTTACAGGAATTTTGGAGCGCATTTTCCACTGCTGTCGATGAAATTAAAGAACTACGCGTCTCCGCCGTTCTTGACCGCCTGGACGAGTTGCTGGGCCCACATTTCTTCCGCGATTTAGGAGATGGGAAAGACCCACGTAATTGCCCTAGTTGCAATGATGGCCGCTTAAATCTTAAATTAGGTAAATTTGGGGCCTTTATTGGTTGTGTCAGATACCCTGAGTGCCGTTACACACGGCCACTAGCCGTAAATGACGAAAAAACTGATTCTACGGGCGATGGAGGAAGCCCGCGAGAATTGGGTTACGACCCAATAAGCGGCCTTATCGTAACCTTGCGGCAAGGGCCCTACGGTTGGTACGTGCAGTTGGGGGAACCCGAAGGCGAAGGCAAGAAAAAAACTAAACCAAAGCGATCTTCTATCCCACGGTCATTACCACCGTCTGATGTGGATCTCAATAAAGCCCTTGGATTGTTGGATCTACCGCGAGAAGTTGGCGAGCATCCCGAGACAGGAGACACAGTAACTGCGGCCATTGGCCGCTTTGGTCCCTATATTAAAATGGGAGCGACCTACGTTTCACTTAAAGGTGATGACGATGTGCTAACGATAGGACTCAATCGCGCAGTACACCTATTCGCCAACGCCCCCAGAAAGGACCCTCCTAAAGAACTCGGGAATCATCCAAAAGATGGCAAGCCAGTAACACAACGAACTGGAAGGTGGGGACCGTATGTTAAACATGGAAAACTGATGGCTACGCTGCCGAAAGACCTAGACAAAGATTCTATAACGCTTGAACAAGCAATCAGCTTGCTTGACGCTAAGAATAACAAAGCTAAACCTAAGGCTCGAAAAAAAAGCGTAAAGAAAAAGGCCTCACCATAGTGATTTAACTACCGTATAATCGTGCCAAAAACTCCTTCACCGTTTCCAACCCGCGAAAGTATCTTGGACTTCATTCAAGAGAGCCCACATGATGTAGGTAAGCGTGAGATTGCCCGTGCTTTTGGTTTAAATACGGAGCAAAAACGAACCTTGAAGAAAATATTACGTGAGCTGTTGCTAGATGGCTCACTCAGAAAAAGTCGCGGGAAACGTTTCGGAAATGAAAGCAGACTGCCACAAGTCGTCATTGTAGAAATATCGGGTAAGGATAATAATGGTTTTTTAAATGCTATCCCTGTTAATTGGGATAACGAGGCCCCCCCTCCTCCGATCGTAATACTTCCAAATTATCGGCAGAAACCCAAGCTCGGCAAGGGTGATCGCATCCTCGTAAGAGTAACCAAAAAGAAGGATGGCTACCAAGCCAAAACCATTCGCCGAATTTCGGAAAGTCCTGTCCATTTTCTTGGGATACTTACAGAAGGAAATAATGGCTTACGCATTAAATCAACTGACCGACGTGACCGATATGAGTTTATTGTAGAAGCTAATAATACTATGGAAGCACAATCAGGGATGCTGGTACGAGCAGAAATCTTACCCGGAAAATACCGGGGCCTGCGCTATGCGCGTGTTATTGAGACTTTAAACAGTATGGGAGATGGATACAACTTTAGCATAATAGCTATACATCAGCATAATATACCGCATATATTCCCACCTGAAGTAGAAAGGGAGCTGAAGAGAGCTAGCCCTACAGACGTTAATGGGCGGGAAGATCTACGACACATTCCCCTAATAACTATCGATGGGGCTGATGCTCGTGATTTCGACGATGCCGTCTGGGCAGAACCAGACCCTAAACATGCCGGAGGTTGGCATTGTATTGTAGCTATAGCAGATGTGGCATCTTACGTACCAATTGACTCCGCAATCGATAAAGAAGCACAAACACGCGGTAATTCTGTATACTTTCCAGACCAAGTTATACCGATGCTGCCTGAAGCTCTTTCAAACGACTTGTGCTCATTAAAACCAAACCAGGAAAGACTATGTATCGCCGCTCACTTATGGATTAATGCGAACGGAACTCTTAGGAGTCATAAATTCACTCGTAGCATAATACGCTCTGCTGCTCGTTTAACCTACAACCAAGTGCAGTCTGCATACGATGGAAATCTCGATCCAGCAACTCAACCATTGTTAAATAATGTTATTAAACCTTTGTACCACGTATATCACTGCCTAGCGAAAGCTCGGTCTAAACGACACGCGTTAGAGCTTAATCTTTCCGAATACAAAATTATCTTAAACCAGGATGGCCATGTAAAACACATAGAGAAAAATCAGCAGTTCGACAGCCACAAACTTATTGAAGAACTTATGATTACAGCTAACGTTGCCGCTGCCGAAACGCTGGAAAAGCATAAATTGCCCTGCATTTATCGCATACACGATCAACCTGCAGCTGAGAAGATAGACACTTTTATAGAGTTTCTTGCCTCTTTTAATGTCAGATTTTCAAAGGGCCAAGTTATTAAGCCTATCCAGTTCAACCAAATTCTTACCCAAGTTCGCAAATCGCCACACCGAGACGTAATTACCGAAGCTATCCTACGTACACAGGCCCAAGCTCAATACTGCCCGAAAAATATTGGCCATTTCGGCCTTAGCTTAAATAAGTATTGTCACTTTACTTCGCCGATCCGTCGCTATTCAGATTTACTAGTACATCGACTTTTAATTGACTCCCTGCATCTCGGAACGAGAAAAACTACGTACAACCCAGCAAATCTTACAAATGTTGCAAAACATATTTCAGAAACGGAACGCCGTGCATCCGTCGCTGAGCGTGAATCAATCGACCGCTATACCGCACAACATATGACACACCACGTTGGTAAAACTTTCGCAGCTAAAATAAGTGGTGTCACCCGCGCTGGAATATTTATAAACTTGGATACCACCGGGGCTAATGGATTCGTGCCAATGCGAAATCTTCCTCATGACTACTTTGAACACGATGCTATTCTCCACACCTTGCAAGGCCGGAGAACTGGCCTCGAGTTCCATTTAGGCCAACGTGTTGATGTTCTTTTAACCGAAGTTGTTCCATTAACTGGCAGCATGATATTTAATATTCTTGATGCAGGTGTAGGCTCCACATATAAACCTAACCAAACTCGCAAACGCGCCAATAAGAAAAGATAAGCCTTCAAAAATGTCGCCTTGTCTTCCTAAATCGTGTGTTTACTTTTTTCTTCTCATGTTAATAACTGTGTTAACGGATAGATGGGTAGATGAGATTGACTTTTCGTAATTACATCCTGCCATTAGTCCTGGCTTCATGCGTATGGACGACAGCCTGCGAGGCCCCGCTCCCACCCCTCTCTCATTCGACTAAACAATATCCTTTAGAAGCAGTAAATGTCATTGCTGCGGCCTACGGAGGGATAACCGAAAAATACGTTGAACCGGTAAATATCGAGAGAATTGCATTAGAGGGTATCAAAGGATTGACCGTATTAGATCCTGCCTTATTATCTTTAAAAGACGGAAAATTAGTGCGTCTCAAATTTTCTGGTAATGAAATTGCCGTCTTACCATATCCGCGCTCTGCTACGGCATTTAGCTGGGCACGATTCACCGTAGATCTTGTAAATACCGCACGTATTCATTCTCGCAAAATACAGAATGCAAACCTTGAAAAAATATTCGAGGCCATTTTTGACAGTGCCTTGTCAGAGTTGGATTCGTTTTCTCGCTACGCAGGTGCGAATGAGGCCCGCCGTAATCGTGCAAGGCGCGATGGATTTGGCGGAATTGGCATCCGCTTTTCAATTAAATCAGGAAAAGTTATAATCGCTAGCATCATACCCGGTACACCCGCGGCAACAAGTCGCTTAAAAACTGGGGATCAGATTACTCATATCAACACCAAACTAGTGGGTAAAAAAAGTACTGACCTGCTCTCTCAACTTAGAGGTCTGATTGGCTCCAAGATAACTCTTACTATTTTCCGGCCACGCGAAAAACGATCTTTTGATGAAACATTGCTACGAGCACACATCGTACCACCAAGTGTAACGGAAAAGCTCGAAGATAAGATACTTTACCTTCGCATTTCGAATTTTAATCAAGGGACGGTAAATGCAGTACGTAAACAGATCGAGGCAGGCAAAAAAAAATCAACTGGCTCGCTTCGAGGAATTATAATTGACCTCAGAGGAAATCGTGGTGGTTTGCTTAAACAATCAATAAAATTAGCCGATCTATTTTTAACCCGTGGGCAAATCTTGACCACGCGCGGTCGCCATCCCGATAGCCTACACCAATATGTCGCTGGAGGCCGTGATCTTGCAAACGGAGCTCCCGTCGTGGTTATCATAGATGGGAAGTCGGCCTCCGCGTCTGAAATTGTTGCTGCTGCCTTACAAGACCATAAGCGAGCCGTTATTATCGGGACATCGTCTTTCGGGAAAGGCTCCGTCCAAACTGTAATTCGTTTGCCAAATGAAGGCGAAATAACCCTGACTTGGTCACGATTTATTACACCGTCTGGTTACACACTTCATGGTCTGGGGGTCCGACCAACCATTTGCACAATTGAAATTAACAGCGATTTTATAGCCATTATAGAACAAGTCTTGAATGAATATATAGAAACTCGAAATACCCTCACATCCCCGCACACTGAGACCATCCAACAAAGCAACCTTCGCAAAGCTTTGCACAAAATCTGTCCCTCCAGGCAAAGGAAGGCACGTAGCGACATCCGTATTGCTAAACATCTAATTCAGAACGAAGCACTTTTTCAACGTGCCATTAATTTATCCGAATCAATCTCGGCAGCTGGAAATTGATCAGTTACTTGACTTCACACTGAGAATTAGTATTTTTCGCTCGCGGTAGTTAATTCTAGGAAATTTGAGTACGAAGATGGCAAAACCAGCATCGATTCAAATCAAACTCGAAAGTACAGCAAGCACCGGATACTATTACGTAACAAAGAAAAACCCACGTAATCAGACGGAAAAGCTCGAGTTCCATAAATACGACCCAGTTTTACGTAAACATGTGTTATTTAAGGAAACCAAGATAAAATAATTTTCTTATATGGAAAGTCATTAAGTCTGAGTTTTATAGCCTGTTCTAATCCAGTAGATTCGCCTCGTATTCAGCCTAGAAATTCTGACACAGTATCAAGGAGTTTCTGTACAGAAACTGGTTTATCAATATACGCATCGCAACCACTCTCTTGAATTTTTATTTTATCTTGCTTCTGAGTAAATGCTGTTACCGCAACTACGGGAATTGCGTTAAGCGCAGCCTCCTTTTTGAGCATTTTTATCAAGTCGAGGCCAGATATTTCGCGCAACTTAATGTCCATTAAGATCAAATCGGGTTTATTATCCCTTACCATATTTAGAAAGTCGCGACCATCTATAGACTGTACTGTATTGTATCCATTAACTTGAAGTAGATCATTAAAAAGCTTCATATTTAGTTTATCATCTTCAACTAGAAATATGGTTTTTGGCATTAATGACCCATATATGAACAGCGTATTCTAAACCTTACACCGCAAGGTGCAGAAGCAATCAAAAATTCATTACCATCATAATGACAGTTATGCTTCACCCGTTCCACTATCAATTATGATGGTTTGTCGCTGTTCACTCCAACTAATTACAAGAAAATTATAGCCCGCAAAAATTACGTAACTTATTCACCGCGAACCACCTCAACCATTTCACGCAGCAGTGCAACATCTTTCACCACCAACTTGTCTCTTTGGCGCTCAACCAATCCTTGACGAGCCAATTCGCCCATAACTCTCGCAACTGTTTCCCGAGTAGTGCTGACTCTACTCGCAACATCACCATGTACCGGTATAGGGGATATAATTGCATAGCCCTTATCAGTCATATTGGTGGCAGCTAATTGTAATAGATCAGCTTGAACACGGTTATTAGCCGCCAATGTACTTAAGTCCATGATGCGTTCAGTAGCTTTTCTAATCACCGAAGATAAATCCCGCATTACTGTTAGCGCAACATGCGAATGACTTTTAACAAGTTCGATAAAGATATTTTTTGAAATTACCGCTAAAGAACATGGCATTAACGCCATCACGCTAGCCGACCGCGGCTTTTCATCAATTGCGGCTAACTCTCCAAAATGTCCCCCTGCCTCAATATCATCTAATGTGATCACTCGTCCTGATAGGGAATAATTGACGACCCGTACTCTTCCCTCAATAATAAAAAAGACATCATTCGTATCACTTTGACGGTCGATAATTTGTTCGTTGGCAGCATATCGTTTCCAAGCACAATCCTTTGAAAGCACCCTTAACTCACTTTCTGACAGCTCCTGCAATAAGCCTATTCCCTGAATCCTATAAAAATCCGGTGCTGACATCATGTTTTTCCCGTGCACACAACCAATTAATTCACTTTTTATTTTAGCGCGCGATTGTATAGGTTTCTAGTATCCGTGACATTTTCAAACCTAGCTTGAATCAACCTTAACACAACCGTAATCTAAAGTATCATTACCCGAGGCCCTTATGTCAAAATCTGACACACACCTAAATGAAAAAAAAATTGCCAATAGTAAAGGTAGCTTGGTAGCTGCAGTAATACCCTGCTATCGAGAAAAGAA
>PBLS01000023.1 GCA_002721825.1 Magnetovibrio sp.
CGCCGGACCTTCCTGAAACGTTCAGGGGTTACCGCTGGTGGGGCCGCACTCGCGGCAGCTGCGCCACTAGGTGTTGCCAAGACGGCAAAAGCGCAAGCTGCGAGTAAGTCCATGAAGCAGGTCAAGTCGGTTTGTACTCATTGCTCGGTCGGCTGTACAGTTATTGGTGAAGTAGCCAATGGTGTATGGGTCGGGCAAGAGCCTGGCTTCGATAGCCCCTTCAATCTCGGAGCCCACTGCGCTAAAGGTGCGAGTGTTCGAGAACACGCTCATAATGAGAGGCGTTTGCGCTATCCGATGAAGTTGGAAGGCGGCAAATGGAAGAAACTTAGCTGGGATCAGGCTGTCAACGAGATCGGTGATAAGATGCTTGCCATCCGCAAGAGTTCGGGTCCCGATTCGGTGTACTGGCTTGGATCTGCTAAGTTTAACAACGAACAGTCTTATCTGTTCCGTAAATTCTATGCATTCTGGGGGTCCAATAATGGTGACCACCAGGCCCGTATTTGCCACTCGACTACGGTTGCTGGTGTTGCTAACACTTGGGGCTACGGCGCTATGACGAACAGCTACAATGACATGCATAATTCGCGTGCCATGTTCCTCATCGGTTCCAACCCTTCGGAAGCCCACCCTGTCGCGGTGCAACATATTCTTAAGGCAAAAGAGCAAAACAACTCAGCTTTGATTGTCTGTGATCCGCGCTTTACGCGTACCGCAGCCCATGCTGATGAGTATGTGCGGTTTCGTCCAGGTACTGATGTTGCGTTGATCTGGGGTATTCTCTACCACATCTTTGAAAATGGCTGGGAAGATAAGCAATACATCAAACAGCGCGTTTGGGGTATGGACCAAATCCGTACCGAGGTTAAGAAATGGACCCCAGACGAAACTGAGCGTGTGACTGGTGTACCAGGTGCGCAACTCAAACGGGTAGCGCGCACTTTGGCCAACAACCGGCCGGGCACTATCGTTTGGTGCATGGGAGCTACGCAGCATACCAACGGTAACAACAATACTCGTGCTTATTGTGTCCTTATGCTTGCATTGGGGAACATTGGAACGCAAGGTGGTGGCGCGAATATCTTTCGTGGCCATGACAATGTCCAAGGTGCAACGGATTTCTGTATCCTATCGCACTCCTTGCCCGGATACTACGGCCTTAAGAAGGGGTCATGGAAGCACTGGGCACGTGTATGGGATGTTAGCTACGATTACATTAAAGGGCGCTTTGCCTCTGAAAAATTAATGCAGTCCAAGGGTATCCCAGTTAGTCGCTGGATCGATGGAATTCTTGAAAACAAGAAGAATATTGATCAGCCGGATAACATTCGGGCGATGGTGCTTTGGGGCCATGCGGTCAATTCGCAGACCCGCCTGCCAGAAATGAAAACCGCTATGGAAAAACTTGATCTAATGGTGATTATTGATCCGGTTCCAACCTTTGCGGCTGTAATTCCGGACCGCAAGGATGGCGTTTATGTGCTACCGGCGGCGACACAATTCGAAACCTATGGTTCCGTAACGGCATCTAACCGTTCCTTGCAGTGGCGTGAGAAGGTGACCGATCCAATTTACGAGTCGCTTCCTGACCAAACCATAATTTACAAGTTTGCCAAGAAGCTCGGATTTGCCAAGGAAATGTTCAAAAATATCAAGGTCAATGGTGATGAGCCGTCGATTGAGGACACTACCCGCGAGTTCAACCGTGGTATGTGGACGATTGGTTACACCGGCCAATCGCCGGAGCGTCTACGCGCTCATATGGCTAATCAGGCGACTTTTGACAAAACAACCCTGCAAGCTAGGGGTGGGCCAGTGAGTGGCGATTATTACGGCTTGCCGTGGCCTTGTTGGGGTACTGCAGAAATGGGTCACCCAGGAACACCTGTTCTTTATGATCCTTCAAAGCCGGTAGCCGAAGGTGGCCTTAACTTCCGTGCTCGCTTTGGCGTTGAACGGAAAGGTGAGAACTTGTTGGCTGAGGGTTCTTATCCGGTGGGTAATGAGCTTAAAGACGGTCATCCGGAGTTTACCATGGCCATGTTGAAGAAGCTCGGTTGGGATAAAGATCTAACCGCTGGAGAACGTGCGGCTATTGAAAAGGTCGCAGGTGACAAGACTAACTGGAAAACTGATCTTTCCGGCGGTATCCAGCGGGTGGCTATTAAGCATGGTTGCGCGCCATTTGGGAACGCAAAAGCTCGGACGGTCGTCTGGACTTTCCCAGACCCGGTTCCGTTACACCGTGAGCCGCTGTATACGCCTAGGCGTGATCTTCTGCCTAAGTATGCAACTTATAAAGATAAGAAGGCTTATCGTCTTCCTACTCTCTATGAGTCGATCCAAAAGAAAGACTTCTCCAAGAAGTTCCCAACAATTCTTACTTCAGGGCGCTTGGTAGAATATGAAGGCGGTGGAGATGAAAGCCGATCAGTGAAATGGTTAGCTGAGTTGCAACAGGATATGTTCTGTGAGGTTCATCCTGTTGACGCCAACAATGCGGGCATCAAGGACGGTGCGGACATGTGGGTCCACTCTCCAGAAGGTGGGAAAGTTCTAGTCAAAGCTTTAGTGACAGAGCGCGTCGGAGAGGGGACGGTATTCATGCCTTTCCACTTTGGCGGCCATTGGCAAGGTAAGAGCCTGCGTGACAAGTACCCGGAGGGTGCGGACCCCTATGTATTGGGTGAAGCATCCAATATGTGCGGAACTTACGGCTATGACTCTGTCACACAGATGCAGGAAACCAAAACAACACTCTGCCGTATCTCGGCGGCTTAAACTTAAGGAGGCCCAATTATGGCTAGAATGAAGTTCTTGTGTGACGCCGAACGTTGTATTGAATGCAACGCCTGTGTCACGGCGTGCAAAAATGAGCACGAAGTGCCTTGGGGGATCAATCGTCGCAGGGTGGTGACCATTAATGATGGCAAACCTGGTGAACGATCTATCTCAGTGGCATGTATGCATTGTTCTGATGCGCCCTGTATTGCTGTCTGCCCGGTAGATTGCATATATACGACTGAAGAAGGTGTAGTCCTGCACTCGAAAGATCTGTGTATCGGCTGTGGCTATTGCTTCTTTGCTTGTCCTTTTGGTGCGCCACAGTATCCACAAGCCGGTAACTACGGCTCGCGTGGAAAAATGGATAAATGCACTTTCTGTGCAGGCGGACCAGAAGAAGATATGTCTGCTGCCGAGAACGCCAAATACGGGCGTAACCGTTTGGCAGAAGGCAAGTTGCCAATTTGCGCGGAAATGTGTTCGACTAAAGCTCTCTTAGGCGGTGATGGCGATATGGTCTCAAATATCTATCGAGAACGTGTTGTTGCTCGCGGCTTTGGCACAGGAGCATGGGGCTGGGGGACCGCTTATCAATTGAAGGCGGGTTCCTAGTCTTTTTAAACGGATTCGAGGATGGTGGGTATGTAGCGTGCCGCCATCCTTGTCTCTTTTTAGGTTTCGGCATAGCCTAAAATGGCAATTGGAATGAAGAAACGGACAGAAGGACATTTTGCAATGAAGTGGGGTAAACTCTTTTCATCTGTCGGGCTGTTCTGCTTTCTCGCAATTATAGTCGCAGGCTGTCGAAGTGAAGAGCAGGGTCGCATTACTAAGTATGAACCTGGCGTTTATAAGGGAACACCAGACCAGGCGTTGACCTCAACGCAGCGACGTAATTTGCGCTATCGGGTGAATATGCAGGCTGGGGCGACTAAGCCAGCAGGACCTTGAATAATTAAGTAACAGCAGCGCAATATCTATAGAAGGACTGTAATCATGGCTGCAAAGATTATGCGATCGTTGGTACGTCTAACCTTAGTGGCGGCGTTCTTATTTTTTTCGATAGGCTTTGTTCAAACGGGTATCCCGGGTTTGGGACTGGCACCGGCTCAAGCTCAAAGCGCTGGTAGTGTGCCATGTAATTGGTCGGGGAATATTAGCGATACTCAATTTTGGCGAGCTATACGGAAAGGTGTTACCGGTACTGTATCAATCCCCGATCGAAAAGCAGGACAATTAGTGCAGTCTGACGGCGATGAATTACGCGCATTTCGTCAGGGTCCTATGTCACAATTTGGAGGCTGGCTTCTTATTGGCTCTTTAATTCTACTAGGGTTGTTTTATGTTGGGCGTGGACGGATTGAGGTAGAGTCTGGCCTTAGTGGAAAAACTATTGAACGTTTTAATTCGTTTGAGCGGTTTGTACATTGGTTAACTGCTTCGAGTTTTGTGATATTGGCTTTGACTGGCCTGAATATGTTATACGGTAAATATGTTATCCCGACTCTTATTGGAAAAGAGGCGTTTGCTTCGTTAACAATGTTTGGAAAATTCGCTCATGACTGGATTGCCTGGGCATTTATCCTAGGCATTATTATGATGTTTTTTTCATGGGTGCGTCACAACATCCCGAACATGGCAGATATCCGTTGGCTTATGGCGGGTGGTGGAATGTTCAGTAAAGGAGTACATCCGCCGGCGAGGCGCTTTAACGCAGGCCAAAAAATCATATTTTGGGTCGTAATCGTGGGTGGCGCTTCGTTGTCTGGTTCGGGGCTTGCTTTGCTTTTCCCATTTGAAATTGAGATGTTTGCCGGCACATTTAAAATAATAAACGTTTTCGGGTTCAATTTCCCGACTGAACTCTCATCAATACAGGAAACGCAATATGCGTTAATGTGGCACGGTATTATGGCGCTTGTAATGATAGCTATCATAATTGCGCACATTTATATAGGCTCCGTGGGAATGGAGGGAGCATTTGATGCTGTTGGTACGGGCCAAGTAGATATTAATTGGGCGAGAGAGCACCATAACCTTTGGGTACAAGAGATGGAGTCTATGGACGAGGGACCTGTTTCTAACCGAGCCCCAGAATAATAAAACATTCGGAATAGGAGATATATGATGGGCGACCGATGGAGATCAATGTGGATGGGGACCATCGCGGCCATCATTATTGCTATGGTTGCCGGCGTAGTTATGACGGAAATGAAACTTTCGTCTGCACAGAAATTTTCGACCGCTTCGACTAGGCTGTAAATTGGGTAAAAAGAATAACTCTAGTTACTCTGCGGCAGCTAGTTCCTCTACGGCAGCTAGTTCCTCTACCTTATCAATTTTGACAGCGCAAAACTTGAACTCAGGGATCTTACCATAAGGGTCGAGTTGCGGGTTTGTTAGAATGTTTGCTGCTGCTTCGACGAAACAGAACGGAATGAAAACCATACCCTCTGGAACATCACGGTCAGCGCGAGTTCGTGTCTCAATTGACCCCCTTCGCGTTGTTAGCTTTATAGGATCACCGGCCGATAATCCAAACTTAGAGAGTTGGCGTGGATGCATACTGGCTACGGGTTCCGGTTCAAGCTGATTGAGCATTTCAGCACGCCTGGTCATGGCTCCCGTATGCCAATGTTCAAGCATTCGACCCGTGGTTAGAATTAGTGGATATTGATCGTCGGGTATTTCGGCAGGTGGTACAAGGTCTGTAGGAATTAGCCTTGCTCGGCCGTTTTCCGTTGGAAAGCCCTCAGCAAAAATAATATCTTCGCCTGGATGGTCCTCAGCTGGACAAGGATATGTAACGGCACCCTCCCGTTCTAGGCGTTCCCAACTAATATTATCGAGAGAATGCATGGTCATTTTCATTTCGGCGAAAATGTCCCTTGGGTGCGAATAGTTCCAATTTAAACCAAGCCGATTAGCTATCTCTTGGATAATCCACCAATCTTGCCGTGCTTCGCCAGGGGAGCTAATTGCTGGCCGAGCCAGCTGTACTTGGCGATTCGTATTAGTGAACGTGCCCCATTTTTCAGGAAATGCAGACGCTGGAAGAATTACATCAGCATGGAAGGCTGTTTCTGTCATAAAAATATCTTGAACAACAAGGTGCTCTAATTTTGCTAGGCCATCACGAGCATGCTGCACATCTGGATCTGACATTGCAGGATTTTCACCCATGATATAAATACCTTTGATACGATCAGCGTGAACAGCATCCATAATTTCTACTACCGTAAGACCACGTTTATTGTCTAATGGCCGGTTCCATGCTTTTTCATAAATACCGCGAATTTCAGGTGTTTCCACTGATTTATAATCAGGGAATACCATAGGAATTAACCCTGCATCGGAGGCGCCTTGAACATTGTTCTGTCCGCGCAGTGGATGAAGACCGGTCCCAGGCCGGCCGACTTGGCCAGTGATCATGGCAAGTGTAATAAGCCGGCGTACATTATCTGTGCCATGTACATGCTGTGAAACGCCCATACCCCAGAAGATCAAAGAACGTTCAGCATTAGCATAAATTCGTGCTACCTCACGGATTTTTTTTGCATCAATTCCACAGACTTTAGCCATGTCTTCAGGTGAAAAGTCTTGAATATTCTTTTTTATTTCATCAAATCCGTCGGTCATCGCTTGTACATACTGTAGATCGATGAGACCTTCGTCTATGATGGTGTAGATCATGGCACTGATGAGGGCAACGTCCGAACCCGCTTTAAATTGGAGCATATGACTGGCGTGGCGACTGATGCCCTGGGTCCGAGGATCTATAACAATTAGCTCTGCTCCACGCTTCGCAGCTTGTTTTATATAGGTTGCAGCGACAGGGTGGTTTTCAGTGGGACGGCAACCAATGGCAATTATGCAATCAGCATCACGGGCAGCAGTGAAAGGAGCAGTGACTGCTCCGGAGTTTATTCCTTCCATAAGCGCGGCTACGGAGGAGGCGTGGCATAGACGGGTGCAATGATCAACGTTGTTTGTACCGAACCCTTGGCGAACCAGTTTTTGAACTAGAAAAGCCTCCTCATTTGAGCCCTTGGCGGAGCCAAAACCAGCTAAAGCGTGGCTTCCATCCCGCTCTAAAATTGTTTTTAGACCTTTGGCTGCTTGATCGAGCGCCTCTTCCCATGTCGCCTCGCGAAAGTGTGTTAAAGGATCAGCAGGATTTAGTTCGGCCTTACCGTCTTTGGGGGCGTCGCTTTTTCTTATGAGCGGATTAGTTAAACGCTGGGCATTTCTTGCATAATCGAAACCGAAACGACCTTTGACACATAATCGGTTTTGATTAGCTGGTCCTTCACGGCCATCCACTCGCACAATTGCATCGTCCTTAACATGAAATGTAACTTGACAGCCCACGCCGCAGTAAGGACAAAGGCTATCGACCATTTTATCTGAGCCACCTATAAAGACCTGGTTCTCATCTAGTTGATTAGCGGGCATCAATGCACCGGTTGGGCATGCTTGGACACATTCACCACAGGCAACGCAGGTGCTTTCGCCCATTGCGTCATCCATATCAAAAATTATTTTCGATTCAGATCCTCGGTGTGCCATTCCTATTACGTCGTTGACTTGGACTTCACGGCAAGCACGAATACATAGGTTGCAATGGATGCATGCATCTAAATTAACTCGCATTGCCGGATGGCTCGCATCTGTTTCTAGCACATTTGTTCGCGGCGAGAAGCGGCTCGATGAGATACCCATCCTGTCGGCCCAATTCCATAAAAGTGAAACTGGATCATGCGCATCAGCTTTTTCTGGTTGGTCGGTAACGAGTAATTCCATAACCATTTTGCGCGCTTTTACAGCTCGTTCACTGTTAGTCTTAACTTTCATCCCCGAAGTTGGTTCTCGTCTACATGAAGGCGCTAGAACTCGTTCACCTTCGATCTCTACCATACAAGCGCGGCAGTTTGCATCTGCACGATACCCCGATTTTGGCCGGTGACATAAATGCGGAATATCAATATTGTTTTTGCGTGCTACTTCCCAAATGCTTTCTCCAGCATTAGCTTCTATTTCTCGGTCGTCTAGCAAGAATGTAAAGGAGTCACTCACGTTACGTTTCCTTCAAAAAACCTGATTGCGCTTATGATTGGATTAGGCGCCGCTTGGCCAAGTCCGCAAATGGAGGCATCACGCATGGTCTGACTAAGCTCGTCTATTAAACTAACATCCCATTTAGGAGCATCAATCAATTTTAACATTTTTTCGCAACCTACACGACAAGGTGTGCACTGACCGCAACTCTCGTATTCAAAAAACCTTAGTAAATTCTTACATATTGCGCGGATATCATCTGAGTCAGAGAAAATTACCACTGCAGATGATCCAATAAAGCATCCAAACTCGTCTAAAGTGCCAAAATCAAGCGGTAAATTTCCCATATGTGCTGGTAAGATGCCGCCAGAAGCACCTCCAGGTAAATAGGCGTTAAAGGTGTGTCCATCCAGCATTCCATTACAGTAGTCATTAATTAATTGATTCGCCGTAATACCGGCAGGGGCTAATTTTACGCCTGGTTCTTTCACCCGACCAGATACCGAAAAAAAATGTGGACGACCTTGCTCCTTATACCACTCTGCCCCATTTTTTATGATTTCAGGAATCCAATACATTGTTTCTACATTATTTATAAGTGTTGGACGGTTGAATAATCCGGACTGTGCGGGAAAGGGTGGTCGGTTCCGGGGTAAACCACGTTTGCCTTCAATACTTTCCAACATTGCCGACTCCTCACCGCAGATATAAGCACCCGCGCCTCGTCTAAGATGAATTTTAATTCCTGCGGTAAGATTAGCGGAGGCCAGTTGTGATATTTCATTTAATAAAAGGGCGTGGACCTGCGGATATTCATCGCGCAGGTATATGTATACCGATTCCGCTTCCACAGTCCACGTTGCTATTAAAATTCCTTCTAAAACTCGATGTGGATTTGTTTCAAAGCAGTAACGGTCTTTGAATGTGCCAGGTTCTCCCTCGTCTGCATTGATAGCGACAAGTCGCGGTTTTGGTGTGTTTTCTAGAAACTGCCACTTGCGTGCAGTAGGAAATCCTGCGCCACCTAGACCGCGGAGTCCTGAATTTTCGATTACCGAGACAATTTCACTCCGCAGGCTGCCTCCGTCGATACATGATTGCCAGGCCTGGTATCCACCCTCTGACACATAAGTATTGAAATCTTTGTAATTCGGAGTATCAGGTTTCGTTTTGCCGGATTTAATTGCATTTTCCAGTTTCTCCATGCTGGCTGACGTAACTTGACATTGCCCTACAACTGCCACCGGCGCTTTATCGCATGCTCCGACACATGGAGCATGTACAATACGAATAGAATCTTGTTTGTAACGTTCGGCTAACTCTCCTAGCAAACGATTGGAGTCCTGCATTTCGCATGCTATTCCATCACAAACGCGAATAGTTAAACTACCAGGACTCTCTTCATTTTCTTTAACAACATCAAAGTGATGATAAAAAGTGGCAACTTCGTAAATTTCGGTTTGGGAGAGACGCATTTCGTCAGCTAAGGCCGCCAAATGAGCAGCGGATAATTGTTTGTAGCGATCTTGTATAAGGTGTAAATATTCTATAAGCAGATCTCGGTTTCGCGGCCGGTCACCGAGCAGCGCCTGAATATCTTCAAGTGTCTGATTTTCAATCTGACGCCCTTTTGGGAAATAAGGTGTTCGTTTTCCCTTCTTAACTGTTGCCGGCGTGTGGTCGTTTTTAGTTATATCATTCATTTAGTAGCCTTATCAGAATCGTATTCGAATTACTTTGATTTAATTTGTACCAGAGAAATCCGATGAGCCAACACCAATTATATCTAATGGTATGATGTTACGAGATACCATGCTAGAAAACCAATGCTCATTAGTTCTAACATGTTCTGAGGATCCTTAAATGGCTTATTTTATTAAACTTGATTTACGATAGATATTTTGTGAAAGGGTGTTTTTGTGGAAGTCGATGTTCGGGTTACCCAACTCCTGTGCTCCCGCCTTTGTCATGATCTTGTAGGTGGAATTAGCGCTGTTAACACAGGCATCGAATTTATGACCGACAGTGATGTCAATCCCGAAGCGTTAGATCTTGTCAATAAAAGTGCGGACCGTGTTACGCGCCGGTTAAATTTTTTTAGAGGCGCTCTTGGTTATGGTGGAGGTTATCAAGGACCGCTATCTCTTGAAGAGGCACGTCAATTGGTCCATGGCTGGTATCTTGATGCTAAGCCGGGCCTCAGTTGGACGGCAGAAATGACGGTTGCTGGTGATAATGGAGCTCTAAAAGTTCCTGAAATTAAGATGCTGATGCTGGTCACTATAGTCGCGGAGGAATGTCTGGTGCGAGGTGGTCGTGTCGAGGTTCATGCTGTAGAGGTAAATGAGGGGTTGGGCGTTGCCGTACGGGCTGTTGGTGAAGGAGCAAGACTATCTGACGAATTTATTACCGGTCTCAACCCTAATTGTGCGACGGATTCTGTAACCGCCCGTAATGTAATAGCGCACTGGGCTCAACGTATTGCACACAGCCAAGGTTCTATTCTAGAAGCAGAGACTACAAAAAACGAAATTCAGTTTGCAGCGTTATTTTCCGGAGATTGAGCAGGTTTATATTTTCTATTATAAATAAAATACCAAGCGATATCTTTGAAAGAAAGCCATCAGGTATTTGGATCTTTATGCCTGAGCGGCCGCGGGTTGGTCTTCTGGGTCACGCAAAACATAGCCGCGTCCCCATACAGTTTCTATATAGTTATCACCACCTGTTGCAGTGGATAATTTCTTGCGTAACTTACAAATAAAAACATCGATAATTTTAAGCTCTGGCTCGTCCATACCACCATAAAGGTGATTGAGAAACATTTCTTTTGTTAAAGTTGTACCTTTACGCAACGATAATAGTTCAAGTATCCCATACTCTTTACCGGTTAGATGCACATTTTGACCATCAACTTCTATAGTTTGGGCGTCCAAATTAACGGCTAATTTCCCAGTATAGATAATTGACTCGGAATGACCTTGGGATCGACGAACAATAGCTTGTATTCGCGCGATAAGTTCATCCTTGTTAAAAGGCTTAGTTAAATAGTCATCGGCACCCGTACCGAGGCCTTTGACCTTATTTTCAGCTTCGGTCAGCCCAGAAAGTATTAGAACCGGAGTTGGTACCTTGGCAGTCCGCAAGCTTCTTAGTACTTCCATGCCATCCATGTCCGGTAGCATCAGATCAAGAACTATAATATCATAGTCGTAAAGTTTACCAATCTCTATACCATCTTCGCCAAGGTCGGTTGCATCAACAACCATGCCGGATGACTCCAGCATCATCGTAATGCTTTTCTGAGTAGTTGGGTCATCTTCAACAAGAAGAACGCGCATATAATCCTCCAGCGCCATCGGGATGATTTATTAACCATATTGTGCATCGGTTTCCGGCGCAAGTTTGTACGCTGAATAAAAATAAAGCATTAATATTATTGGATTTTATTTTCGTAAGTAGGGAGTTTACAGGGCGGCTAGATGTGTGAAAATAGCGAATCCTTAACTATCTAAATTGTGATCCGTTTTACTTAAAAAGAAATTTAGTAGTATTATCCGTCTGTGATAGGGGAATTAGAGCTTTATAAGAAGCGATGCTCTTCTTCATTAATCATATGTTGAGCGATAATTTTCTGATGGATTTGAGAAGTGCCTTCAAAAATACGGAATAAACGTACATCGCGATACAAGCGCTCAACGTCATGGTTTGCAAGGTACCCTGCTCCTCCTAAAATTTGCACAGCGCGGTCCGCAACACGACACACCATTTCGGTCGCAAAATATTTGCAACACGAAATATCAGCACGAAGCGACTTGTCTAGCGGTCCTTTAATTTTTCTTGCAGTTTCTAACACCATTGATTTTGCGGCGAGGATTTCTGTTCGGCAGTCAGCAAGCATATTTTGAATTGACTGAAACTCACTAATAGCTTGTCCGAACTGCTCCCGGTTTCTGGCGTAATTTAGAGCTTCTTCAGTCAGTCTTTCGGCCTGGCCGACAGCAGTACAAGCTACATGGAGCCGCGCGGTATTTATGCCAGCCATTGCAACTTGGAATCCATTACCGTCTTTACCGCTGATTAGAGCGGATAACGGCACGCAGCAATTGGAAAAGATTATTTCTGCTGTTGGAGCACCGTCTTGGCCCATTTTTTTATCAATAGGCGCTATTGTAATACCAGGTGTGTCCGCATCTACAAGGAAGGCTGATATTCTGTTTGCTCCATTTTTGTTAATATCAGTTTGGGCTATAACAATAAACAAATCAGCGATATTGGCATTAGTAATGTATCGCTTGGAGCCGTTAATATTGTAATGGTCTCCTATTCGAGTAGCAGTTGATTCGATGGCCATAGCATTTGAGCCAGCATTCTCCTCGGTTAGTGCAAAAGCACCGGTCATTTCGCCGCTCCCTAGGCGCGGTAAATACATCTGGCGTTGTTCATCGGTGCCATGCTGAAGTATGCTCTGACAAACAAGGCCGACAGTAGTAGAGAAACGCGCTCTATAGACGCATGAAGCACGTGTGATTGCTATTTGAAGAAGTACTTGTTGCTCTGTACTTAAGTCAAGGCCCCCGTACTTTCTAGGCAAAGTCATAGCAAAAAGCCCATGATCGCGTAGGATCTGTGTTAAATCCTCAGGAACTCCATCTATGTGAGTTAAACGGTGCTCGTTAGGCCGTAGCTTTTCCTTCACCAGCGTTTTTATAAGCCTAAGATAGGCATTAAAATCATTTCGGGCGAGGTCGACGGGGGTCATATTTACACCTTTGCTTGCTTGAAATTTTTGAAGTGACTTTGTCAGCTTGACAAACAATCGTGGCACGAGGATAGATAAAGATTAATTTTCGGAATTCGTTTTGCATTGCGAAAAATAAGGAAATAAATGACCAAGCAAAACACTGTACACGCTATTAACTGTATGCTGTATCCTAAATCGATTGCAATTATTGGCGCGTCGGCTGACGCAAACAAATTAAATGGTCGTCCTTTTTATTTTATGCGTCGTGATAAATTTGGAGGGCGCATTTATCCAGTTAATCCGCGTTATGATGAGATTCACGGTGTTACGTGTTACCCCGACATTGCGGCGCTTCCAGAACCACCTGACTTGGCAATTGTGGCTATCCCGGCGGTACATTGTAAGGATGCTATAGTTCAACTTGGTCAGAAAGGTTGTCCAATAGCAGTAGTTTTTTCGTCTGGTTTTGGTGAAACTGGCGAGGTCGGCCGTGTGATGGAACGAGAACTGTTGAACGCAGCTCAAGAAAACGGCATACGAATATGTGGCCCTAACAACCTCGGGCTTATAAACAGTTTTAATAATATGAGTGCTACCTTTAGTCAGTATGCCGATCTGCCTCCGATTCCTGGTCCTGTAGCGTTTGCGACTCAGTCCGGTGCTTTTGGCACTGGTATCGCTGCATTAGCTCGAAGCCGTGGGATAGGTATTGGCTATTTCGTGAATACCGGTAACCAGATTGACATTAACCTCATGGAAGTCTTGGAAACTGCTATTGATGATGAACGCATTAATGTGATAGCGGCCTACCTTGAAGGGGTGACCAATGCCGACGCGTTAATTCGTCTAGCCAATAAGGCAATGAATCTAGTAAAGCCATTTATTGTCGTTAAGGTAGGGCGACAGGCTGCGGGCGCCCGTGCAACACTTTCACATACAGGAGCTCTCGCTGGAAATGACGCAGTGTTTGATGACATTGCTCGTCAGTATGGGATCATTCGGGTTCGAAATGAACAACAAATGGTTGACCTGATGGCGACTTTTAGTTTCACAAAGGTTCCCTTAGGTAAAGGGGTCGCAATTGTGACGCAATCCGGCGGTGCGGGAGCGATGATGGCAGACCGAGCAGAGGAACTCGGGTATAAGCTGCCTGTGCCATCGGGCCAGACTAGAGCACGTCTCCAGGAATTGATTCCTACCTATGGCTCATATGGCAACCCAATAGATGTTACTGGACAGTTTTTAGCTGATCCAAGAATATTGAAAGGTAGTGTTGAAATC
Source organism: Magnetovibrio sp. (assembly GCA_002721825.1). Lineage (GTDB taxonomy): Bacteria > Pseudomonadota > Alphaproteobacteria > Rhodospirillales > Casp-alpha2 > TMED8. Next base: position 13,871 of record PBLS01000023.1, read on the forward strand.
GTCCTTGATGATCCGGCTTTTGATATTGCAGTAGTTTGGCTTCAACTGATGCACGGGTATGCAGATTTTCTTCTTGATATTTTTTGTACGTTAAAGGAACGGGTTTCGAAACCCTTCATCGTTTGCTGGATTGAACCCCCGGACAAGATACGCGATGCATTCAATGAAATTGGAATATGCTTAATTACGGGAACTGAGCAAGTAATTGATGCTGTAAGCGGATTAATAGAATTTGGTTGTGCGTGCAAACGCTGCGCGGAACAGGAATCTCCTATATTTTCTTCAAAGCCGTTAAATTCATACGAATCGACAAGGCTTCCATCAAAAATTGTATATGAAATGATGACTTCCGCTGGTCTACCAGTAGTGAAATGTGCTTTTGCATCAAACTCAGATGCTGCTGCTGCGGCAGCTGATAAACTTGGGTATCCTGTCGCTGTGAAAATTGAATCGTCTCAAATTTCACATAAAAGCGATGTTGGAGGCGTAGCTCTTGACCTTACTAGTGCAGATGAAGTGCGTACCACAGTTAGCGAAATGTTTTCCATGATTAATGTGACACGTCCCGGATTGCGTGTTGATGGGGTGCTTTTGCAATCTATGGTCCCAGCACAAACTGAGATCATTGTAGGTATGCGCAGAGATCCAGTCTTTGGGCCTATTCTTATGATCGGCCTGGGTGGGGTTTTTGTTGAAGTATTTAAAGACACTGTTTTCGCGCGGATACCCGTCAGTAGCGCAGATGCTTATTACATGCTTGAAAATATTGATGGAAGGGAAGTGTTGGATGGTGTCAGGGGAAAAAACGCAGTAAATCGCGAGTTGATAACAAAATTACTGGTAGCGGTCAGTAATTTTGCTCTTAAATATCCTGAAATAGAGGAACTAGATTTAAATCCCGTTCTGGCTGGGCCAGATGGGGTAACAGTTGTGGATTGGTTAGCAACGGGAACATTTTTGCTGGATAGGACGTGAGGTTTTGTCTCCCCGTGTACGATTAACAATCATTTTATTTTCAGCGGTTGTCTGCACAACGCTCGCACTATTGCCAGCTCCAGAAGGAGTTCCCGCAAGTGCATATCCTGCAATTGCTCTGATTTTGTTTACAGTCAGTATGTGGGCTTCTACAGCGCTTCCAGAATATGTAGCAGCCTTAGTTTTCTTTTCCATCGCTTCAGTGTCAGCTATTGCTTCCCCTACCGCTATATTTGCAGGATTCCAATCATCAGCGCTGTGGCTGGTTTTTGGCGGCCTCGTAATAGGTGCGGCGGCGGATAGAACTGGTCTTGGTTTATGGGTTGCACAAGGCGCTTTCCGTCATGTGGGTTCAAGTTACGCTAGTTTAATTTTTGCAATATTACTCAGTTCACTTGCCCTTTCGGTTATAGTTCCGTCATCCGTGGGTCGGATCGCTATAGTTTTGCCACCTGTAATGGCGATAGCTCGTCAAGCCGGCTATCCAAAAAGCTCAAACGCTTTTGTAGGCACTGTCGTCGCGGCAGTTTTTGGTAACTATCTCATGGGACAAGGGTTTTTGCCCGGTAATTTAGTCAATATCTTATTGGTGGGTACCATGGGAACTATGTATGGGCTTGAAGTTAGCTATGGTGAATACCTTGTTCTTAATCTACCCATTATTGCTGTTTTACGAGGTGTACTGGTTGGTGTGTTGGTCTATTGGTTTTTTAAGCCCGATAATCCTGGGAAACCAATTACATCTGAAAACTTTCAACCCCTAAAAGATGAAGGCCGAAAAGTACTCGTGATCATCATGTTTGCATTATTTATCTGGTCAACAGATTTTATCCATGGGATTGCGGCTGGGTGGATAGCGCTGATAGCCGCTGTTATATGTATGCTGCCTGGTATTAATTTGGTGCCCAGTAAACTTTTTGTCGACAAGATTAATATGGTGACGGTGTTGTTTGTCGCTGCATTGCTTGGTATCGGGCCTGTTCTTGTAGAATCAGGGGGAGGCTTACTTTTGCGTGATGTAATTACCAATTTAGCTGGGTGGAAAGATCAAAGCCCTGCTTACGGTTTTTACGCAGTATCGCTTGTTTCTTTTTTAACTGCATTGGTGTCAAATGTTTCAGCATCACTTGCGATTGTAACCCCAACGGCAGTAGATTTAGCGGATGCAACTGGCCTACCGTTGAAAACGGCAGCGCTAGCTCAGTTGAACGGCTTAAGCTCGGTAGTGTTTCCTTATCAAGCCTTGCCTATTATGGTGGGTTTGGCCATGGGCGGCGTGCCAATGATCAAGGTTGTAAAATATAGTGTAGCCTTAGCTGGAATAGGCTTGTTTTTATTGACACCATTGAATTTTTATTATTGGCGAGCTCTCGGCTATATCCCAGGGTAACCTAGAGGAGAGGGAGGATAGATATGTCACTAGTATTACTTGAGCACCCGGAAGATGGGATTGCGCTCATACGAATGAATCGCCCAGAGGTCATGAATGCGCTTAACAATGCGACGCGTCAGGAATTAGCGGCAAGATTTGAAGAAAGCATTGCAGATGATAGTGTGCGTGTGATTGTTGTAACCGGCAATCAAAAGGCCTTCGTTGCAGGTGCGGATCTAAAAGAATTTGCGGATTTAACGACATCCGATTGGGCTTTTGGAGATTCTAGGCGCATGTGGAAAGTCGTAGCGGGTTGTCCAAAACCCATCGTAGCTGCGGTAAACGGCTTTGCTTTAGGTGGAGGCTGCGAACTCGCGTTGCACTGCGATATAATAGTAGCTGGTCAGGGAGCAAAAATGGGTTTGCCGGAGATTGGTGTGGGTGTATTACCTGGGGGGGGCGGAACCCAGCGTCTGACTCGGGCTGTGGGTAAGTATAAGGCTTTAAAGATGATGCTAACCGCCGAGTGGGTGTCCGGGCAGGAAGCTCATGATATGGGTATGGTTTCTGAGGTTGTTGCGGATGAAGAGGTGTTAGAGCGCGCAATTGCCATCGCTCGTAAGGTTGCCCGAATGCCACCTCTTGGCGCAAAACTTATTAAGGAAGTCACTCTCGCCGGCATGGATGCGGCGTTAGAGACCGGTCTTATATTAGAGCGCAAAGCTTTTGAAGTGTTGTTTTCTACAGAAGACCAAAAGGAGGGAGCTGCGGCCTTTATTGAAAAACGCAAGCCAGAATTTAAAGGGAGATAAGCCAATGGCTCTAGATGCCATGCGCAAAGATTTGGTTGTTGGGGTCGTCGGTGCTGGTGCTATGGGGCGAGGGATTGCTCAAGTAGCAGCCGTCGGCGGGTGCATAGTGAAACTCTATGATGCCAAAGAAGACGCCGCTAAAGAGGCGCAAATATTTATACAAAAAATGCTCAACCGTAATGCAGAAAAAGGTCGCATGGCACAAGAAGATGCGGAAGATGCAGCTGCCCGTATTGAAGTTGTTAGTTCAATGAGTGAATTTAGAGAAAGTCATTGTGTTATAGAGGCAGTGGTAGAGAGTTTGGATGTAAAACGTGCTGTTTTCAAAGAACTTGAATCTATTGTTAGCAGCGATTGTGTCATTGCTACCAATACTTCTTCCCTCTCAGTTAGTACTATTGCCGCTGCGTGTGAAAAGCCAAGCCGAGTTGCTGGATTACATTTTTTTAATCCTGTACCTTTGATGAAGTTAGTCGAAGTTATTGATGGTATTCTTACGGATCCCAAGGTAGCTGACTTCCTTATGGTGCTGGGTAGGCGCCTTGGGCGAGAATCGGTGAGAGTAAAGGATGCTCCAGGTTTTTTGGTTAATCAGGTGGGTCGAGGCTATAACATTGAGGCGGCCCACATAGCTATGGATGGAATAGCCGATATTGAAGATATAGACCGCATTTTGCGTGATGCTGTTGGGTTCCGGATGGGTCCCTTCCAGTTACTTGATTTGACTGCCCTTGATGTCACTCATCCAGCAACGGAACTAATATACAAACAATTTTATCATGAGCCTAGATTTCGGCCTGCAACTATGTTGCAGATGCGTCTCGATGCAGGCTTACTAGGATCTAAAGTTGGACGTGGGTTTTATTCATATGACGAAGGCAAGGTGCAATTAGTGGAGGAGGGAATAGTCCCAGAATATGACGGACGTGCTGTGTGGATTTCAAAGGTTATTCCGGAATTTTTTGAAAAAATACGTCTAATTGTGGAGAACGCTGGTGCCCCAATAGATAAAGGTGACATTCCTGATGATGAATCGTTGATTCTTGTAACACCATTAGGAGATGATGCTACCACCGCATCGACAGACCAAGGCTTAGACCCAAATCGGACCATTGCGGTGGATTGCTTATTTGGACTTGAGAAGCGACGGACACTTATGAAAACAACAATTACAGATCCAATTTTTACAGCGTCGGCACACGGCCTTTTTGGAGGTGGGAAAGTTCCTGCAACAGTTATACATGATACTCCTGGTTTTATCGCACAGCGCGTGGTTGCAGCAATCTGCAATATCGGCTGTTCGGTTGCACAACAGCGTACTGCGGCTCCAGAAGATATCGATAAGGCGGTAAAGCTAGGTCTCAATTATCCAAAGGGGCCTCTAGAGTTTGGGGATTTCGTTGGCGCGGATAAAATTGTGACAATTCTTAAGAATATTTACAAACTTACTGGGGACCCCCGTTATCGTTTGGTCCCTTGGTTACGTCGTCGAGCTCAGTTGGGAGTATCTCTCTTAACGCAGGAAAATTAAGTTGCTGTAATGCGTTATATACTAAAACGTTGAATTTTTGCTTTAACGGGTAGTGGCTATGGTTGATGGAAATTTTAGTTGGGAAGATCCGCTTTTTTTAGAAGGGCAATTACAAGAAGATGAGCGTTTGATCCATGATATAGCCCGGCGGTTTTCTCACGAACATTTGATGCCAGTTATAGTAGATTGGAATAGGCATGAGACCTTTAATAAGGACCTATTTCTCAAGTTTGGGGAATTAGGCTTATTGGGAGGTACTATTGAAGGCTATGGTTGTCCCGGCTTGAGTCACGTGGCGTACGGGTTGGTTTGCCGGGCTTTTGAGAGTGTTGATACGGCTTTTCGTTCTGCTATTGGAGTTCAATCAGGGCTTGCTATGGCACCAATATATTTATTTGGATCGGAAGAACAAAAACGAGAATTTTTGCCAATTATGGCTAAAGGCGAGATAGTTGGCTGCTTTGGGTTAACGGAGCCTGATCATGGGTCTGATCCATCCGGAATGAAAAGTCGAGCAGTTAAGGTTAAGGGGGGATGGCGACTGAATGGTAATAGGATTTGGATTACAAATTCACCAATTTCAGATATTTGTATTGTTTGGGCCAAAGATGAAGAAGGGATGGTAAACGGTTTTATTGTCGACAGTGAGGCGGAGGGAGTGAAAACACCTAAAATAGATGGAAAGTTTGGTGCGCGCGCATCTCCAACGGGTGAAATCGCGATGGACCAGGTCTTTGTGTCCGAGGATCGTCGCTTGCCTCACGCGAAGGGCCTGAAAGCCGCGTTGTCATGCCTTTCGCGTGCGCGATTTGGTATAAGCTGGGGGGCAATGGGAGCGGCTGAGTTTTGCTGGAAGGCAACGCGTCAGTATGTTTTAGAGAGAAATCAATTTGGGAGGCCACTTGCCGCTAACCAACTTATTCAGAAAAAGCTTGCTGATATACAGACTGAGATTGCATTGGGGCTTCAAGGTGCTCTCCGAGTGAGTCGTCTTGCTGATGAGGGAAGGGCATCGCCAGAGATGTTTTCCCTCGTGAAACGCAACAATACTGGGAAAGCTCTGGATATTACCCGTATGTGCCGAGATATGCACGGTGGAAATGGGATTTCAGATGAATTTCACATAATCCGCCATTTGCTAAATATGGAGGTTGTAAATACACTTGAAGGTACTCACGACATTCATGCGCTAGTCTTGGGACGCGCGCAGACAGGAATACAAGCATTTTCAGCCGAAACTAGTAGTTAAAAAGGAATAAAGAGAGTTAGATAGAAAATTTCTAAAGTTTTTTAAATCAATACTTAATTAACTCTACTATCGCATATTTAAAGTATAAAGTATTATCAATTTCTGTTTTAGATTAAATTAGCAAAGGCGTTGGCGTGTCAGGGTTCGGCGCTAATATCGTAAATGAGATAGATCATTTGGCCGAATATAAAAAGTACGGCAAAGTGGTCAATATTGTCGGCCTTTTGATTCATGTTACGGGCGTCACCCATAGCTTATCAGTTGGTGATCACTGCGTTATTCATGCACGTGATGGACGAATGGTAGGTTGTGAGGTGGTTGGTTTTTCTGAAGGCCATGCATTGGTAATGCCGTTTGGTTCTGTTGAAGGCATTGGCATGGGTAGTCGCGTAGAAGTAAGAGTTGCTCAGCCAGTTGTTTATCCTACTAACGAGTGGTTGGGTCGCGTCATTGATGCGTTTGGTGAACCTGCAGATGGTAAAGGGCCTCTGCCTACTGGTTCCATTGGCTATCCAATTCATACACAGCCACCCTCAGCCCATATGCGCAAACGAGTTGGCCAAAAAGTTGATCTTGGAGTTCGGTCTATGAACGCTTTTTTGACGCTCTGCCAAGGGCAGCGGTTAGGTATTTTTTCAGGATCGGGTATTGGGAAGTCGACTTTATTAGCGATGATGGCACGTAATACGGATGCAGAGATTAATGTAATTGGCCTGATTGGTGAACGTAGTCGGGAGATGCGGGAGTTTATTGAGGATCACTTAGGACTCGAAGGTATGAAACGAAGTGTTGTTATTGCCGCGACATCTGATGAATCTCCCTTAGTTCGTCGGCAGGCTGCTTATATGACTATGACTGTAGCAGAGTACTTTCGAGATCAACCGAATGAAGTATTGGTTCTTATGGATAGTGTTACGCGTTTTGCGATGGCACAGCGTGAAATTTCGCTTTCAGCGGGAGAGCCTCCTACTACCAAGGGATATACACCGTCGGTATTCGCGCAATTACCCAAATTGTTAGAGCGTGCGGGACCTGGGTTGGAGGATCAAGGCTCAATTACTGGACTGTTTACGGTATTGGTTGAAGGCGATGATCATAATGAACCGATTTCTGATGCGGTGCGTGGCATTCTTGATGGTCATGTGGTTCTTGACCGTTCCATCGCTGAGCGTGGTCGTTACCCCGCGGTAAACGTGCTTCGCAGTATTTCCAGAACTATGCCTGCCTGTAATACTCCAGAACAAAATGCACTCGTTGATAAAGCTCGTCAAATGTTAGCCATATATGAGGATATGGCGGAGTTAATTCGATTAGGAGCCTATAAAAGTGGTTCTGACGCTAAAATAGATGAGGCTATAAAATTTAATCACGCTCTTGAGGCATTTTTAGCTCAAAACATCGAGGAGACCACAACATTGGATGCGTGTTATGATCGCCTAGCTGAAATCTTTGGTTCAGCTAAGATATCCTCATCAGCGCCCTTGAATGTCGATCCTTGAGTGTGTTTTAGTGGGACCCATGACTAAAGGTATAAGGACCCTTGCTCGTGTTATTCAATGGAGAGTGGATGAGTGTAGGCGTAATCTAGGCGTTTTAATGAAGGAGCTTGAGAATTTAGAAGCCAATCGTAATGCGTTGGATAGCGAATTAGTTAGAGAACAACAAGTAGCTTTAGATGACCCTAATGAAGCCGGAGTTCTCTACGGTAATTATGTCGAACACGCAGTTAATCGGCGTGACATTATTGACGAGAACATACGCGCTAAAGAGGAAGAAGTTGAAATTGCTGCCGAGGAGCTAAAAGTTAATTATCGTGAACTTAAGAAGTATGAGGTGGTTCGTGATAGACGTCTCCAACGTGAGCAAGCTGAGGAGGCGCAACGCGATCAAATTGAATTAGATGAAATTGGTATAGAAACCTATCGGCGGTTGGATCATTAAACTCAGAATGCGAGTAGCTTAGCACTTATTCTCATTAGACTTAAAAGTTAGAGTAACCTGTTTGCATCGATCGAAGGCCGGCCTGCCGTTGATAAGGCTTGAGCGATTTTTGGGGAGGAAAAGAAGATGTATGATTTGGTCATTAAGAATGCGAATATTATCGATGGGAGCGGCGGCCCCTCATTCGCTGGAGAACTCGCTGTACAGAACGGTCGTATTGCAGCTTTGGGAGATAATTTAGGGTCGGCAAAAGAGACAATAGATGCAGAAGAGTTTTCTTTAGCTCCAGGGATCATTGATCTTCACACGCATTTCGATGCGCAATTAACCTGGGACCCTTACGCTACTCCATCTAACCGCCTCGGGGTTACGACGGTAGTAATCGGTAATTGTGGTTTCACTATTGCGCCATGTAAGCCAGAGCATCGTGATCGAACTCTACGAAATTTGACGCATGTTGAAGGTATGTCATTGGATGCAATGAAGGCGGGCATAGATTGGGATTTTGTTACCTTTGCCGACTATCTAAATTCTTTAGAGAAGAGAGGAATGGTTCCGAATGTAGCGGCCTTCTGTGGGCATTCTTCTGTTCGAACCTGGGTGCTTGGTGATGAAGCATCAGACCGTGCAGCAACGAAGTCAGAAGTTGCTGAAATGAAAAAATTAGTTCGTGAGGCGATGGATGCAGGCGCATGTGGTTTTGCTTCCTCTACTCTTGAGCAACATAATGGAGAAAACGGGGTTCCAATGCCATCCCGGCTTGCTGATGATCATGAAATGATGGAATTGACCGGCGTTCTAGGAGAGGTTGGAAAAGGGACGTTTATGCTTACGAAAGGTATGACTTCGACCATTCCATGGCTAGAAAGTATAGCAGCTCACAGTGGTCGACCAGTTATGATTGCAGCTATGTTTGTGGACCCTGGAAATCCGGAGCGCGTGTTTGATGAAAACGCGCAAATCAGCGAGGCGCGTGGACGAGGACGAGAATTATGGTCTCAGGTTGGCTGCTTTCCTCTTGGGATGGAGTTTACTTTAGGTCATCCTTATCCACTGGAGGCGCTTATCGCCTGGCATCCAGCCATTGAAGCGGAGGGTTCTGAGGAGTTTAAGAAAATTCTCAGAGATACGTCTTTTAGGCAAGGTTTGAAAGATGAGATGCAAACGACTGGGGTTCCCAATCGATTTTCTTCAAAAAATTGGGATCACATGACAATTATGGAGGTACATAAGGCAGAGCACCGGAAGTTCATTGGGAAAAAAGTCGGTCATTTGGCACGTGATTCCGGTGAGGACCCATGGGACTGGTTTCTTGATTTTGGTTTGGCGGACGAACTTAAGACGCTATTTGACGTTAGGCTTTTTAACGTTGATGAAGAACGTGTTGCCGATTTATTACGCTATGAATACGGAGCTATTGCTCTATCAGATGCTGGTGCTCACCTTTCGTTCTTATGTGATGCAGGTTTTGGACTTCACCTTATGGGACATTGGGCTCGTGATAAGGAAAAAATTTCGCTTGAAAAAGCTGTTGAAGCGTTAACTAGTCGACCTGCTGATATCTACCGCATAAAGGACCGCGGGCGACTAGTGGAGGGAGCTTGGGCGGACTTAATGTTGTTTGACCCAAATACTGTCGCGCGTGGTAATAAAGAGCGAGTCAATGATCTTCCCACGGGAGCGAGCAGAATCGATACTCCGGCGATTGGACTAAAAGGTGTATGGGTTAACGGGGTGCGAACGGTGAATGATAACTGGAATCTACAAGACTGTGGTAAGCCAGGGCAATTACTTCGCGACTTTGTTGACCTGTCATGAACGGCTAAGATTTAGCACTGATTACAACTTATTCTCTTTTTAGAGGCGGAGTTCGTATTAGGGTTAGTGGAATATGGAAGTCATCAAGCTAGCTTGAATAGTCTTGTCACGTGACTGCGTTTAGCCAAATTATTCTTTGAATACTTAAATCACTAGGCCTCGCTCTGATTCATCAGACATATTAGTTACTTCAACAAAATTGGCGGGGGATGATTGGAAAGCCAAGCCAGAGGTAATACCGAAATTATTGTTGGCATTCTCAAAAACCGTGCGGATTCCGTCTTGTATAGGTTTATTGAGCCGGTTTGCCGTACGGACAATTAGATTGAAACGCTTGTTGTTATCCTCAACAAAACCATCAAGTTGTATACGTCCGAGTTTTGATAGATGCACATCAATAACGAAGTGGGTGCCAGACTTACTAGATTTTTTTTCATTCTCTTCATCGGGGTCATTTTTTCGGCCAAGCCAAAGCCGGATTTGTTCGATTTGTGACCCATTTAGAAGTGGAATTGAAAATAACCGGCCTTCTGAGTTGGGGCTATCTTCGGCAATGTGCCTTAGCCCAGAAAAATCATCCCTGAGACGGCGTAATAGTGTCGGTTTTAACTGCGCTAACGCACGTATAGGTGCATCGCCAAGCCAATGATTTATATTGCCGGTCCGCAACAATAATAAAAAAGATAGAAAGTTCGCTAAAAATGTAGCATCAAGCCTGGGTAAAATACCATAGAGTAGTTGTTGAGAGATGACGGGGTTGCTCTCTGCTAACAATTCAATAGTCTCTTTTAGGGCGTGCCATTGGCCTGAACCTATTATAACTTGACCTAAGCGGTCAGACACGAAACTGCTTTGAGATGAGTGGTCTGGTAGCTGCACCTGCATTACTTGAAACTTTATTCTTGTATTAACTGCTAGCTCTGTAGCTATATTTAATGAAATTGGACCCGCTTGGGTTTTTATAATCGTTTGGGAGGATATCCCGGCGTTGCTAACTGTCCCTTCTAAAGTTGTACCGCTTCGTATTGGCAGCAATGTGTCGGAAATATGCAATGCACTGCTCCCAGGTTTTATGGATAGGACTTTAATAATTAAAGAAGTGCCGGCCCTTAAATTGACTTCACTACCTACTGCTATTTTATCAGAATCGCCTTTCGGCATTTGTTTGGAAGATTTTATGGTATTAGCTGCTTCAGCTACAGTACTTAAGGTTATTTTGTTGAAATCAGCAGTAGTAAATTGGGTAAGAGTGTTTGGCCATATTGCTGATTCTCTATCAAAAAATGCGGCTGTTGGTCGTAAGATTGTGGCAAGGTGCTGCGAACCTAGGGCTAAGGGAACAAGCTTGGCGTTTGTTATCCCTGATTGACCAGGAGATGTATTTGGCGAATTACCTGTGGATAAAATTGGGTTAGAAGGGTTGATTCTACCACCTTGCATAGTGGGAGAGTTTGAATCGGGACTTATTTGGTCCGTTAAAATTGGGGTTAATATGTTGCTGGAGCCACGTAGAGCTAGCGCAGGGTTTTTACCATGGATGGCTGTGACTAAAAGCAATACCTGATTTCCAAGACTTTGTACTTTGAACTGAATTGAACCAGTAGAAGGAAAATCGAGGCGTGTTCGGAAAGCGATTCGTCCGAGTGATGTTTCCGCTAATATACTTCCTCGATTATCAACGCCTAATAACTTTGCATCTATCTTGGCACCAATATTAACCTTTAGGAGTGCCGGTGGGGGGTCTGGTATGGAGACAGTAGGTGTAGATGTCGGTGAATTGGATCCGTGGGCAGGTGGAGGTGGGGGAGGGGTGACACTCGACATACTTTACTCTTATGGTTTAAGTGTAGATCAGTGTTTTAATACTTGGAGTGCAATTTTAACTACATCCTCAGCGGCAGCTGTGTTGGGATATCGGGTTAGAACGGGTGTTTGGCTTCGGATGGCTTCTTTAACGCGTGGGTCTCGACGTATAACTCCTATTAGTGGTGGAGATATCTTAAGGAAAGCCTGGCAGGCTTTTAATAGTGTCGCGTAGGTACGTTCGCCCTCGCGCGTAGAATTGACGATATTTGTTACAATGAGGAATTTGACCTCCGAGCGTTCAGCATGAGTGACTTTTATAAAGGCGTATGCATCTGTTAAAGATGTTGGTTCGTCAGTCAAAACTACGATACAGGTTGTGGCATTATGCGCTAATTGCCGAACTGAGCGATCTACACCTGCACCTAGGTCAATTAGAACATGGTCGTAAGCATTAGCTAACAATGCCAAGTCTTCGCCTAGCATTTGTAAACGGCTAGTAGCAATATTTGCTAAATTTCCAGCGCCTGAACGCCCTGCGATTATATGAAAGCCTCCGTCGTTGTACTCCATTATTGCTTGATTGAGCGTTAATCTTCCAGAAATGACAGAAGAAATATCCTGCTTGGGCATCAAACCAAGTTGGATA
>PBLS01000024.1 GCA_002721825.1 Magnetovibrio sp.
CTTAGTGAGGCTATCGGTCTACATAAGGATGATATTCGTCTAGAAAATCAACGACCTCATATAGTTTTAAGGACACATAAATGGAGACGTTTGAAGACAAAGGGAAGTGAGCGAATAATTCCTTTAGTAGGAGTATCTTTATGGGCTGCTAAACGAGCTTATGAAGAGTCAGGAAATCTTTTTTTGTTTCCCAGATACTGTTCTGAGAAAGAGAACAAAGCTAATTCTGCGAGTGCTGCTTTGAACAAGTGGTTACGTCCTAAAGTTCCTAATGGATGTGTGATTCATTCATTCAGGCACAGTATCCGCGACAGGTTAAGAGCTGTTGAATGTCCTCAGGATATAACGGACAGGTTAGGTGGATGGACGGTAAGTGGAGTAGGTGAGGGATACGGTTCAGGATATCCATTGGAAGTACTTTATAAATGGCTTGATAGGGCTGTTAAAAGTTAGAAGCACAGGCCTTATGTAAAACATAAGAGTTCCAAAGTGTTAGCTTGAGTGGTCCTGAGAGGGTGGTGCGGGCGGCCGGACTTGAACCGGCAAGGCCGTTAAGCCGAGGGATTTTAAGTCCCTTGTGTTTACCAATTTCACCACGCCCGCAACCCTTGGTGAGTAAGGCTTTCAGCCCTACAAGAGATTTTGTGCCAACCAATTTGGCTGTGTTTTGTGCCAAAACCGTGCCACAAATCGTGCCAATAATAATCTCAAGTGTTTGGAATACAAGCATTTACACCCCTAAATCTAGGTGGATTTGTTGTGCCATGTTCATTCAACTTCCCACCGAAATTTTAACTGTCCGTAGATAGGCTGCCATTCACGTCTAATACCGTCTTGTTTAGTTTTACTTCCCCATCCTTTATGTGGCTTTGTTTCTCCGACTACAGTCCACCCAGCCCCACGTAAAGACGCTCCACTTTCTTCGTGAAGTGTATAAGTAATGAGTTTTTTCCCACCCATTTTTCGCCAAATCTGCCAGCACCGTCCGTAAAGCATTGAGCAAGAATTTTTGGGGGCTTTATCATTCACGCAACATCGAAGAACCTCGGCCGTGTATCCGTCCATAAAAGAAGCTGCTAATGGATTGCCTACAATAGCAACACCGACAAGTTCACCGTCATGTGCTAGTCCTATCGCCCATTTACCACCATCACGGGCTGTACGTTTACTGTGACGATGAAACGATTGGACAAAATCGTTCGCTTCACGGAGTGTCATTGGTTCTATATTCACTGTTAATTGGATTGGTTGCGTCACCACGTTGGCACGGGTGACAAATTCCTACTGTTTCCAACTTGGACACAGTGGATTTATTATCTGCTAACTTATTGTTTTGTTTTAGGTATTTAGGTAGCGGTACAGTCGGATGGCACGGGAGTTTAGCCCTTTTAAGTCCCTTGTGTTTACCAATTTCACCACGCCCGCTAATAATTTCAATGACTTGTAAAGTGAACTATTATACTGGGACTACTTACCTCACCAAGCCTTACAAGACAATAAGGTGATTAGTATTAGTAGTTTCAGTCTTCAAAGGGGGCACTACCGAGACTACGAATCATCAAACGAACCTCTTTAGCAAGAGCATCGACGATCTCTTGGTTAGTGTGACGTAATACAAGAACTGTACCGAAATGCCCATCACGTACAAAAGGATAACTACCGAGGTCGGCGCCCGGAAAACGTGATTGAATTTCTTCAAATTTTCCGCTCAATATACCCTCGGGCAAGAAAGCCGTTATTTCTCGTGTTTTGATTGGTTCTCCACCAAACAATTCGTGGCAAAAGCCCTCAAATATTGCTTGCATGATGCGCGGAATACCCGGCAAAACGTAAACGTTTTTAAGTTGAAACCCAGGGGCTTTGCTAATCGGGTTTCTCAAAAGCGTCGCGCCTTTTGGGACATCGGCCATTTTAAGCCGGGCAGGCGTAACCTCTTCAGGGGCTGCGTAATTTGAGCGAACAAGCCGTTCTGCCTCCGGATCGCGAACTAAATTTACGCCGAAAGCCCTTGCAATTGAAGCCGCAGTAATATCGTCATGTGTTGGTCCTATTCCACCAGTCGTAAAAACATAATCGAGGTTCCGGCTCATATCTCTAACAGCACCAATGATCGCCGTCTCTACATCGGGAATAATACGGACTTCCATGAGCCTAATACCGAGTAAATTCAGCCTTTCCCCGAGATACTTCACATTAGCATCTTGGGTCCGACCTGACAGCACCTCATTTCCAATAACTACTATACCTGCGGTATAAATTTTAATTTTCGCCATAAATTTGAGATTAGCAATTCCAACGACCAATACAATCGCTACCGTTCAGCCCTATGTATAAATTTCATCTTTCGTTTGATTACATACACAGAAAAAACAAAGCAACGATGACTTGTTTATCATATGAATCCCACAGTGAGTGGAAGAAAAACTTAGGCGTTATAAAAAGTCTCGCAAAAACCCTACTAATGGATGATCTGCCGGAGGCATGGAAAGCTCGTTCATATTTCGCGGAAGAACCCATTTCAATTTTTGTCCTTCCCTAGCCATCGGCAATCCATCCCATATCCGACAAAGATACACCGGCATTAACAACTGAAATTCAGTATATTTATAACTTGCAAAAGTGAAGGGCGCCAGACAACTGGTAGAAACATCAATGCCGAGTTCTTCTTTAAGCTCTCGGATTAAGGCTGATTCAGGGCTTTCTCCCTCTATTAATTTACCCCCAGGAAATTCCCAAAGGCCTCCCATCTGTTTATCATATGGTCGTTGTTGCAAGAGGACGCGCCCGTCGATATCTACCAGAGCTGCCGCAACTACAAGCAACAAATCTACGCTATCATCGCCAAATTTCTTTGGATTTATGAAATTTTGATCAGGACCGGTAATCTGCATTTATGTCTATATAACCATGAGTTAGATCGCAGGTCCAGACCGTTGCACACCCATCTCCGACACCTACGTCAACTTCGATGATTATATCTTGGCCCTTCATATGTTCAGATACTGGTGGCTCAGAGTAGCCTTCGATAACCGCCCCAAATTGAGCTATACGCACACCACCTATCGCAATACTAAGCTTATTACTTTCTATGTTATCGCCCGCCTTACCTATTGCCATCACTACACGACCCCAATTCGCATCTTGACCAGCAATTGCCGTTTTTACTAGAGGTGAATTTGCAATCGAAAGACCGATTCGCCGGGCAGCATTATCATCCGCCGCACTCATGACAGTAATAGAAACAAATTTGCTCGCGCCCTCCCCATCACGAACGACTTGATGCGCTAGGTCAAGCAATACGGCATCTAGTGCACTCTTAAACCCCCTCAATTCAGGGTCTTTAGAAGAAGATATAGTTGAGTGGCTTGCACCTGCACCAGTCGCAAAGGCAAGTACAGTATCACTTGTAGAAGTATCGCTATCTACCGTAATAGAATTGAACGACCGTTCCACGCTTGATGACAACAATTCTTGTAAGACCGTTGAAGGGATTTTTGCATCAGTAAAAATAAAACAAAGCATAGTTGCCATATCAGGGGCAATCATCCCAGAACCCTTGCAAATCCCCGAAATGCCGACTTCAGATCGACCGATTTTTGCTATTTTTCCCGAACCTTTTGGAAACGTATCTGTAGTCATTATTGCTTTGGCTGCATTTTCCCATAGCTCTTGAGATTTAGCGGGCAATAAATTTTGACATATTTCCCCCAGGTTTTCGATAATTCGATCATACGCAAGTGGTTCGCCAATCACACCGGTGGATGCAACAAAAACCTCGCTAGGGCTACACGTTAGTGCAGAAGAAACCGCTTTCACCGTATGCTCAACCGCCTTTACTCCATGATTCCCTGTGAAAGCATTAGCATTTCCCGCATTAACTATTAGCCCTCTTGCGCCATTGTTTTCCAATATTTCTTTACACCATAAGACAGGCGCTGATGCCGTTTGGGATTTTGTTAAAGTACCAGCTACTGACGTTCCCGCATGAAAATCTGCCAAAAATACATCCGTACGCCCTTGATATTTAATACCACATGTCCCTGTTGCCAAACGCACGCCAGCAACGTCAGGAAGCGATGGAAACTTTTTTGGTGCTAAAGGGGAAACGGATTCTTTAGAGATCATTACCATTTTGCCTCTTTTCATACTAAATTTAATTACGTTTTTCCAAGTGTTTCCTATTTTGTAGTGGCTCCCCGTCAAGTGTGAACCGCTCAACCACCGCGGATTTTCTTAATCGATCTACATATGCTTTAGCACGTTCCTGAAGGATATCATCACGCAATTTATCCACGATACTATCATAACTGGGTATTTTCATCTTTCTCCGCGCCTCAACTTTAATTACATGGTAGCCGAAATTAGTTTTAACAGGTCTCAAGCTATACTTCCCATTCTTAATGCCAAACGCGGCCTTTTCGAACTCGGGGACCATTTGCCCTTTACCAAAGAAACCAAGATCGCCTCCTTTAGGCCCCGATGGACCAGTTGATTCTTTTATTGCGAGTTCCGCAAAGTCTGCGCCTTTATCAAGTTTCTTAATCGCCTCTAGTGCTTCTTTTTCACTTTTCAATAATATATGCCGGGCATGTATTTCTTCTTTCCTCTCAAGACCTTTAATCATTTTTTTATAGCGTCCATAAAGGTAATTTTCGTCAATCTCTCGATTAATTTCCTGCTGTAGTGCGATCCTTTGCAGTAATTGATCTCTGATACGATTGAGGCGTGTAATAAATGAGGGAGCCTCATCTAATTTCCTATTCCGTGCATCAGCGGCGGCTAATTTTGTATCGATTACGGTATCAACCAACATCGGAAACATCTTCTCAATTGGAAGTGCCTGATATTCCCGCGGTAAAAGCTTTTGAGCTGCTTCAATGTCGGAACGCACAATTTTTTGCCCATCAACAATGGCAACCACTGGGTCGCTTCCACTTGCAAATAATTGAGAACTAAAAAAGATCACAAGTAGAAACACGCTCAAATGATTGAAAATAGCAAACATAAAAAGCTCCCTTAGATATTGAAGTGCTGCGTACTCCGGCTGACAATTAAATAGAAAAATAGGCCTAACGCTTCACTTGAACGCTCAGAATAAAATACATATTAATAAAGTTTCTCATAACATGAAATTGAGAAATGAATTGTGCCAAATCACGATTTTGGAACTTAAGCGATAAACGCTCTACTTTTCTTATATAAAGAGATAACACTTAAAATTTTGCTTTAGTAAATTAACTCACGTAACCTCTAAAATACATAGTAATTAGGTAACGTAAACTTACTACTGCAATAAACGATGATTGCGAAGCAACCTATCCTTAAAGACTTCTACGCATTGACAGTTGGACGTTCCGAACGTATGTGTTTGATGCACAATATGATATTTCTATAGATACAAATCCTGCCAAAATAACCTTTTCTTCTTCTCGGCACATCGTAGGTGAATCTGCATGCTCCAATCCATTGCCAAGTCACTTTTTGGTAGCGCTAATGACCGCTACCTGAAAAAGCTTCAACGGTACGTCGAGGCGATAAATAACTTAGAGCCAGAGATGGAGGCCCTTGACGATAATACACTTAAAAACAGAACATCTTGGTTGCGCGAAAGATTAACAAAAAACGAGAGCCTTGAGGATATTTTAGTCGATGCTTTTGCCACAGTCCGTGAAGCAGCTAAGCGTACTCTTGGTCAGCGCCACTTTGATGTACAATTGATGGGGGGTGTAATTCTCCACCGCGGCGAAATAGCTGAAATGAAAACCGGGGAAGGCAAAACCTTGGTCGCAACATTGCCGGTCTATCTAAACGCACTTGCTGGAAACGGTGTACACGTTGTAACCGTTAATGATTACCTAGCCCAGCGTGATTCCGAATGGATGGGACAAATTTATGAATTTTTGGGGCTAACGGTTGGCTGTATAACACATAACCTTAACGATGATGAAAGACGTATACAGTACGCCTGCGATGTCACATACGGTACGAATAATGAATTAGGATTCGACTACCTGAGGGATAATATGAAGTTTGCCCTTGAAGAAATGGTACAGCGCGACTTTAACTTTGCGATCGTTGATGAGGTTGATTCTATCCTCATTGATGAGGCACGTACGCCTCTTATTATCTCTGGTCCTACAGAAGATGTGTCAGACCTTTACAAAGAAATAGATAGACTCATTCCGAGGCTCAGCGAAGATGACTTTGAAAAGGATGAAAAATCTCGAGCGGTTACTTTTACTGAAAAGGGTAATGAAACAATTGAAAACCTTTTGCGTGAGGCAAGCCTTTTAGAAAGCGGTACTCTCTACGACCTACAAAATGTTTCGTTAGTGCATCATGCCAATCAAGCACTTCGAGCTCATACAATGTTCGAACGTGATACAGATTACATTGTTAAGGATAATCAAGTCATCATCATCGACGAATTTACGGGCCGGATGATGGAAGGACGACGGTATTCTGAAGGGCTTCATCAAGCCCTAGAAGCAAAGGAAAAAGTTAAAATCCAGAACGAAAACCAAACATTGGCCTCAATAACATTTCAAAACTATTTTCGACTATATCCAAAGCTTGCTGGCATGACTGGGACAGCAATGACGGAAGCTGGCGAATTTTCAGAAATTTACAAATTGGAGGTTGTTGAAATTCCAACCAACGTGGTGTGTGTGCGCGAAGACTTGGATGATGAGGTATACCGGACTGCAACCGAAAAATACGATGCAATCATTGAGCAAATTGCAGACTGCAATAGTCGGGGGCAGCCGGTTTTAGTCGGCACAGTTAGTATCGAAAAATCCGAATTTCTATCCAACCTATTGAAGAAGAAAAAAATAACCCACAAGGTACTTAACGCGCGTCACCATGAGCAAGAAGCTTTTATAGTTGCACAAGCTGGCGAGCCAGGTGCAGTTACGATTGCTACTAATATGGCTGGTCGAGGCACCGATATTCAGCTTGGTGGGAATTTAGAAATGCGCTTAAAGCAGGAAATAAAAGCCGAACCAGGCTCTGAGCTTTATAACAAGGAAGCCACTATAATTAAGGAGGAAGTTAAGAGACGTCGCGATGAAGTAATTAATGCTGGTGGCCTTTACATGCTAGGAACTGAACGGCATGAAAGTCGTCGTGTCGACAATCAGTTACGTGGCCGTGCTGGACGGCAGGGAGATCTTGGCGGATCAAAATTTTATCTATCACTAGAAGATGATCTCATGCGTATCTTTGGCTCGGAACGAATAGATACGATGTTGCAAAAACTAGGCCTTGAGGATGGTGAGGCGATAGTGCATCCCTGGGTTAATAAAGCACTCGAAAAAGCACAACAGAAAGTAGAAGCACATAATTTCGAGATTCGCAAAAATTTGCTTAAATTTGATAACGTGATGAACGACCAACGTAAAGTAATCTACGAGCAGCGCCGTGAATTGATGTCAATGGAAGATGTTTCTGATGAAATCACTAATATGCGCGAAGACGTAATTGACGGAATTGTCTCCAAAACCATTCCAGAAAATGCATATGCGGAACAATGGGACCTTGAAGGCTTACATGAGGAAGTTCTTCGTGTCCTCAGCATGGATCTGCCGGTCGCCGATTGGGCCAAGGAAGAAGGTATAGCGGATGTAGAACTTCGCTCTCGTATCCTCGATGCCTTTCATCGCCGAATGGCAGAAAAAGCGGCTAAGTACGGGCCTGATGTAATGCGCGGCGTCGAAAAGAGTCTCCTACTTCAGTTACTCGATCAATTATGGAAAGACCACCTTTTAACACTGGATCATTTGCGTCAAGGCATTGGATTACGTGCCTATGCTCAACGGGATCCATTAAATGAGTACAAATATGAAGCTTTTGAATTGTTCGAAGAAATGCTTGCCTCGCTGCGTGAGCGGGTAACACAAGTTCTAGCCCAAGTCGAATTACAGATGTATGACTCAGAAAATGATGCTACCTTCGACCGGAACGAACAAGAAATGTTTGAAAGTCATGAAAACCCTTCTTTAGGTATAAATAGGGAGGACAACGATCTCACAGACTTGACTTCCACTCCGTTACACCGTCGAAAAGCTGCTAAAGAACTTGACCCTAGTGACCCCTTTACTTGGGGCCGAGTATCACGCAATGCACCTTGTCCTTGTGGGTCTGGCAAAAAATATAAACGCTGCCATGGAATAGTGTAATTACACTACCTCCCCGTCGTTAACATAGCTTTAATTTTGATAAAAACTAGATCGAAAATTCTTAAATTTAATCCTTAATTCTAAGGAAAAGAAAAGCCAACATGAAGTTATCACTGAGTGCAGAGGAGCGTGTAATTGATGATGGTATAACCCAAATCATGCGAGAATTTGGCGATGATTATTGGCTTGCAAAAGACAAACTTGGGGGGTTCCCGGAAGAATTTTACCGTGCTATGGCAAATGGCGGCTGGCTGGGTATAAGCTTTCCTGAAGAAGTTGGAGGATCTAATCTAGGAATAAAGTCAGCTGCAGTGATGATGCGTGCTATTGCCCGTTCATCGGGCGGCATGCAAGCCGCTAGCGCCATCCATATGAATGTCTTTGGCCCAAGAGCAATTTCTATTTTCGGTACCAAAGAACAAAAACAATCTTGGCTTCCTCCAATAATTAAGGGAGAGCAAAAAAGTGCGTTTGCTGTTACTGAGCCCAATGCTGGCCTCGATACAGGTTCAATTTCCACCCGTGCCAATAAAGATAGCACCGGCAACTATGTTGTTAATGGCCGCAAAATATGGACGTCAACTGCAATGGTTGCAGATAAAATCCTGTTACTAGCACGTACTTCGCCAAAAGAAGAATCCGATCGCGGAATCGACGGTTTGTCACTATTTTATACCGACCTAAATCGCAGCGCATGTGAAATACGAGAAATCGATAAGATGGGACGAAAAGCCGTAGACTCTAATGAAGTCTTTATCGATTCACTAATAGTTCCATCAACACATCTTATTGGCGAAGAAGGCAGTGGTTTTAAATACATACTTCATTCCATGAACCCTGAGCGGATACTGATCGGTGCGGAAGCAATTGGCATAGGCCAAGAAGCACTGCGCCGCGCTTCCGAATATGCAAAAGACCGAGTCGTATTCGGGCGTCCTATTGGGCAAAATCAAGGTATTCAACACCCTTTAGCAAAAAGCTGGGCTCAATTGGAATCGTCTTGGCTACTGTGTCTAAAAGCTGCATCTTTATATGATGCGGGTGAACCCTGTGGCGCAGAAGCAAATGCCGCAAAATACCTTGGTTCAGAGGCTGGGTTCAAGGCCTGCGAACGTGCCGTATTGGCCCATGGTGGAATGGGCTATGCAAAAGAATTTCATGTTGAGCGGTTGATGCGCGAAGTGATGATTAATCGGATAGCACCCGTGAGCCAAGAGCTTGTGCTGAACTATATAGCGGAACGTGTTCTCGATTTACCAAAATCTTATTGATTCCTTCTCCCATGATACTAGCAGAAAGTAACACTTTATATTTCACCGCTAATTAATAATGAGAATAGAACAGCTAATCTACGCTATATACCCTCTAGGATATTTTTTCTTTTTCTTATCTCGTCCAAAATCGGTAAAATATGACAACGAAACAGTTCCGGATTTTCCGACATCGGAAAGTCTCCAATATTTTTAATGACCTCAAGCTTCGAACCCTTAATGCGTTGATGGGTAGCTTCGGCTCGTTCAGGCGTGCCGGAACTATCGTATTCAACAGATAATAAATAGACAGGGCAATTTTTTGTATCAATTTCATGTGAGCGATGGTCGAAATGGCCATCATCCCAATAAAAATACAAATCTCCTTTAAACACCCCAGGACCTGACTGCATATATGCCCATAGCGTTTCCCAACGAAACTCCTCAGGACTGTTCGGCGCAATTTGACCAGATACAAATCCGGCACAAACCTCTCCTCCATGGATATCTGGTCGGTTTAGCCAATTGGTATCATAATAAGGCTGTAATTTGTCCGCACCCTCAAGAGCTACAACCGCTCGAAGTTGATCAGCATAATCTAAAGCCAGATGTAATGCTATTCGGCCACCCATGGAACACCCCATAAATACAGGCTTGTCAATTTGCATTGCTCTACAAAAAGTACAGATTAATTCCGTATAATATTCAGTAGTTAATTTATACGAGTTATTGTGCCAACCGGGTGGCGGATTCGACTTTCCGTGCCACGGCATAT
Source organism: Magnetovibrio sp. (assembly GCA_002721825.1). Lineage (GTDB taxonomy): Bacteria > Pseudomonadota > Alphaproteobacteria > Rhodospirillales > Casp-alpha2 > TMED8. Next base: position 10,206 of record PBLS01000024.1, read on the forward strand.
CAAATGCGATTACTCAATAATACGTTGTTATTGAAGGGTCCGTCACAAGATGACGATATTGGCGACTATCAGAGCCTGCTGTATGCAAACAAATCAAAGGTATTCCCTTACCTGCCTCTTCAAAATATATACGATAAATTTTACTTTGAAACTGCATGTTTAAATAACGTCCAACTATCGGCTCGAAACCCGGGGACGGTAACGTACTTTGTTTATCCTGTTGTTCGTCCCTCCCACGTGGGGAGGCTAATAATGCCTTAAAATAAAGTAAATTTTGCATTAATGGTTTCAAATCGCCTTCTATAGTAGCCAGCCTTGAAGAAAACATTGAAAAAAGATCGTGATAATCTCGTTTTGGGACAGACTGCCAGTTTTTCTCCCACACATTGTTCGCAGCACGTATAGCAAATACACCACTTTCCAAACTGAAACGTCTTTGCTCTACACTGACTACCAGCCCTTTCTCGAGAGTAACAATAAAATCCCGGTCTCCTATACCAATCGAAATATCCATATCAATGTGACAACCACGCATCTGAACAATAGGATCATTATTAGCAAATGTACCAAGATCTTCGATCATCTTACTCTCGCACCATTCGTCTAATCCCTTGTACTTGGTTTAAATTAAGTTTTAGGAGATTCCATTCTTACCCATAGCAAGAAATTTCGCCCTGCGCTTTGCCTTCAGCACATTACCGTCTAATTCAACGAGCTCCTTTAAGGCTGAGGCAACTGCATCAGCAGTGTCAGATATTATACGTTCTCGTTCACGGTGTGCACCACCGATAGGCTCATCTATGATATTGTCAATGACGCCGAGTTTTAATAAATCTTGCGCGGTAAGGCGAAGGGCCGTAGCAGCTTCATGTGCGAGCGATGCGTCGCGCCATAAGATTGAGGCACATCCTTCAGGTGAAATTACCGAATAAATAGCATGTTCTAGCATCTGCACACTGTTGCCTACCGCTAAGGCAATAGCACCGCCTGACCCTCCTTCTCCAATCACAACACTGATTAATGGCACACTAAGATCCAAACACGCCTTGAGCGAACGTGCGATAGCTTCAGATTGTCCCCTCGCCTCTGCATCAACGCCAGGATATGCACCAGGCGTATCAATTAACGTAATTACAGGTAGCCGGAATTGGTTAGCTAAACCCATCAATCGAGCTGCCTTACGATACCCTTCGGGTTTGGCCATCCCGAAATTATGATGTACGCGTTCCTCTGTGTTAGCGCCTTTTTCTGTTCCAATTATAACTACTGAACAGCCTCTAAAACGCCCTAACCCACCGATGATGGCCTGATCGTTAGCAAAAGTGCGATCTCCAGCTAGCGGCGTAAAATCGGTAATCCAGGCATGAACGTAATCGGTTGCGTGTGGACGCTCATGATGGCGCGCCACCTGTGTTTTTTGCCAGGGTGTAAGATTCGTATATGTTCGCTGAAGGGTTCTATACACTTCATCCTGCAGCTTACTAACTTCACTCGCAATATTCACTTCGGCAGAACTACTTAGGTGGCGTAATTCCTCGATTTTACCCTCAAGTTCAGCTATTGGTTGCTCAAAATCTAGATAGTTATGCATAACAACTGTCTAACATAGGTAGGGTAACTAAACACGTGTCTAGTTGTTTCTTTCTGGATATAATTTGATGTACTCAGATAACTACAATGCGTAAGCTCATTAGCTTTGATTAAATACGTACACTATTAAGAATTTTAACATATTCAACCCTTTTACCTTTTTAAGTCACTCAATGGGTGACTATTTAGGACAAGCCCTCTTAGACGTTCTTCTTGGATATGGGTGTAAATTTGAGTTGTAGATATATCGGCATGACCTAATAATTTTTGCAACGATCGTAAATCAGCGCCATTAGCCAATAGATGACTAGCAAAAGAATGTCTAAGAACATGTGGTGAGACCCTTCGCGGATCGAGCCCTGCAATTAAAGCTAACTCTTTAAGCATTTGAGAAAATCTCACCCGTGTTAAATGCCCACTTTTCCCGCGTGATGGGAAGAGATAAACGTTTTCAGCGAGACTTTGTTTTTTATTTATCTTGTTATCATTAGATAAGAATGTATCACGTACTTTAAGGTAATTCGAGGTTGCCACTATTGCGTGCTCTCCAAGTGGCAACACTCGTTCCCTATTCCCCTTACCTAGAACCACTATATAACTCCCATCGCGTGATAAAGCGGTTGTTGGTAACGTGACAAGTTCGCTTACTCTGACCCCTGTAGCATATAGTATCTCAAGCAAAGCTAACATCCGATAACCCCGAGGCCCAGGTAAATCTTGGCTAGCTTTCAATAGCTCATTAATTTCATTTTCGACCAAATATTTTGGCAATGTCTTTCCCAAAATTGGGCCGTCAATTGTATTTGTCGGGTCATCATTACGAATTCTCTCATCAAATATAAACTTGAAAAATTGCCGAAGTGTAGTCAGGTGCCTAGCAATCGTACTCGTCGCTAGACCTTGTGCTGACATCTGTTTCAGGTAAGCGCGAATATGCTCTACTTGTGCGTCATCGATATTCCGCTGCCGGTTTAATAAAAAACTCGCAAAATGTTCCAAGTCCCGTAGATAGGAATTAATTGTATTAGTCGCGGCACCACGTTCGGCAGCCATCATATCGAGAAAATTTTCAATGTGCCGTCTATCTACCTTAGCAAATTGATTTTCTAGTTCCTGAACCTTTTTCAAAAGCCAGCCCCAAGTGCTGCTTCCAATGCCAGTTTTCTACCTTCAATCGGCAATCCTAAACTATAAAGGCTACGAATTATTTCTGCCAATATGATAGGGTTTTGTGCGTGCGGGTCATGCCCTCCCATAGCTCGAATAATTAACATTATAGAACTAGCTTTGCCCTGTGGAGTGTGTTTTGTGTTAGGCATAAAATTTTCAGACTTTATAGTAGGCGGATTAGAAGGTTCGCTTTCCCGTTTTTTCGAAAATGGGTTAACTTGATTAGCACCCTTCAAAACTGAGGATTGGTCTCCCGATAAGTCCATTGCCTTAAGAGCAAACCAAATGCCGACATGCGGCAAAGGTTCAGCTTCAATTTTTGCCGCAGTATTCGCCCAAGTCATCCATTTCTCAACTGGTGTTTTATACCCTAAACCCGCAAGTAATGCATGCAATAGAACCATTTTGTTTGGATCTTGGCCAATTGATAAAACCTTACCATACAGCCCCTCGTCCCCCTCATTGAGGATCCAAGCTAATGGTAATATAGATTTAAATTGACCACTTTTCTCATCGGAAAATGCTGCTGCGCGACGTAATATTGTAACCCATGCCTGGCCTCGCTCTTCTTCGCCATTTGCAATCGCAGCACGATACGCGTCCCCTGCAAACCAAAACATTTCATTGCTAACAGGAACTTCCTCAAGTTCAGTTTTAAACAACCGCGACACCCCAATGAATATGCCGTCTTCACTAGCTAAGTTAAATGCTTGGGATGCAGCTTCTGCCTTAACCAATGGAATATGAGAGCGCTTTGCAGTTGCAAAAAATTGTGCCCGTTTCATTGCGCGCTGTTCAAGCGCGCTGAGGTGGTTAACTTCTTGCTCCGATCCAGGTTGCGGGAGTTTAGCAACAATTTTCTTATATAAATCAGAAATAACTCTATCGCTGTACATATCCAATTGAGCCATCTTTTCCACAGCTAATACCCGGAGCCCCACACGAAGCGCGTCGTTAGAGGCTACTACGCGTAACGCATTTGGTGCCATATCCAAAATACTCGCGGGTTGAACAACAAAATTCGACTTTGCGAGCATAGCAAGGATTAATGGTGATAAATTATCTAGACTTTCAACTTTATAAACCTTCTCCTCAAACATCGCGTCCGCCAAGCCAAAAAAAACAGGGTCATCAACACCTACCTCCCTCAACAAAGTTAATCCCAACTCAGCTCTTTCTATTTCCTTGGCAAGAAATTGACAAAACACTAGCGCCTTTTGCCAAAAATTAGTTTGACTCCGACGAACTTCATTTTTGATCAACTTACAAGCTGCACTTTGATCCCCACTTAGCAGTCGAGTTTCTGCTTCAACGCGGACCAGTCCCTCACCCCTGCCATGTCGCGGTATGAGACTAAGTAGGGTAAGCGCGGCTGAATAATCAGCGATAGTGACTAAATGTCCAATACGAAGAACAGCAAATGATTCACCATCAGATTGACCTTCAGGAGGATCTGCGGAACTTAACATAATGCGCCTTAATAAATCTAAAAACGTAGCCGAACTCAGGCGAACGGGTAACTTGGCTAGCATATTCTCCGCCATACGTATCGAAACACCCTGCCACATATGTTGGCCAAGCCCTCCTTTTTCCGTGGTTAGGGTACCAACCGAGTTCGCTGTTACCGCTTGTAACGTGCCAACAACAATGCCAGATGCCATAGTTTTATCATCAGAGCCGGCTTTATAACCGGAGATTTGAGAATTCCCAATCTGGTTTAAATTAAAGGCACTTGGCGGAGATATATTGGGGAGACGTTTTGGCGGAGAAAGTAAAACTGGCGCACTTTGTTGGGCAGCAACACTTAGCGACCAAAATATTCCGCAAGCTAATACAAAGCTCACTATTTTTAGTGAGCCCCTATTTTGGAAAACGTGCATCCGGTATCCTTTTCATTATAGTCTTGGAGGGTGAGGGAATGTCCCACATCGCTAAAAAGCTGCCTCCACCAATTAAAATCAGAAAGAC
>PBLS01000025.1 GCA_002721825.1 Magnetovibrio sp.
AACCGTTACCGCAGCATCACAACCCTTGCTTTTTTGTTAAACTTTAACCTGTTGCTCGGCGGGTGCGGTGTGATGCCGGGTGAGATGTTTACCGAGAGTTTCTGGGCTAGTTCGCCTTTCCACGAGAATGCAGAGGCAGAGCTTGGAATTGCTGAAATGGCCAAGGGTAATTATATAACAGCAGAAGCTCATTTCAAACGTGCTTTGAAGTCTAATCCGCGGGATATCGATGCGTTAATAGGAGCTGGTATTCTCTACCAAAACACTGGCCAAAGCACGAAAGCACGGGAAATGTATGAAGCGGTACTTGCGTTACGCCCGGACGAATCGCGACAATTCGTTGTATGGAATGCCATAGTTACAAAACCAGCAGCCCAAATTGCTAGTGTTAACCTTTCTTTACTAGAAAGTGGAGGGGTCGCGACATCTATAAAGAGCAATAAGGCTCCGCCAAACTTTGGTAGAACGCCGAAGGCGAATAGTCAGGTGAAAGGTGTCCCCGCAGGTTCTGCTATGCTTGGACGTGCGGCAGTTGAGCAGCAAACCAGCCCTACGGCCGATGATAAAAATTTTGCGATCATTCCGCTTTCTAAACAAGACAGTAATGTTCTGTCTCGTTTTTCGACTCTCAAAGCGTTGCGAGATCAAGGCTTAATTACAGCAGACGAGTATTCACGCCGTCGCCAGACAAATGTCGGTGCACTTTTGCCGTTGACCTCGCCTCCACCAGCTGCAGGGCTGGACCGTTCCGTTCCTACAACCGAACAAATTACGGGCCGACTTCGTGCAATAGGGCGTGCACTTGAAATGCGTGCTATTTCTGTAAGCCAGCACTCGGCGGAGCGAAGTATGATTTTGGATGCTATGATGCCTTCCGCTCCGGTAGTGGTAGCTAATCCCGCTATTCCACCAAAAGGACTTATGGAAGCAGCGGACGCGGTCCGCCGACTTGAAGTGTTGAGGAATGATGGGTTCATTAGCTCTGATGAGTATAGTCGTGAGCGCCAGGCGATTGAGCTTGCTATGCGACCGAACTCGACCGCACAAAAAAGAAGTGCAAAACCGACTAAACCTAAAACTAGCGTCATGGGCGCTGTTGAAGAAAAAGCTATGCCTAAAAAGCCGAGTGCGGCCGTACATTTGGCGTCATACCGTTCTATTAAGCAGGCAGAGCGGGGGTGGGCTCGGATTAAACGCGCTCACCGCTCCGTTTTAGGCAAACTGCGGCATGAGGTTACCAAGATTAATCTTGGCAAAAAAGGCATCTATTATAGGCTTAAAGCCGGTCCATTTAAGAATTTAACTAGCGCTAAAAGGGCTTGTGGTAAACTAAAGCGGCGGCGCCAATTTTGTGAACCAAGTACCATGGTTACTTTGCAAAAGAATGCAGTTTCAAACGTTTTCAACTTTTCTCCGAAGATCTTAGCAAGCAACCTCGATGGACAATTAGAAGCTGTGTCGGATCCTCTTAAAAATTCGGATGATTTGTTTTTATTCAATCCTTCGGGACTTCTTGCACAATCAAACTCTTCATCTCGGCGAAAACCAAATAGAGTATTTCGCGGGCAACTAAAGTCAGGGGGGCCAATCTAAACGTTTTTATTGGTAACTTACTGTTAGTTCGTAGTAGTACCCTAATTTAAATCTAGGCCTCTTAAAATTAGTCTGTTTGTACAACACCGGCGTCGACAAGTTTAGTAACTTCTTTGCTGCTATATCCAAGTAGGTTTTCCATTAACTCTCGTGTGTGTTGCCCGAGTTTTGGTGCTGGTTTCGCTGGAATTTCCGGCATAGCGGAAAGGTGTGGGGGGGTTCGAGCAAACTTGTGAGAACCAACCTCTGGATCATCGACATCTATTAATATGCCGCGCTCGTAAACGCGTTTGTCGTCAAAGATATCCTTGGTATTGTACACGGGGCCACAGGGAACGCCAGCGTTGTTGAGCGCTTCCACCACGTCACTTCTCTTTTGCATCCCAAACCAGGCTTCTAAAATCGGTTGCAGGAAACCGATGTTTTGGCAGCGAGTTGGCCCGGAATTAGATCTAGGATCATTCTTCAACTCTGGTTTACCCATAAGGTCAGCTAGTCGACCCCAAATGATATTATCCGGGGCATTAATTGCGACCCAACCATCTAGACATCTGTATGCGTCACGTGGCCAAATATTTTTTGGTTCACCGCGGGAATTCACCTGCCCAGAGATGGAATAAAGTGCTACCTGTGCTTCATTGAGCGCAACCATATTGTCAAACATTGCACTATCGACTAACTGGCCATAACCAGTACGTTCACGCATGAAAAGTGCCTGCATAATACCATAGGCTGCAATTTGTCCAGAATAGACATCGGCCATGCCATAAATTGTCCAGCTAGGAGGTTTGTCGGCAAAACCGACCATGTGCATAATACCACTCATCGCTTCGGCGACAATATCGAATGCAGGGCGGTCGGCGTACGGCCCTTTGTATCCCTCTAGTTGTCCGAAACCCGAGATTATACCCCAAATCAAGCGTTTGTTAATCCTACTCATTTCCGTATAGCCTAGGCCTTGTTTATTCATTGAACCAGGGCGTAGGTTTTCAACGACGATATCGGCACGTTCGCATAAACGTCGAAATATATTCTTACCACTTGGATCACGGAGGTTTAGAGCCAGGCTTTTCTTATTTCGATTATACGCCATGAAGCCGGCAGCTTTTTTGTGACCATTTTTTTCCGCGAAGGGTGGCATAACTCTGCGGGGGTCACCGACCCCAGGACGCTCAATTTTAATTACTTCGGCTCCAGCATCTGCGAGCAACATCGTACAATACGGACCTGCTATATATTGTTCGAGCCCAACCACTCTGATTCCATCAAGTGGCCGCGCGGATAGACTGCTCATGTAATCAGTCTCCAATCCATTCAAATAAGGTAGAAACTCCCATGCCAACGCCAACACATAGTGATGCAACACCGTAGAGAGGTCTTTTCGTATCAGCGGCGCGTCGTTCCATTTCATTCATGAGCGTAACCACGATACGGGCCCCCGAGCAGCCCAAGGGATGCCCGAGTGCAATTGCGCCGCCGTTTACGTTTAGTTTCTGTGGGTCAATTCCGAGTTGGCGCTGGCAGCCTAAAACTTGCGCAGCGAATGCCTCATTAATTTCAAAGAGTTCAATATCGTCGATAGTAAGACCGAATCGCTTCAACAACTTTTGTGTTGCAGGCACAGGCCCATAACCCATTACGCTTGGGTCTACACCGGCAGCTGCAGATCCTATCCACCGTAATTTCGGCTTTAGGCCAAATCTTTTTGCGCACGCTGACTCCATAATTAAGGTTGCGGCAGCACCGTCGTTAATCCCAGACGAATTGCCCGCGGTAACAGTACCGTCTTTTTTGAAACTGGGCCGTAGTTTCGCCATATCCTCTTCATCGGTAGCCAAGGCCCATTTGCCACCTTTCAATCTCATCCGAGGATGTTCATCAATTGCAATTTTTATCGCATCACCTTTCCGTTGTGGGATAGAGACGGGGTGTATCTCTTTTACAAATTTGCCCCCATTAATCGCAGAAATTGCACGGCGATGACTTTCAACAGCGTAAGCATCTTGTTCTTCGCGGGGGATTTGCATCTCTTCGGCTATATTTTCTGCAGTTTTACCTAGGGATATTATTGGATACATAGCGTCCATTTTTGGATTTTCGTAACGCCAGCCAACAGTAGTGTCGTATATTTTCGGTGGTGCAAATGTTGGTACACGGTCGGGCTTTGGCATTGACCATGGTGCGCGGGACATACTTTCAACGCCGGATCCAATAAAAACGTCGCCTTCTTCAGCAATTATCGCCTTAGAAGCTTGGTTTACCGCTTCCAGACCGGATGCACAGTTTCGGTTAACGGTCACGCCAGGCACCTCAATTGGAAAACCAGCTAAAAGTGATGACATACGGGCGATGTCACGATTGTCTTCACCAGCTTGGTTTACGCAACCGGCATAAATATCCTGAATGATGGCTGGATCAATGCCGGTACGCTCTATAAGGGCCTTGTAAATTTCCGCGAGTAAATCGTCGGGACGGATGCCCGCTAACCCTCCCCCAAATTTACCTATAGCACTGCGTACACCGTCGACGATTACAACGTCTCTCATCGTTTGAAACCTCTCGTTTAAACATTAGCGTAATGATTTAATTCTTTATGGGGGCTGGTTTTGTAGATGTAGGTGGAGGTGAGACTTCACCGCGTGGCGAGGCGGTTACCGTTACATCACTACCGGCTAGTGTAGCACTCTGAATGGCGATGGCCAGAACGCGTTCCGGTGATGAATACGTTAGGATTGAAGTTGGTGCACGCACACTAGTAACCTCTTGCCAACCATACTGAGGTAGGTTCTCACGGTAAAAGTCAAACAATTGATTAATGTTACCGGAAGATTTCAAAACTAACTGTCCGTACCAAGGCTTAGAACCAAATACTAGAGTCTTATCAACGTTAATTTTGGATCCCGCAGGAATAGGAATATTTGGAAATTGGCTAAATGGGGAAACGCTTCCTTGTGCAGTAGAATTGCTATTTGAAGACGTATTGCCCTGAATGAAATTGCTACTAGTTTCGCATCCAGCGAGTATGCTTGCGATTGCTACCACTACAATTATCTGTGTCAAATTTTTAAACATCGAATGCTTGCCTTTCCCTGGCAAAATTTCTCTTAGACCTTATAGCACTGAATTTACTGACAGGCCACCACCAGGAAGAACATGGGTTTTCTAGTACTAGTCGATAGATTAAGCTGGCATTGCAATATTGAGGAAGCGAAATTATGCCTATGAACGGGACTAATATAAAACGTGTTTTAATAGCCATAACAGGTGCAAGCGGTGCTATTTATGGCGTACGACTTTTGGAAATATTGAACGCAAAGCCTGATGTAGAAACGCATGTAATAGTTTCAAAAGCCGCGGGACTTACGCTCTCAGCTGAATGTGACCGGAACGTTGCGGAAGTAGAGGCTTTAGCCGATGTGGTGCATTTAGTCGGAAATATTGGCGCAGCACCGGCTTCAGGGTCTTTTTCTCTAAATGCGATGATAATTGCACCGTGTTCCATAAAAACGGCCTCAAATATAGCATACGGTAACACGGCTGATCTGATTACCCGCACCGCTGATGTGATGCTAAAAGAGCATCGTAAACTGATCGTAGCTGTTCGTGAGACACCTTTACATGCTGGTCATCTTGAGACGTTACAGCGGCTTGTTGGCCTTGGTGCTGTGATTTTTCCTCCGATGCCTGCTTTTTATCATAAGCCTACTTCAATAAATGAGATCATTAGTCAGTCTTGCATGCGGATGCTTGACCAGATAGGCATTAATTCTGACGAAGTGCCACGGTGGGGAGAAACCAGCGGTATTGCAGCAGTCGGTCCAAAATCAATTTTTGTGGATGAAACGTAATGGAGCGGACCCTTTTTGATAAAATTTGGGACCAGCATGTGGTCACTGACCTTGGTTCTGGTATGAATTTACTGCACGTAGATCGGATTTTGTTGCACGACTTAAGCGGTTTTCGTGCGTTAAGAGCACTAGATGATGCTGGTGAAACCGTTATTCACCCGGAGCTAGTGGTTGCTTGTCCGGATCATACTGTTGCTAGTGATCCTACTAATCCCTTTGCTAGTGAGACTTATGATCGGGTCGGAGACGAGTTTCGGATCTTATGCCAACGTCATAAAATTCGACATTATGATGTAGAAAGCCAGGAGTTTGGTATTTTACATATCATTGGCCCGGAATTAGGTTTGACATTACCAGGTACGACGTTGGTTTGTGGCGACAGTCACACATGTACGCATGGTGGTTTAGGTTCTCTTGCTTGGGGGATTGGATCTAGCGAGCTCGTAAATGTTTTAGCAAGTCAAACAATCATACAACGTAAGCCCAAGCGGATGCGTGTTAATTTTGAAGGAAGTTTACAAGAAGGCGTTACCCCCAAAGATATGATTCTGCACTTAATTGGGCAGTCAGGTGTAGAAGCCGGCGATGGTTTCGCCGTTGAATATGCAGGGACTGCAATTCGTAAGCTGAATATTGAGGGACGTCTTACCGTCTGTAACCTCTCAATAGAGATGGGTGCCAAGTATGGAATGGTGGCACCTGATGAAAAGGTATTTGATTATTTGCGTGATCGAAAACATGTGCCTCAAGACGAAATTTGGGATAAGGCGGTAACGCATTGGCGAAAACTCCATACCGATGATGATGCGATATTTGAAAAAGAGGTGTTAATTGAAGTTGAAGACCTAAAGCCTCACGTGACCTGGGGTACGAGCCCAGAACATGTTATTGCAATAGATGGTGCAGTCCCTGGGCTGGATAGTACTTATGGCGAAGAAGAACGCCTCGCAGTATCGGCGGCGCTTGATTATATTGGCCTCGAGCCTGGAACACCAATAGAAGGCGTAGATATTGATTGGGTTTTTATTGGATCATGTACAAATAGCCGAATTAGCGATTTAAGAGCGGCCGCTAGTGTCATTAAAGGTCGTAAGGTTGTTGAAGGAGTTACTGCTTGGGTGGTACCGGGTTCAGCAATGGTTAAAGCCGAAGCAGAATCAGAAGGTCTTGATAAAATTTTCATCGAAGCTGGCTTTGACTGGCGCGTTCCAAGTTGTTCGCTTTGTGTTGGTGCAAACGGTGATATTCTTTCGCCCGGAGAGCGCAGCATTTCGACATCAAACCGAAATTTTGTGGGTCGCCAGGGACCGGGGTCCCGCACTCATCTGGCTAGCCCTACAATGGCAGCTGCGGCGGCAATAACTGGAAAAATCACTGATGTAAGAAAGTTGGTATAATAGGATATGCAAGCTTTTACAAAATTAACAGCGATTGCGGCACCTCTATTCCGTCCAAATATTAATACGGATATTATTACGCCGATGCAGTTTCTTGTTGGAACCTCTCGTGAAGCCATGGGTGACATCTTATTTGCACCTTGGCGTTTCAATGATGATGGCTCGGAGAACCCTGATTTTATCTTGAATATGGAGCATTTTCGTGAAGCACGCATTCTTATTGGAGGACCTAACTTTGCGTGTGGGTCTTCGCGTGAGAGTGCTGTTTGGGCTCTGCATTCCTTCGGCTTTAGGGCTGTAATTGCCCCTAGTTTTGGTGGAATTTTTGCGAATAATTGCTTTCAGTCTGGAATGTTACCTATTGTGCTACCTGAGAAAAAAGTGGCGGCACTTGTTCGACAATTGGATGCTGCGCCTCATACAGCAACCTTTACGATCGATCTAGAAACGTTACTCGTTCTGCCTTCTCAGGGTGAGGCTATTCCTTTTAAAATTGAAGAATTTAGGCGCACCGCTTTACTCGAAGGCCTCGATGATCTGGGGTTGATGAAAAAGCACAGCGATAAGATTTCTGCGTTCCAGACCACGGATCGGAGATCGCGACCATGGATATATAGTGAAAATTTCGGTTAATTGAAACCACTGAGTAAGATGGGTCCAACTTTCGTTAGTTTTGGTGCGGCATGGCTAGAACGAATCTTAGTTAAGTGCTGCCATAAAGTTGCACAATAGCTCATGTTCCCTAGTAGGATCGATCCATCTGGCTACAATCACAATATCATCATCAGGTGATATCCAAATTAAATTTGTTCCGGCGCCCTTTGCAGCATATGCGTTTTCTGGAACGTTTGGCCAATGATTTTTCCTAGTGTTCAACCACCAGAGGAAACCATAATTTTCATTTATAGGGCAAGGTGAGCGTAGCTGCATGCACCATTTTTTAGGTAATATCTGACGGTTTTCCCATACCCCATTGCGGTGCACTAGAAGACCGAAACGTGCGTGGTCAAGCGAAGAAATATGGATACCGCCGCCCCAGTGTGTCCCACCGGGAACAGAAAGCATAGATTTGTCATTGATCTCGACCCAAGAATTTCTATACCCATGCCACGACCATTCATTACTAGCGCCTATAGGATCCATAATTCGCTTTTTGAGAATTTTAGGTAGTGGCGTTTGAAAGACGTGCATCAAAGCTAAACTCAAAAGATTCACGCGAACGTCATTATATTCCCAAAAGGTTCCGGGCATTTGTAGTTTTCGCTTTTGTCCCTTGCGACTGTTATCCGGTTTAGGGCCTACTTGGCGAAAGTGATCAACCTGGTCGGGCTTTCCGAAAAGGGTTCCATTCCATTCGCTCGTCTGATTTAAAAGGTGTCGCCAGGTAATTTTTGAGTTATTCGGAGATTTGAAGAGTTCACTTTTTATCGTTGATGCGACGGTAGCATCTATTTTTGGGATTAGGCCGTCACTGACGGCGATACCGGTTAATATAGCTAGATAGCTTTTGGCGATGGAGAAGGTCATATCGGCACGCTCTGGGTCACCCCATAGTGCGACCAATTTGCCACCCTTAATAACAACACCATTCGGACCACCGCGAGGCTTGAAAATGCCAAGGGGTTCATTCCATGGAGCGGGCTCTATATCGGTAAGACCTGGAACTTTGTTGGCGTCGCCAAGATCACGGGGCCAATAGGTTTCTGAATTCAAAGCAAATTCGATAGCCTCAGCTAACCGGTTCGTATTAAAACCGACTTTGGAGGGCTCTACTTTTGCCCAATTGCTTCGGGGTCCAGGAAAGTAGTTCATGGTTAGAGGAGTATTTTCACGGGATGTCACGTGAATTCTGTATAAAGAAGACCCTACCTACAACCAGGAAAATAGCCATCCTGACGCTGCAGATGCATTGGCTAGAGGTACAGATGTATATACCCATATTTTATATCCGCTTTCTTAGCAACCTTTCTTCATCATTCAAATATTACCGTCTAGTTTGTGGCTTCCGTGCCCGCTGATTTGCCGGCTGTTCGTCCAAAAACAGCTCCTGATGTAAGTCCCGTTCCACCGGGGTAGTTAAAATAAAAAATACCGCCAATTAATTCTCCTGCGGCATATAAGCCGGGTATTGGTGCGAGATCTAAATCAAGTACTTGTGCGGTATTTGGCTCAATACGAAGTCCACCGAACGTAAATGTTATGCCGCATGTTACTTGATAGGCTTCGAATGGGCCTTCGTCGATTGTATTTGCCCAGTTTGACTTGGGAACTTCCAGGTTTTTGGTACAACGGCCATCTAAAATTGTGGGATTGAAGACAATATCAGTTTGGACAGCTTGGTTGAATGCTTTAACTTCATCTAAAAAGGCCTGCTGATTAACGCCCTCAAGCTTTTCTGCCAATTCTTCCAGCGTATTACCAACCACCTTTGTCACTTCGCGAATACGATATTCATCACGAAGTAATTTTAAAACTTTTTGGTCAAATACTTGCCAAGCAAATTGATCTGGTTGATTGAGGATTATATGGCCATATTTAGCGTACGTGTAGTTACGGAAATCAGCTCCTTCGTCAACGAAGCGTTTGCCTTCAGCGTTAACCATTATGCCAAATGGATAGGAGTGTTTTTGAAAGTTGTCGCCAACAGCGAGGTCTCCAAATTCGGGTCCGTTTTGATCCCATGCTACGGCGTGACAGCCAGACCAATTGCCATAGGGTGCTGCACCTATATCGAGAGCCATATTTATTCCGTCGCCTGTATTGAAACGTGTACCGCGAACTTTTGCTAAGTCCCAGCCAGGGCCAAGATATCGCGTGCGCCATTCATGGTTTGCCTCAAAACCGCCTGCAGCGATGACTACCGATTTGGCAGCGATATCGAAAAGTTCAGGGCCGTGTTTTACTTTCACTCCGTTTACTCGATGTCCATCAAAAAGCAGTGAGACGACTCGCGTCCCATATTCAATGCGAATTCCATTATCCTTCGCCACTTTAGTTTCACTCTCGATAATGCCGGGGCCGCCGCCCCAATACTCTGTGCACAATCCTCCCCAAAAGCGAAATTTGCCGTCAATTTCGAAAGCTTGGCGCCCGTAACTAGGAACGAAACGTATACCTCTTTGGCGCAGCCACCGTATGGTATCAAAGCTATTGCGAACTAGTTGTTCACAAAGGTCGGGGTCTGTGCGGTATCGTGTTATGCGAAACATATCGTCAAAGAATTGATCTTCCGAATATATACTAAAATCCGTATTGGCAATCTCATCATTGGATAAATCGGGCATAATTTCTCTTAGGTCGTCAATGCCGGTATAGGCGTACCTTACAGCTCCTGCCGTAAATCTACTATTGCCACCACATTCTTCTTTTGGTGCCCGCTCGAGCATACAAACCTCAGCGCCACATTCCTGAGCAGCTAGGGCAGCACAGAATGCAGCGTTTCCTGCTCCTACAACCACAACGTCCGCTTTGATCTTCGACATTTCTAATCCTTGAAATTCGTACAATAAATTTAATACAAATTGTCGTGACAACTTGGACATGTCAAATTTATAGATGAAAAAAGTGAGGAAATTCGATGATTGCCGGTGGCCTAGCAGATTATGCAGTTGGACTGATCGACCAAAAACTTGAATCACATGTACTGCATGTAGCAAAACGATGTGTATTAGATACTCTCGCTGCAGCTATTTGTGGTGCAGGAGTGGAGCCTGTTATTAATATGATTGAGGCGTTAGAGGAAGAACTGGATCATGGAAAATCGCGTTTAGTGCCTTCTGGACGCTTAGCTCCAGTACGGACAGCGGCACTAATTAATGGCACGGCCGCACATGCAATGGAAGTTGATGATATATTTCGTGATGGTATCTATCATCCGGGCCCACCAGTGATTTCGGCTGCCCTATCACTTTGCCAGGGGCGTAGTTTAAATGGTGAGCGATTTCTACGTGCAGTTATAGCCGGTTATGAAATTTCCAACCGGGTGAGTAGCGTTATGCAGCCGGCACATTATAAATTTTGGCATACGACTGGGACTATAGGAACTATAGGAGCTGCGGCAGCCGTTTCTGTGGCGCTTGGGCTCGATTCGGCACAAATTAAAAATGCTCTATCTAATTCCGTAACTATGGCTGCTGCATTGCAACAGGCCTTTACTACAGATTCGATGAGTAAGCCTATTCATGCTGGCCATGCTGCTGAGGCGGGTGCGACTTCAGCGCTGCTTGCTTCAAAAGGCGTTACGGGTGCGCATGGCATGTTTGAGGGGCCACGTGGGTTTGGCGAAGCGATGAGTAAAGATGTTGACTGGCAATTAGCATTAGATAGCCTTTGTAAGGAGTTTACAATTTGCCGAATGACACAAAAAAACCATACGTGCTGTGGACACACATTTGCCGCTATTGATTCTGTCCTAGCGTTACGTGAGAAATACAATCTGGCACCAGATGACATTTCTACAATGAGTGTTGGTACCTATGCAAAAGGTATAGAAATTTGCGGTAACCCTGAGCCGGGAACACTTTATGAAGCCAAATTTAGCCTGGAATATACTATGGCGGCAGCATTGGTTATTGGACGGGTGAGATTTGCTGCTTTTACTGATGAAATGCTTGCTGACCCTGTAATGCGTGAAATCATGGCTAAGATCTCATGCCATATAGATAAGGATGCTGAGCAAGCGTTCCCAAATCGCCGCTCTGCGATTGTAATGATTAGGATGAATTCAGGAGAGGAGTATGAGCACTATTCCCCGACACGTAAAGGCGATCCAGATGATCCACTCGATGATCGTGAATTAGAGGAGAAATTTTATGAACTTTGTGAGCCGGTAATCGGGCTACAATCGGCTAAAGCTCTCTGCCATAGCGTATGGAACTTAGAATCATCGGATGACCTTTCCAGTTTGTTAGGTTAAGCGGATATTTTTGGGCAGAGCTGACACGAAAGCATAATCATTTTGGCCAATTCTCTTGCCTGCTAAATAGGCTAAATTATATGAAAATGTTAATGTCTCGTAATCTAATTATTGTTTTTTGCTTTTTTCTAAATTGATTCCGCGTGCAGATTGCATGGGGTCGGTTTCTAGTTGTGATCGAATATCGGGAGGGATAACAATCGTTTCACGGGTTTTTGGACGGAAG
Source organism: Magnetovibrio sp. (assembly GCA_002721825.1). Taxonomy (GTDB): domain Bacteria; phylum Pseudomonadota; class Alphaproteobacteria; order Rhodospirillales; family Casp-alpha2; genus TMED8. The sequence continues at coordinate 11,980 of PBLS01000025.1, forward strand.
TAGATATTGACGCATTTCGCTGTTGCCTTGCACTCATTATTAATGAATAGCCCATAACCGGTAGTCATTGATTTGTTACCAAGACCCAGGATACGAGAGCCGACCTCTATGGTGCCGGGATAATGACCCTCTTTAAGATAATCCACAGAAATATGGGCAAGAATGAGATCGATACCCTCATGGTTTACCGGGTGAAGTAAGCCCCCCAAAAATGCCACTCTACCGGCTTCAACATACGCAAGGTATGAACAATTATTGATATGACCTAATTCGTCTTGGTCGGAAAAACGAATAGTAACGGGGGTCCAAAAGTTAAATGAATTGGTGTCGGAAAGGTCTATCGGTTTGGTCATGATTGCAATTACTCTTTACTTCTCTTGAAGTGAGGTTCGTTTTCTATTGGCTGTATTATGATAGTGAATGATACTTTCGTAACTGGGATTCTACAATTCTAGTCTTCGCTTATTATTTTATTTGCTTAGATGGGCAGAGGTAACCGTGATGCAAATTTGGAAGGGAAAATAGAGCTATAATATAGTTCATGCACTATTTGCTAATGTAATTGAGGCCATTACATGTAAAATGGTAAATCAACCTGAGCTTATCGCTTTGGATAGAGAGGTGGAACAGATGGGTTTATCGGCTAGTGATGCGGTACGAAAGATGTCGGAGGGACAGTTAACATCGGAAGAACTTGTCTTGGATTATCTAAAAAGGATTGAAGCGCATGAACCCGAAGTTGCAGCTTGGGCGTATATCGATCCCCGTATTGCATTAGAACAAGCAAAGACGCTGGATGAAAAGCGCTTGAAGGGTAACATTTTGGGGCCATTACATGGAATCCCTATCGGACTGAAGGATATCATTGATACGGCGGATATGCCGACCGAGAATGGTTCAGACCTTTTCGCCGGCCGAATACCCGAGCGCGATGCGACTGTCACACGGCTTTTGCGTGAAGCGGGTGCCGTAATATTGGGTAAGACAGTAACCACTGAATTTGCCCTATCGGGCGCCCGTGCGACACGTAATCCGTATGATCTAAAACGGACCCCTGGAGGTTCGTCCAGTGGCTCTGCGGCTGCAGTGTCAGACCATATGGTTCCTCTGGCACTAGGATCACAAACAGGAGGCTCCATGTTGCGACCAGCCTCTTTTTGTGGCGTACATGGTTTCAAGCCTAGTTATGGTTCTGTTTCGCGCACAGGTGTCTTCATCCTCTCACGCCGACTGGATCATCTTGGCGTTTATGCTCAAAATTTAAATGATCTAGCTTTGGTGGGCGATGTATTGATGGTTCGTGATTATGATGACGTGGAAATGTGCCAATATGCTGACCAATCCCTGGTGGGGGCATTAGCACAACAATTTTCCGGTACTCCACGTCTAGCAATTTTCAAAGGTCGGCCGTGGGACTTTGTGGAAAAGGGCGTTTCATCTATTTTTCAAGACACCATTGTTCAATTAGAGAGTGCCATTCAAGATGCCCACATCCCCCCGATTGTTGAAGAAGCACTCTCAGTGCACGAAGTTATAATGGATGCTTCAGCAGCAGCCAACCCGGGCCGCTATTTGGCACATGCCGAAAAATTGCTGCCAGAGACAGTTAAGCGGATTTCAGTAGGTGATGAAATACTAGCATCAGATTATATTGTTGCGATTGATAAGGCAGAACGAATTCGCTATGCCTTAGATCAAGTACTAGAAAAAGTTGATGCTTTAGTTACGCTATCAGCGCCAGGAGAAGCACCACTTGGGCTTAAATCAACCGGTAATCCAGTATTCCAAAAAATATGGACGTTAACGGGGATGCCGGCTATCTCTCTTCCGATGATGAAGGGTCCAAATGGTATGCCAATTGGCTTGCAACTTATTGGTCGTAGGGGACACGATGCGGAATTATTTCGCACGGCCCAATGGGTAGAGGGTAAATGTTCATGATAAATGGTGATAGGCAATGGCAAAGCCATATGGAAATGGCACGAATTGGTTCTACACCAGCTGGAGGCGTGTGTCGACTTGCACTCAGCGATGAGGATAAAGAGTCACGGGATCTGTTTGTTCAGTGGGCGGAGCAAGCTGGCTGTGCTGTTCGAGTCGATCGTGCAGGTAATATTTTTGCGAGGCGGCCTGGCATGGATGGAAATTTACCACCCGTTATGACTGGAAGTCATCTGGATACACAGCCTTTGGGAGGTCGATTTGACGGCGCATACGGTGTTTTGGCTGGACTTGAGGTGATACGCTCACTAAATGATGACGGTCTTGAGACCCGGGCACCTATTGATGTTGTAGTGTGGACTGATGAGGAAGGGTGTAGGTTTACCTCAAAGACGATGGGTTCCATGGTTTTTACGGGCATGGTTTCGGAATCAATTGTGTACGATGTATCAGACCCCGATGGAAAAACCTTCGGCGATGAACTTAAACGCATTGGTTATGCAGGTTCTGAACCCTGTGGCGGTTATCCGATTAAGGCGTATTTTGAAGCACACATTGAGCAAGGGCCACTCCTGGAACAAGCAGGTATACCTGTCGGTGCGGTAATCGGGGCACAAGGTCAACGCTGTTTTATTATTACGGTTACGGGTGAAGAAGGACATGCCGGAACGTTACCAATGGATCAGCGGAAAGATTCTTTCTTAGGCGTGGCACGTATGACAGTTGCTATAAACCGGGCCGCATTTAAGTTTCAACCTGTTCCAGTAGCAACAATCGCTCACGTGCAGGTGCGGCCGAATTCACGTAACACCATTGCTGGGGAGACCAAATTTACCATTGATAGTCGTCATCCTGATGCTGAAATTTTATCTGCACTGGAAGAGGAGATGTTAGGTGCTTGCAAAAGTATTGCAGAAGAAATGGGACTTGCTATTGATGTTGAAAGAACGTCCGTGGCGCCACCTGTAAGTTTTGATCCAATTTTGATAGATTCAGTACGAAATTCTGCGGAAAAACTCGGAATTCCCCATATGGACATGTTCTCAGCAGCAGGACATGACGCTTGCAAGTTAGCTGCGGTAGCACCAACAGCGATGATTTTTGTGCCGTGCGAGAATGGTATAAGTCATAACGAATTGGAGAATGCTACCCCAGAAGACTTAGCTGCTGGCACCGAGGTCCTCTATGCTGTAGTTTTAGAAGCTGCCAACTCTTAGAAAAAGGGCTGTAAGTTGGATTACAAACACGAAAGCGAGAAAATTAATTAATTCCAGCTACTGTTTTGCGCATTTCCGTAGGTAAAAAGAGCAATTGCAATAATTGCTATTATCAACGCAGTAGCGTGATAGAAATTAAAATCTTCCTTAAATATAAGAACGCCAACGCAAAGGGTCGTTGTTATGATTGAGATAACCGCGTAGAGGGTATACTGGGTAGCGCCGAAATTATTAAATAATAAGAAAAAACCAACAAAAGTTAGAAAAAACCCAAAACCACTTATTGCCATCATCTGCCAATTAGCTGAAAAGTATGCACTTTCATTGCCATTTCGAAATGCTAACGTGCTTATACCAAATAAAATCCCACAAACAACAATCGCTATAAAAATGAAAAAAAATGGATTACTTGTAGAAGCTGTTGCGCGTTGACCATAAACCATAATTGCGTTTCCAATTGCGGCTAAGCTTGCAAATAAAAGTGGTTTTAGCATCGGTCACTCCAGATCATTAGGTTAATGTCGAAGCCTAGGTGCGAAACGATTATCTCGCAACAAAAGCTTGAAATGTGGAGTGATTTTTTACCATGCTGTCGTAGTAAAAATCTAATAGAGAGTAATGTATGCGTATTAAAGGAATTCGAGAGACAAGTGCGAGCCTCGCATCACCGATGCGAAATGCAGTTATCGACTTCTCGAAAATGACTCTTAGTGTTGTTGCGGTGATAATGGATGCGAAGCTAGAGGGAGACCGGATTATAGGTTTCGGTTTTAACTCAAATGGCCGCTACTCACAGGGGGGTGTGCTTCGTGAGCGCCTGATCCCAAGACTTTTAGGTGCTGACCCTGATAGTCTTCTTGATGACCAAGGGATATTGGACCCTGTTCGAGTAAACGCTTGTATGTTGCAGAACGAAAAGCCGGGCGGTCATGGAGAGAGGGCCTTTGCGGTTGGGGCTTTGGATGCGGCTATCTGGGATGCCATTGGTAAAGCGGAAGGTAAGCCGCTTTATAAAATATTTGCAGAACGGTTCAATGATGACATTTATGATAATCGAGTTTCAGTTTATCCAGGAGGTGGGTACTATGATGAGGAGAAAGGGATTGAGGGCCTGAAGTCCGAACTAAAGGGTTATTTGGATACCGGTTACGTCTTAATGAAGATAAAAGTGGGTGGGGCGGCATTGGAAGAGGATAAGCGTCGAATCGATGCCGCACTATCTATCGTCGGCGAAGGCCGTAACCTGGCGGTTGATGCCAATGCAGCACTGGGTATTGACGAAGCGTTAAGATACGCAAATGCTATGTCTGAGTACGAGCTTGCTTGGTTTGAAGAGCCGATTGATCCACTTGACTTTAAAGGTTATGCGGAGCTTGCAGCCGCGGTTCCAATCCCGCTTGCGACGGCCGAGAACTTGTTCTCAGAGGCTGACGCCGAGAACTTACTGAGTTATGGGGGTCTACGGCGTGACTGCGATTGGCTTCAGTTTGACCCCTCTCTTTGTTATGGACCTACTACATTTTTAAATATTGTTAGGAAGGGAGAAAGGATGGGCTGGTCGTCGCGCCGACATATTCCGCACGGAGGCCACCAACTTGGTCTTCATCTGGCAGCTGGCCTTCAACTAGGTGGTACAGAAACATATCCATTGGTATTTCAGCCCTTCGGTGGATTTGGTGATGAGGATGAAATAAAAGAAGGATATATAAATTTACCAGATTCCCCCGGATTAGGTGTTGAAATGAAAAGTGAACTCTATAATAAGATATTAAAGCCATTGATTGATGGATAGAATTTTGCAGGAGTGTAATAAATGCCTATAAATTTGGATAGGCGTATTCTTGACGAATTAATCGCAAATGACATTGAATTTGTCACAACAGTACCATGTAAACAGCTTGCCGGTGTAATATTAGAAATTGAGAATGAGGATCGTATCCTTCATGTGCCTTCAAACAGAGAAGACGAAGGTATGGGGCTTTGCGTTGGTGCATACATGGGCGGTAAAAAATCTTGTATTATTATGCAAAATACTGCCATTGGCGTAACCATTAACGCCCTATCAACCTTGATACAATTTTATCAATTTCCGCTACCAATGTTAATCAGCTTTCGTGGAGAAGTTGGAGAGGCCATAGCTTGTCAGGTTGAAATGGCGATCCATACCAAGCCTTTGCTGGCTGAAATGAATATTCCTACGTATCACTTTCATAACCCAAGCGACGTTGAAGAGTTTGGAGATATTCTAAAGTATACCCAGATGAGTAAAAAACCAGTAGCCATCCTTACAGATTCTAATTTTTGGAGGGGTGGCGGATGAACAGAAGTGAAGTTTTAAAGGCCATCGTTCCCATTATATCGGACGAACTAGTGATCTGTAATGTAGGTCTTCCCTCGCAGGAATTATTTTTGTTTGATGACCAGCCGAGCAATTTTTATATGCTTGGTGCAATGGGCTTATGTTCATCGATCGGTTTGGGTCTCGCGCTCTCCCAGTATTCAAAAGTCATCGCGATTGAAGGTGATGGCTCGATACTTACTAATTTAGGTGCTTTACCCACTATTGCAAATAACGTCGCTAACAACTTCGTTTTATTCATAATAGACAATAGCAGCTATGGGTCCACCGGAGACCAGCCAACCTATACCGGAAAAAAAACTTCACTTACTGGGGTCGCTGCGGCGTGTGGGTGCGAATGTGTAGTTGAATGTCAAGCCGAAGATGCGCCAGATGCTTTGAGAGCAGCCATGGAGTCTGATCGTATGACTGTAATTGTGTGCAAGTGCCAACCGGGCAATATCCCTGTTTCTGTAATTGAGCTAAGTCCGGTGACAATCCGGGATAGGTTTGTGAGTGAGGTCGAGCGGCGTGCGGTTAAACAAAAACGCGTTCAAAAATTAACCAAATTATCTTAATTTAATGTATCAATTATGATTATCTAAATTATGAAGCAAGAAGGGTTGAATCGTTTCAAGAGTAATTTTTTCGACTAATAACCTTATTGAGAGTATGGAAGGAATTCATTCTAGACACGACCACGTATTAAATTATATTGACGCACAACTCATCGTTTTTGTGCCGAATTTTGGACTTGGCCTACTTAGGCGAGATGATTTTCTCGCAAGCTTACTTAGTTGTAGCCTTGTGACGTGACTAGACCCAGCTCAGGCTTGCGATATAAATGTTAAAGCACTAATTTCTAGTCGATTGAGGGGTGGTAATGGATATGCTAGTTTGGGGTCACGGATGATAGATGAGCAGAAATTCATAAATAGCCGAATTTTGGCATTCATAGTTCTTACTATTTTTGTCACCCCCTTTCTTGTTGGTGTTCCGGCACAAGCGGATGATACAGCGGCTGGGGCCAAGTCGTTCATAGAAGGGCTTGCCGACGAGGCTGTTAAATCTCTTGCAGCTCCCAATATAGGAGCTGCTGAGCGTCGTGAGCGTTTTCGTAAGATTATGCTTCAAAACTTCGCCTTCAAACGGATTGCTAGATGGGCCCTAGGGCGATACTGGCGTCGCGCAACACCATCTGAACGGACGGAATATCTAAAGCTGTTTGAAAATATGCTTGTGATTGTTTACGCGGACCGCTTTTCTAGTTATTCCGGTGAAACCTTAAATGTGGAGCGATCAGAAGTTCGCGGCGACAACGACATTTTGGTGCACTCTAAAGTTGTTCGATCAGGCTCCCAGAAACCCATATCCATTGCGTGGCGAATAAGTAAAGATATGTTGAATAATGGTGCCTTTAAAATAGTTGATGTTATGGTCGAAGGGTTGAGTATGGGTGTCACCCAACAAAAGGAATTTTCCTCTGTTATTCGTAAAAGTGGTAAAGGTGTGCAGGGACTGCTCGAAGAGTTGAAGAAACGCATTGCTGCTAATTCTTGATTGGATTGGACGCAATGTCCTAGTGCTATGAATAAATGCCGTATAGAGGCGGGATCAGTACCCGGCATAGAGACACCATCGGGTAAAGATGTAGCTTACGAAAATTTTCCTGTTGGTTCGTGGCTTCTATCAAGTGAACTTCGCCCGCACGTTGCTATGTTTTATCGTTTTGCCCGGACGATCGATGATATTGCCGATAATCCAAATCTATCTGCGGCGGTAAAATTGGAACGTTTAGAGGGGTTTGAAGCGGCAATTTTAGGTCGTAAGATGAACACGCCTGAGTATAGCATAGGATCAGAAATGCGTAGAAGTCTGCTTACAACCAGGGTTACACTACAGCATACCTTAGATCTCATTGATGCCTTTAAACAAGATGCAGTAAAAAGCCGCTATGCAAATTGGAGCGAGCTAATGGCGTATTGCGATCGATCGGCTGCGCCAGTGGGACGCTATCTTCTAGATTTACATGGTGAGAGCAAGGTGGGTTATGGACCATCAGATGCCCTATGTAATGTCTTGCAAGTTATTAACCATCTACAGGACTGTCAGGAAGATTACCGTCAGATTAATCGGGTTTATTTGCCACGTGATTGGCTTGGTGAGGTTGGCGCTAGGATTGAAGACCTGGATGCTTTTAAGACATCACCAAAATTGCGATACGTCTTTGATCGCTGCCTCGACGGATTGGGTCCATTAATGTTGGAGGCACAAAAACTTCCTTTGATTCTAAAAAATCGTAGATTAGTTATGGAAGTTTCGGCAATCGTAAGTATCGCTGAAAGGTTGATATCAGTGATTCGGTATCGCGACCCTTTAAGCTCTCGATTACAATTAAACAAGCTGGACTATATTTGGCAGTCACTGCGTGGAATTACAGTGGTGCTTCTCGGAGTAGGTAGACCATAACCGTGGACATCTCGATTGGATTAGCTGGGTTATCTTTGGCAATTTGGATTGTGTTGTTATTTTTCAGGAATGGTTTTTGGCTTTCTGACCAGCGGATAGGAGAGGTTGGAGAGTTAGAATTTTGGCCTGCCGTTATATCCGTTATTCCCGCCCGTAATGAAGTTGAAACAATAGGGGAAACGGTACGTTCTTTATTAGCACAGGATTATCCGGGTGAACTCCAAATAATTGTGGTTGATGACGGCAGTAATGATGGTACAGCTGCGGCTGTGGCTGAATCCAGTCGAGTCCATGTAATACCGGGACGGCCCCTTGTAGAGGGTTGGAGTGGGAAACTATGGGCTGTTTCTCAAGGTTTAGATGCCATTAATAAAGTTATGCCAGAGGCCTCATACGTTTTATTTACCGATGCTGATATTTACCATGCCCCCGGTAATCTAGCTAGATTGGTCTATAAAGCAGAAAAAGATGATAAGCATCTTGTATCGCTAATGGTGAAATTGCGCTTAGAGAGTTTTTGGGAACTTTGGTTGATTCCTGCGTTCATCTTTTTCTTCCAAAAAATTTATCCCTTTTCTGCTGTTAATAACGTGAAGAACAAAACAGCTGCTGCTGCTGGGGGATGTATGTTGGTTAGCCGCAACTGTTTAAAAAAAATGGGCGGGATAAGTGAGATTGGTTCTCATTTAATTGACGATTGTGCTCTGGCGACCTTGATAAAAAGCAATTACCCTATCTGGCTTGGACTATCAACGCGCACGCGGAGCCTACGCTCCTACAATGATCTATCCGATATCTGGAATCTGGTGGCCCGTAGCGCCTTTGTACAGCTTAATTATTCAGTTGTTTCACTTATTATAGCAATATTAGGTATGGTATTAATTTATTTAGTGCCACCGGTAGCAATAGTATCTGGTATATATTTAAACAGTGGGTATCTCGCGATTTTTGGTCTACTTGGGTGGGTTGCCATGTTTACGGCATATGCTCCAACTCTATTACTATATCAGTTGTCGCCATTAAGAGGCATTGCGTTACCGCTAGTGGCAGGCCTTTATAGCTTGATGACTATTTCATCAGCGTTACGTTACTGGAAGGGTGAGGGTTGTCTTTGGAAAGGTCGATACTACAACAGTGTTAGTGAAAAAAATACCAATAGGTGACGAATCTAATCTGGTGGTGTATCCATAGTTGAAATGATAATAACCACTCCGGCATTGGAAGATGACAAGTCTCAGCGCAGCGCAGCTGCTCATGTCGAGTGCGTGGTACGTCAGTCTGAGACATCTTTTTACTGGGCGATGCGATTCCTAGCGGAGCAAGAGCGTCAAGCTATGTTCGCTATCTATGCATTTTGCCGTGAAGTTGATGACCTTGTTGATAATCCTCGAGAAGAGTCTATTAAACGGGTGGCTTTGGGCCAATGGCGTGGCGAAATTGAACGAATATATGGTGGCTATCCAAGGACTCTAACAGGTCGAGCATTACTGCCGGTGATCGAAAAATTTGAGCTCCGAAAACAAGACTTTCGTGCAGTAATCGATGGAATGGAAATGGATGCGGAGAGTTCCGTCCGTTTCACTGATATGAATGAGTTAAAGCTTTACTGTGACAGAGTGGCTGGTGCTGTGGGACGTATTTCTACAGATATTTTTGGATTGCCGCGTGAGATTGGTGAGATGTTAGCATCGGCAGAAGGGTTAGCTTTGCAATTAACAAATATATTGCGAGACTTAGCTGAGGATTCTCAGCGGAACCGATTGTACGTACCAGCCGACTTGCTCGCCGCTCATGAGATAGATGATACGGATGATCTTAATAGGGTATTGGGTCATCCAAGGTTACCGGAAGTATGTGAAATTCTAGCTGATATTGCTGTTTTAAACTTTGAACAAGCTCAGAAAATAGCGGTTAATTGTGATCGTAATCGTATACGACCGGCTATGATAATGTTACAGATCTACCGGCGAATTCTGAGCCGACTACGGTCTCGCGGTTGGACAAATATAGACGTACCTGTTCCTCTCTCAAAGGCGACTAAATTTTGGATTGCCCTTCGTTATGGTGTGCTGTGAAAGCGAATGAAGAAATCCATATTATCGGTGCTGGTTTGGCTGGTTTATCAGCAGCTGTACAATTAGTAGAAGCTGGAAAATGTGTAAGGATTTACGAAGCCACTTCTAGCGCAGGTGGTCGGTGTCGATCTTTTTACGATGGGCGCTTGGAGCGGATTATTGATAATGGTAATCATTTGATACTTAGTGGTAATAAGTCGGTAATGCGTTACCTTGAATTACTCGGCGCGGAGAATGAATTAAAGGGACCGGAGCTGGCAGAGTTCCCCTTCATTGATTTGGCAGATAACTCATCCTGGACGGTTCGACCGGGTAGTAGGGCTATACCCTGGTCCATTTTTAATTCTAAGTGGCGGATCCCTGGGATATCTATAAAAAATTATTATTCCATCTGGCGATTATCCCAAGCAACACCCTCAGATACAGTTGGTGCATGCTTTGATACTGATGGAGTCATTTGGCATCGATTCTGGCGGCCAATCATAGTTTCGGTACTTAATACAGATCCAGCATATGCTTCAGCTAATTTGCTATGGAAAACGTTGAAAGAAACTTTTGGGTTAGGGGAGGTTGCGTGTCGGCCGTTATTGGCTGTACGCAGCTTAAGTCAAGCTCTTGTAGACCCCGCTTTATCGTATCTTTCTGGGAAGTCTTGTAAATTAGATTTCAACAAGCGTGTGCGTAAAATAATTTCTGAAGATCAACGCGTTAAAGGAATTGAAACGACTGATCTTGTGGAAATCGGAGAACGGGATGCTGTTATTTTATCTGTCCCGCCCTATTCAGCAGCACAATTAGCGCCGAACTTAATAGTGCCAAATACATTTCAGACAATTGTGAATGGACATTTTCGTATAGAAGGAAGATCCCCCGAAGCTAATTTCATTGGTGTAGTCGGAGGTATGGCTGAGTGGCTGTTTGTGCGTGGTGACGTGGTTTCAGTTACAATAAGTGCTGCTAACGAGCTTTCAAAAATATCTGAGGTTGAGATTGCGGATAAAATGTGGGCTGACATAAGTTCTGTTTTTGGCCTCGGTTCTTCAAATAGAGGCCCCTCAAGAGTTATCAAAGAAAAGCGCGCCACTTTCGAGCAAACTCCGGAGCAAGTCGCTCGTCGGCCCTCCGCAAGGGCGGAATTTACTAACATGTTCCTCGCAGGAGATTGGACGGATACGGGCATACCTGCAACAATTGAGGGTGCTGTGCGTTCCGGTATTATAGCAGCTAATTCTGCATTAGAATATATGGAAAATTGATTAAGTCTCTTGAAATCATGAATGTTTTTTGACAAAAATCATTTTGATTTAGCTTCGAACATATTGTGGATTAATGCTAGGGAAAGCCATGCTTAGAAATAGTTCCGGTCTAACATGAGCTCACACACGAGGTCGCGAGAGTGTGCGCATGATAAAGCATAGGGAGAACTTGATTAAACAAGAACCGATCTCTAACCAAACTGAAATAAGTGAGGTTATAGAGGAAGCTCGAACGTGGCTTATTGAGCAGCAATCTAATGATGGACATTGGGCATTCGAGCTTGAAGCCGATGCTACGATTCCGGCCGAATATATATTTCTAAATCATTTTATTGGAGAGATAAATCAAGAGGTAGAAGAAAAGCTTGCTCGTTATCTGCGTTCCATTCAACATGAGGATGGTGGTTGGCCTCTCTATCATGACGGTGATTTTAATGTTAGTGTATCGGTTAAGGCGTATTTCGCGCTTAAGTTGGTCGGTGAAGATCCCAATGCGCCGCACATGGCCCGTGCGCGGGAAGCTATCCTCAAAGCTGGTGGAGCAGCTAAGGCAAATGTATTTACACGCATAGCTCTCGCACTCTTTGAACAATTACCTTGGCGGGCTGTGCCGGTAATGCGGGTAGAAGCACTCCTCTTACCGCGATGGGCTCCATTCCACCTTAGCATGGTGTCTTATTGGTCGCGTACTGTTATGGTGCCCTTATTAATACTTACTACTTTGAAGCCTAAGGCTGCGAATCCGCGCCGTGTGAATATTCGTGAATTATTCGTTATATCTCCAGGAGATGAACGTCGATTCTTGGCTAATCCCACTGGACATTGGTTAGGGAAGTTATTTCTATTATTAGATTGCATAGTGCGTCCTTTAGAAATTGTATTTCCCAAGTTTCTGGAACGTCATGCTATAAACAAGGCTCTAGAATTTATTATAGAGCGCTTGAATGGTCGGCATGGGCTTGGGGCAATTTTTCCCGCTATGGCTAACTCGGTAATGGCATTTTATGCATTGGGCTATAATAACGAAGACACAAATTTTCAGACTGCTCGCGCTGCCATTGATAAACTCTTAGTGTTTCATGATGACTGGGGGTTTTGTCAACCTTGCATGTCACCAGTCTGGGACACGGCACTCGCAATGCATGCTACGCTTGAAGCGAGCTCTATAGGTGACGCAGCGATAGAAAAAGCGGCTGGTTGGCTTGAAGGGCGGCAAGTTCTTGATGTTGTAGGTGACTGGGGGGTTAACACGGGAGATTTGCGCCCGGGTGGTTGGGCATTTCAGTACTCAAATAGCCATTATCCAGATGTTGATGATACGGCGGTAGTGGTAATGGCATTAAATCGGGCTAATGCTGAATTGTATAAAGGGGCCATAGAAAGAGGAACCGAGTGGGTCCTCGGAATGCAAAGTACTAATGGTGGTTGGGGTGCTTTTGACAAAGACAACGAGCATCATTTTTTGCAACATATTCCATTTGCAGATCATGGCGCACTCCTTGATCCTCCTACAGCAGATGTAAGTGCAAGATGTGTATCCATGTTGGCTCAGCTGGGATACGGGCGTGATTTTATGCCAGTTGCTCGTGCGATTGACTATTTAAAGCGCGAGCAAGAAGAGGATGGCTCTTGGTTTGGAAGATGGGGTAACAATTACGTGTATGGGACATGGTCAGTATTGTGTGCTTTAGCTGCAATAGGTGAGGATATGCAAGCTCCTTATATTATAAGAGCTGTTGATTGGCTCAAAGGACGTCAACGCCCTGATGGCGGCTGGGGTGAAGATTGTGCAAGCTACTGGCAGCATCGCCGAGATGAGGTAAAAAGTTCAACCCCATCGCAGACAGCTTGGGCCGTTTTGGGTTTAATGGCAGCAGGTGAGGTTCAAAGCGTAGCTGTAAAGGGTGGCATTGACTATTTACTTAGGACGAGCCGTGATCGAGGTAAGTGGCGGGAGGAGTACTTCAATGCAGTCGGCTTTCCACGTGTGTTTTATTTGCGTTATCACGGTTACAGTGCTTTTTTCCCGCTCCTGACACTGGCGCGATATCGTAACTTACTAAAGCTGAAGTCCAATATGCCTATTTGGGGGATATAGTATTTGCCTATAGGTGTTGTTTCTGGGTTTTTACGTGAGGCCAAATGTTTGCTAGTGGATGGAATCGCCGACCCTGGTGTTCTCTCATTTGCCGGTGTCGGTCCAGCGCGTAGTGAGTATGGCGCTCGTGAATTGATAACTAGAGGCGCTGAGGCACTTGTCAGCTTCGGTATTGCGGGTGGTATTGCACCTGGAGTTCAGGCTGGCACATTGGTTCTAGCTAACAAGGTTGTAGATGGAGCAAATATATATAAGTCTTCTAATGTTTGGCGAAACTCTTTGAAACGCTTGCTGCCAGCAGATCTTGAACTTGTGGAAGGCGCTATTGTTGGAAGCGATACGATGGTATTATCACAATGTGAGAAAAATAAATTACACATCAATACGGGTGCGATAGCGTGTGACATGGAGACACATGCATTAGCAAGAGTTGCGGTTGAAACAGGTCTGCCTTTTATCGTTTTGCGGGCTATATCCGATCCAGCTTGGCAAGACGTACCCGATTGGGTTTTATCTTGCTTAACTAGTAATGGTGAGGTTGATTATTTCTGTATAGCGTTGACCTTGGCAAAACGGCCTTGGGAATTGCTCGCCTTGTTAAATCTCGCGGGTAATTCGAAAAGGGCCTTGAGTTCTTTACGCCGCACCGCGAGTGCAGCTGGCTCTAGTCTCGGGTTTAGCTCTAGGATCTAGTGTAGTCTCGTTCTTTTCACCGTGTGTAGTGCCTTTGATTAGTCGTTCAGATACATATTCAGCGGGGCGTTGGTTTTTTAGAGAGATCTCAGGGGCCATTTTACCAGTAGTTCGAATACCGCGCATATAAACGCTGAGTGCTTTTATGGGATGAACAATTGTGTCTGTTACAGCTGTAGCCTCGTAACCGCAATGAACCATGCAGTCTGCACACTTTTCATAATTACCTGTTCCGTAGGATTGCCAGTCAGTTTCTTCCATTAGCTCTTGGAAGCTATTAGCGTAGCCCTCTGATAACAGATAGCAGGGTTTTTGCCACCCGAATATATTACGGGTTGGGTTCCCCCAAGGTGTACAATGATAGGCTTGGTTTCCTGCGAGAAAATCCATAAATAGTGTTGACTGACTAAATTTCCAGCGTTTAGCGCCTGTGCGACTAAGAATATTGCGGAACAAAAGCTTGGTTTTATGTCGATTGAGGAAGTGTTCCTGATCGGGGGCGCGTTCATAGGCATAACCCGGTGACACTGTAATCCCCTCAACGCAAAGATCATTCATGCAGAAATCAAAAAATTTTGCTGTTTCAGCGGCAGTCATTTGGTCAAAAAGCGTACAATTGACATTAATCCTAAAGCCAAGTTTTTTAGCTTCGCGTATTGCGGAGACAACTTTTTTAAATGTGCCTGGTTGATCTACAGCTTTGTCATGATGTTTTTCTAAACCATCGAGATGGACTGAAAACGTTAAATAAGGAGTGGGTCTGAATTCCTTAAGTTTTTTTTCTAGCAATAAACCATTGGTACAAAGATAAACGAATTTATTTTTGGCGATTATACCATTTACAATCTCCGTTATGTCCCGATGGATTAAAGGCTCCCCGCCAGGTATAGATACTATAGGCGCACCGCATTCATCGACCGCTTTAAGGCATTCTTCTAACGAAAGACGCCTATTGAGTATTGAATCTTCGTAGTCGATCTTTCCGCAGCCAGGGCACGCAAGGTTACAGCGAAATAAAGGTTCTAGCATCAATACGAGCGGATACTTTTCACGGTTTAGTAGCCGTTGTTTAATAATATAGCTTCCGACGCGGATTTGCTGGATCAAAGGAACTGGCAACGCTTTTTCCTAATTATTTGTAGCTTAAACAAAAGCTGAATCCGATAATTCACGTGGTAATTTGAATGTAACATTTTCTTTAACACCAGACACCTTTTCCACTTCGATATTGCGGTAATCTGCTAATTTTTTTACCACGCCTTGTACAAGTTCTTCTGGTGCAGAGGCGCCCGCTGTGATGCCAACTATTTTAACCCCTTTAAGCCATTCAGGATTAAGATCACTGGCATCGTTTATTAAGTAGCTAGGTTTATTCATAGAAGCTCCAAGGTCTCGAAGTCGGTTCGAATTTGAACTGTTTTGCGCTCCTACTACTAGCAACAGATCAATTTGCGGAGTCAAAATACGGACTGCGTCTTGGCGATTTTGCGTCGCGTAGCAAATGTCTTTTACATCAGGGCCCAGGACATTAGGAAATTTGTTTTTAAGGGCTTCGATGACCTCACGTGTATCGTCTACACTGAGAGTTGTTTGCGTAACATAAGAAAGTTGGTCAGGGTCTTTAACTTCGAGTTTCTCTACATCTTCCACAGAATTAACTAGCAGTACACCACCGGGAATTTGCCCTTGTGTACCCTCTACCTCTGGATGCCCAGCGTGGCCAATGAGGATAACCTGACGGCCCTTTTTGACATGGTTTTGGCCTTCCTTATGAACCTTTGAGACTAAGGGACAAGTGGCGTCTATAACCTCGAGATTACGTTTACCTGCGGCTTGAACCACGCTAGCAGCAACCCCATGCGCACTAAAAATAGCATTCGCTCCCTGTGGAATATCATCTATTTCTTCGACGAAGATGGCGCCTTTTTCCCGAAGCGATTCTACGACATGTTTGTTATGCACAATTTCGTGGCGGACATAAACTGGTGGTCCGAATAGAATGAGGGCACGTTCAACAATTTCAATGGCACGCTCTACACCGGCACAAAAACCGCGCGGCCGGGCTAAAAGAATTTTTAAATTATTTGCCATGGGAAGATTCCTCGCCATTGAAAATAAACTTCAAAACCGTAAAGGTGTGTTCCTCAAGGTGCCTTCTATAGAAAATATAACTGTAAATCTAGAGGAAACAAAGTTCCGTGGGGATAATAATCACATGATACTAGTTACTGGTGCGGCCGGTTTCATTGGATCTGCCATTGTCCGAGCCCTTGTAGGGCAAGGCAGACGGGTAAGAGCGTTAGTAAGGCCGACTTCAGACTGTCGGAATATTGAAGGCTTTCAGGTAGAGGTTGTGGAAGGTGACCTCTTGGAACCTGAAACTTTATCGCGGGCTGTTGATGGATGTTCGGGCGTCTATCATGTCGCGGCTGACTATCGATTGTGGACTCCCGATCCAGAATCTATGTTCCGAACAAATATTGAAGGTTCTCGCGCGATCGTGGTGGCTGCCATGGAAGCTGGTGTTTCACGGATGGTTTATACTAGTTCTGTTGCCGTATTGGGAATTGTGCCCGGGGGCGAGGGCGATGAAGTTACCCCTGTAAATTATGCCGATATGATTGGTGCTTATAAGCAGTCAAAGTTTCGCGCCGAAGAAGTCGTGCGTCAATTAATCATTGAAGAGGGTGCTCCCGTTGTAATTGTTAACCCATCCACTCCTATTGGGCCAGGGGATATCAAGCCTACACCGACGGGGCGACTAATTGTTCAAGCTGCATCGGGTAAGATGCCAGCTTATGTCGAAACAGGTCTTAATATCGTGCACGTGGATGATGTTGCTGCGGGTCATCTCCTAGCTTTTGAAAAGGGGAGGATTGGAGAGCGTTATTTGCTCGGTGGAGAAAACATGGAATTAAAGGACATCTTAGTTGAGATTGCCAGGTTGGTTGGTGGTAAACCACCTAAAATATATCTACCACACGGCTTTGTTATGCCTATTGCCTATGTGGCCGAGGTTTGGGCGCGTGTGAGCGGTGGTGGTGAACCATTTGCTACAGTTGATGGTGTAAGAATGTCCCGAAAGAAAATGTATTTTTCATCAACTAAAGCAATGCGTGAGCTCAAATATCAGCCGCGACCCGCAAAAGAGGCCTTAGCTGATGCTATCGGTTGGTTTTCAGATAATGGGTATTGCCCCTAGGTGTACACAGCCTTAAAACTCCCTCTGATGAGAATTAGGCTTCTATAGATGAAAGCATTGATGTTGGCTGCTGGTATTGGCGGGCGGCTTTTTGGCGATGACAATAATGATATACCAAAGGCACTACTAACCTTTGAAGGGCAATCCCTTTTGCAACGCCATATTGAAATTTTGCAAGCGCACGGTGTTGAAGAACTTGTGATGATTGTTGGACATCGCAAAGAATTGTTAATTGGGGAGGCTCTAAAATTCGCTCGTAGTGGTTTTATCCATTGGATAGAAAACCCTAGGTATCGGGAGGGTCCTATCCTTTCTTTAGGGTGTGGAGAGGAAGTATTGCGTTTAGGTGTTGATGTGTTGTTTATGGACGCTGACGTACTGTACCATCCTTTTTTATTGGAAAAATTAATTTTATCACCAAATAAAAATTGTTTTATTTTCGATCAGGAATTCCAATCAGACGAAGACCCTGTGAAGCTTTGCCTAAAAAACGGAGTGATTGTTGATTTTGGTAAAGTAATAAAAGAAGATTTTGACACCGTTGGAGAGTGGCCCGGGTTCATGAAAATGGACGGTCGGGTTTCGGGATTGCTTATGGATGCAGTTGAAGAAATTATCGCCTCTGGTGAGGTAAAGGGTACTTACGAGCGAGCGATGACGGCTGTTTTAAAGTCTGAACCGCCGATGACATTTGGCTACGAAGACGTAACAGGTATTCCATGGGTGGAGATCGACTACCCAAGTGACCTTGAACAAGCAATTTCCAGTGTAATCCCGCGCATAGGCGAGTTTAGTAACCCAAGATAAATAGAAAACGCATTCCAAAATCAATTAAACCTGATAGACATAATTTTTGTTGGGCTCGCGATCAATATCGGGCGGGAAATTTTTATGCTTATCAGCGTAATATTTCGCCATATGTTCACCAGCTGAACGCCGGTTATAGGTGGCGTAATAAATCCTTCGCATGTGGTTACTGAGGTTTGGCGCTGATTGGTGTGGTGTGTAGCTATCAAAAAATACAATGTCACCAGGCTCAGTATGGATGGGAATGAATTTGATATCCTGCATGTCCGACTCGGTTAGTGGTTCCCATAATCGTAACAAGCGTTGTTTATGATAACCAGCGGAGAGCTCTAAGCACCCGTTCTCTGGAGTAGCCGCATCGATACTTACAAGTACATTGATGAAAAAATCTGCATAAATTTCCCAGCCAGCCTGAGAATCTTGATGCGCTTTAAAGCCACCACCGCCTGGTATTTTAAAATTTATTTTTTCCTTGAATAAAACAGCTTTTTCGTTGAGCAGCTGTCCGACGGGCAATGCGAGGACTTTTGTTAATTCTCTGAAGCCGAGGTGGAAAGGTGCTATATTTTCGATGCGATTTACAAGTGTATCGTCAGTAATGCTTTGTTCGTGATACACCCAGTGTTTCCCCGATACCTCAGGACGCGCAAGCATTTCGTCACTCCACGACACGAGTGATTCCATTTCTTCGATGTTAAAAGCTTGTCTTAAGATAAGAAATCCATCTTGATTAAAGATCTGAATATGTTTGTCGCTTAAGCGAGGAGTACGCAGCATAATTTTTCCAGGTGAGTGAAACGTGGCAAATAATATGGGTCCAAAATTCATAGAGCAAGAGACCTTGCTCAACTTTTTTTGAGGTCGAATTTCCAGGTCACGACAAACAGGTAGCCTATTGCTAAGGTTAAGGAGGTTAATGTTCCGAGATGCACTCCGAGCTTTGAAAAACTCCACGAAACGCTGGCCAGGTAGGTTAATACTGACCCGATACCAAGCGGGAAACCGCGAAACATCGCATATGCGTGGTCGCGAGAATAGGTATATTGGATTATTAAGATAGTCGGTAGCCAGGTCATAGGGAAGCCAATCAATACACCGGCCCAAATTGGACCCAGAAGTTTTCCTAAAGTGACGACTGAAATAACGAAGATAGCTGAAATGCCTGCTCTTAGAGCCAGCATGCTAAAGTTGAGGCGGACAGGCTCAACTACATGTAGGTCCTTTGCACGACGAAAACCAAATGCGGCGATCAAAGCCGTAATTATAGTAACAGGTAGGGCCGATAAGACGGAGAAAGGAATTTCGCGTATAACAAAGGCAAATACTACAAATATGAACAATCCGCCAAATGTACTTTTCAAGGCGTTAAAACTCACCACTCGGATGGAAATTGCATAGTAAGTGATTACAAATATCAATACACCGGCAATACCAACGATGGCGTGCGGAATGCTAGCAGTTACAAAACCGATTCCCTTTTCAATGCCAAGTAGATAGTAAGATATCAAAGCACCGAGTGGTGCTCCAGAAATCACACCGGCAATCCTTGGAGATAATCGTTCAGCGAAGACGGATAAAATAAGAACGATTGTACCGGCGAAAGCGGCCTTTATTAAAAGGGTAAATATCAACATTAATAGGAACCCCTCAAAATCTAGTTTTATGGGATATAGCCATTACAGGCTTCGATGGTGTCCGACTATGGTATTAGCGATATATTGGCATAGGCCCTGCCATTTAACTATGTTATATGCTTGCTGATTTAAAATTTGGAAATGATTGATTTTTTAGAATTTCTAATAGTTTCTTCAGTAACGTCCTGTTTAATAGTTTTCAACATAATGGTTGAAAACTATAGGCGCTCTGAGGCTTGCTGGTGACAAAGGTAATTCAATTCGATGAGCCATAACACTTGGTTGCATAAAATTTCACGCACACTTATAGTCAAGCCGCTTGTCAGGACAGCTGTTCATCCGAATC
The DNA here is from genome assembly GCA_002721825.1 of Magnetovibrio sp. Taxonomy (GTDB): domain Bacteria; phylum Pseudomonadota; class Alphaproteobacteria; order Rhodospirillales; family Casp-alpha2; genus TMED8. The sequence goes on from PBLS01000025.1 coordinate 32,056, forward strand.
ATTTGACTATTGCGCGTCTGGTAACCGGGGTAGGAGCCTTTTGCAGTATTAGTTTTGGTGCATCTCCGTGGTTACAAATTGGTTCGGTTTGTTTCTTAGTCTCTATACTATTCGACCGGGCGGACGGTGATTTGGCGAGATTGACTGGTCGAACTAGTTCCTCCGGGCACAAACTTGACCTGATGTCTGATGCCTTTTGTAACTCAATGATTTTTGTAGGTCTAGGTATTGGCCTTAGTCACAGTCATAGTGCTTATGGTTTAGGTGCTATCGTAATGGGTTTGGTAGCCGGTATGTCGGTGGCTGCTATCCTTGGAATGGTGATTAAGGTCGAAAGTTTGCAAGGCGCACGCGCAGCTGAACTTGGGAGCGCGGCTGGTTTTGACCCGGATGACGCTATGTGTGTGGTACCGATAGCGGTGTTTTTTGAGTTTGGGGAGGGTTTGTTATTGCTAGCTGCTATTGGTGCACCTTGCTTTGCAGTTTTTTTCTTCATTGTATTCCGACGGAAAATATTTTTACGGGAGTAAGAGATGTGTCTATCGCTGCTGTTTAAGCCGGATCAATTCTCGAAGTGCCCAAAGCCCATAGATAGTAGATCCAATACTGGCGGCCACGAAAAACGGATACAGCCAGCCCGACCAGGTGATGGGTGCGAGCAGGTATATGCCGTCTTCCAATTCAAACCCAGCAAACTCTGGATATCCAATAGCTTCACCTTCTTCGGGATCAATATTGTCATTTGTTTTATCAATATTAAGATTAGTGAACACCGAACCCAGGGAAGCGACTGCACCCGTGCTTCCCAAGATGATAGCCCAAAAGCCCAAACTACTATCGCGAAATCCAATCCCGAGACAAATAAAAAGTGCGCCGTAGCTGAGGCCACCCGAGGCATAATCCAGATAATAGCCAAGCTTGGAGCGCATATTTTTTTGACGTGCCAGTTCGCCGTCTGCATGGTCGAGAAAGCGAGACAATACGAACAACCCAGCACCCCAGTTAGCCCAAAACAGCGATCCCTGCGCCAGCATAATCGCTCCCATAAATGCGACCAAAATTGTTGCAATAGTCAACTGATTAGGGGTAATCGATGTCGTCAGCAACGGCTTAATCAAGATACCCGCTGCACGCTGATCCCATGGAACCATGAATACCTCCATTCATACAGTACTAGCCTGGTAAAAGCGTCACTGCGAGTCAAGTGTTGGAGCGGAGTGGAGGTACACTGTGCAAATTAATAGGTTGGTTGCTGGCTATAAGAATTTTCTCGCCAACTGGGTGAGTTGGGTATCTCGTCACGCTATTTTAACTATCATATTTACTTCGTTATGGACTTTGATAGCTCTGTTACACTTCGTTGTAGCTGTTGAGCTTAATACTTCTACTACTGATATGCTATCAAAGGATGTGCCATTTAGAGAATACGCACGTGAAATAGATGCCGCTTTTCCTCAAACGCAAGGCACCATGGTTGTTGTCATTGAGGGTGAAACGGCAGGGCTAGCAAATGATGCTGCTACTGCAATGGGGGTTCGTTTGCGTGGGATGCCAAAGGTATTCGAAGACGTTTATGATCTCCGTAGTGAGCCATTTTTTAGGCAGAACGGTTTACTTTATCTCGAAACTGACGAACTTCATAGCCTAAGTGATAATTTGGCTGAAGCCCAACCGTTTTTAGGAACGTTAGCGCATGATCCTTCGCTAGATAGTTTATTCCATATAATGTCTCGCGCAGTTAAGGAGGAGGCAAAGCCTGGTGGAAATAAATCTATAGAATTGAGTGCTATCTTCAAAGAAATAGCCAATGTTGCCGAAGCACAAGTCCGCGGTGAATTTAAAATTCTCGACTGGTCGCGATTGATTTCTAGAAATCTTACGAAAAAAACTCCTGTTTCAGAACGAAGGCGTTTTATTATTTTAAAGCCCAGACTCGATTTTAATTCCCTAAAACCCGCTGAGGACGCGGTTAATGAAGTGCGGGCTTCAGCGAGACAATTAGGAATTAATGAGACAAATGGGCTTCGATTGAGAATAACGGGTTCAGCAGCATTAGAGCAAGAGGAATTGCAAAGTGTTCAAACGGGCATGGGATTAGCTGTGTTTGTCTCGCTGGTCCTTGTATTGATTATATTGCTGTTTGGACTTGGATCTATTCGGCTAGTATTTGCAATACTTTCAACATTAATTATGGGACTAATTTGGACCGCATCCTTTGCTATAGTGAGCGTTGGTGCGCTCAATATAATATCGGTAGCCTTTGCGGTTTTATTCATTGGGCTCAGCGTAGACTTTGGAATTCATTTTGGTTTAAGATATCGTGAAGCATTGAATTTATGCGGTGAGAACATAACCGCTCTTCGCGAGGCTGCAAAGAGTGCCGGTGGTCCTTTGACACTTTGTGCCGTCAGTGCCGGTATTTCTTTTTTTGCATTTTTACCAACTGACTACGTGGGGTTAGCAGAATTAGGACAAATAGCTGGCAGTGGCATGTTTATAGCTCTTTTTGCAAATTTTACGGTATTGCCCGCAATTATCAGCCTACTGCCTTCTCATGTAGATATTAAAAAGACAAAAAAATATAATGGAATAGGATTACTATTGCCGCGATTGACTCTAGTTATTCTTCTAGTAATCACTTTAGGCTCAGGTGCGTTACTACCGCGGGTTAACTTTGATTTTGATCCTTTGAACCTAAAAGACCCAAATTCAGAATCGGTTGCTACACTTTTGGACCTGATGAAAGATGGTACGCAGGGCTACTACTCTGCGGAATTATTAGCTACTGATCTAGATTCCGCCAAAAATATGGCATCAATACTCAGTGCTTTGCCGGAAGTAGATCACACCATGACCGTTGCGAATTTCGTGCCGAACGAGCAAGAGCCGAAACTAGAAATAATATCAAATTTGGCGCTATTTATGGCGTCATCGCTACATGACAGCATGCCGACAAAAGGTGGCTTAAATTCAGTTGTAAAAACGAGGCGTGCATGGGCCGCGCTTGTTTCTGAGCTCGACCAGCTAATCGAGAGACGTCCCGGTGAGCTCGCTCAGGCCGCGATGCGTATGCGACTCGTATTGAGCAAACTTGTGCGTGAAGATGAAGAGGCCGAATTATTAGAGAGGCGTCTTTTTTTAGATCTTTTTGGTAGGTTAACAGATCTTAGAATAGCCCTTAACGCTCAGCCGGTGACCCTCGAAAGTTTGCCCAACCAGTTGCTACGTCGGTGGTTAACTAATGATGGTCGCGCCTTAGTTGAAATATTTCCAAAGTCGGACCTACGTGATAGGCGGGAACTTAGGACTTTCGTCACGGCGGTAAGACATCAGGCACCTCGTTTGTCGGGAACCCCGGTAACTGTTATGGAGGCTGGCCGAATTGTACTTAGCTCCTTTCTGGAAGCCGGCTTTATTGCGGTCGTGGCTATTTGTATTCTATTGTTTGTTGTTCTAAGGCGCCCTATGGATTTAGCATTTGTCCTCGCACCAGTTTTATTGGCCGGAATTTGGACTGCGGCAGTTACTGTTTTGAGTGGGCTTACGTTTAACCTAGCTAACGTTATTGTTTTGCCACTCTTGTTTGGGCTCGGTGTTGCCGGTGCAATACATCTTGTAGCTCGAGTTCACAATTCTGAAAGCGCTGAATCCGCAATGAGAACCTCTACCCCGCGGGCTGTGCTACTAAGCGCCTTGACCACAATTGGTTCGTTCGGCAGCATTTCTTTCTCTTCACACCCTGGGACGGCTAGCATGGGTATACTTTTGATGATTGCTATTACGGCGTCCGTACTAGGAACTTTGGTGTTTTTGCCTGCACTGATGGCCTTGGTATACCGTAGGCGAGGCTTTGAAGGACGTTAGTAGTATGGTAAATAACCAGGTGCATTTATTTCCATTAATCCGACATATTTCGAAAAAGGTTACCCCTTTATTGTTGAAGACGCCAATTTCGGGTAATGGAGTGAGCGTATTGAGCCTAATAAGCGGTCTTGCTACTGGCTGGCTGCTGATGGTTGGAAGTTTTAATGCTACCCTGGTAGCAGCCATCTTTCTCGTAGTATCCTACATACTTGATAATTGTGACGGCGAAGTAGCACGCGCTAGAGGGGAGGATTCAAAATTTGGCGAGGCGCTTGATGATTTCGTTGATTGGGTGGTTCATGCCATATTTTTCTTTGCGCTTGGCACTAGCTATTCCGAAGCAACAGCTGATGATCTATGGTTCTGGTTAGGTAGTGCGGCAACTGTGGGTGCCTCTATTAACTATTTTATTGGCCAGTACCTGACCTTTTTTAGCCATCGAGGAGAGAGAGATGAAATAAATGTAGATGTAGAAAAAGAGAATGTTTTGCCAAGCACCCCGCTTCTCTGGGGAATTTATATTATCAGGGAGTTATCGCGCGCCGATTTCTGCTTCTTGGTTCTGCTTTTAGCATCTATAGATTGCCTGTGGATTTTGCTGCCGACGGGGGCTTTTGGCGCTCAACTTTACTGGATGACCCAGTTTGTGCACGGCGCAAGACAATTCCATGTCTGAAAGCGAGATTTCTTTAAAGCGAAGTTGGCTTTGGAGGGGAGTTTTTCTTCTTATTGGTTTGGGTTTGTTGTGGATAGTATTCGCTGGCATTGATGTTTTCGTGGTATGGCAGAATGCTCGGGTTATTGGCTGGGGATTATTAGGGGTTGTAATTCTATATGTTTTAGCATTCTTGATAGATTCGCTAAGTTGGCATCTTACGTTGGTATCTCTACCGATTAGCTTTCGTTGGGTTTGGCGGTTATTTGCTGTACGTATGGTTGGCGAGACATACAACAATGTGACGCCAATTGTTTCGATGGGTGGTGAACCAGTTAAAGCGATACTCCTAAAGCGTCACTATGCTGTCCCTTACCATGAGAGTACTGCATCTCTGATACTTGCTAAGACGATAAATATGGTTGGCTTATGCGTGTTTTTGATGATTGGGTTCTCTTTTATGATCCACACGGGCAAATTTGAACTTGTCTATAAGCAGACAGCTGGTATAGGGCTCACTGCTATTGTGGTTGCAACAGTATTGTTTTTCTCGATTCAGCGTCTTAGGCTTGGAAGTATCCTTGGTGAATGGGTGAGCAATCGGTTTTTATCTAAAAGAATTCACTTTTTCGTTCAAAAAATCCAATCTATGGATGAGGCATTAGTAAAATTTTATACTACTAACGGACGTCGCTTATTTGTTGCTTCAATGTTAGCGTTTTTGAATTGGGTTCTAGGTGTCGTTGAGATTTATATAGTGTTCTGGATCTTAGATCGTCCAATTACTTGGTCAGAGGCATGGATTATCGAAGCCGTGACTCAAATGGTTCGGTCAAGCACGTTCTTTATACCGCTGAGCATTGGAGCTCAGGAAGGTGCCTTTTTGATTGTAGCCGGAACAATTACGGGTGCGCCAGCATTAGGTCTTTCAATCGGGTTGGTCCGACGTTTTCGGGAACTCATTTGGATAATTTTCGGCTATCTTATCGGCGTCTGTTACACAGCGAGCTTTGGCCGTTTTAATCCCAGGTCTGATATCAATTAAGACCAAGCAAATCGGCTTTTTTTATTAGCTGCGTCGTTAGTGCAGCGACGCCGCCTTGTTTTAGTATTTGGCGGTATTCAGAGCGTCGGATGGCGAGCTCGCTGATACCAGTATCGAGGATAACGTCAATAATGCGCCAGCCCTCCCTGGTTTCTTTTGTCACGTAAGTGAGGTTAATGTCATCTGTGTTAGGATTAATTAGACGAGTCATTACTAATTGAGAGCCGTGGATCCCTGGCTTAACTTTCAATATCTCAAAACTCTGCCCAGAATACCCATCGAAGCGTGTAGCATAAATACCAATACTGACATTTGAGAAGGCGGTCACGAGGGCATGTTTTTGGTCTTCTGTAGCATTCTTCCAATGGCGTCCAGAAGCAATCTTGATCATCAAGCGAAGATTAAATGCATTAGCAATATGCGGTGCTAATTGCTTATAGCGACCTCCATAGCCAAGGTTCTCTGAATTTTGCATAACATCTAAGAGTTTCGAGTGGAAATTCATGATCAGGTTTCTAGGATTTGCAGCATGCGAGTGCGCCCAGGAATTGTTGGGATAATAAGTCCATGCCAGAGAGATCAAGATAGCTAGAGAGATCAAGGTAGCTAAAGTTAACACGCTAAAAAGTGGTTTTTTCAAGATAATGTGCCCCAATTCAAAGAGTGCTTTATTCGGACATAAGTTGGTCTGCCTTGCTATTCAATAAACTTATGAGGCCCTGCACACCAGATTGTTTTAGTATGTGACGATACTCTGACTGTCGTACTTTCAGCTCGCTAATTCCAACATCTAGGATGACATCAATAATTTTCCAGCCACCCTTAAAAGATTTGGTTACGTAGGCAATACTGACTTTGCTTTTGTCTAACTTAACAAGATTACTGTAAACTATTGTGGTGTTATAAGGACCGGGTTTCTCGTCAATTACAACGAATTCTTCCCCGTTGTATCCGCTAAATAGAGTTGCCAGTGTTGCCACACTCATTCGTCGAAATCCTTTAATAAGTTGGATTTTCTCGTCTTCCGTTGCCTGTTTCCAAAAGCTACTAGCGCTGATTTGAGTCATCAGTGCTAAATGGAATGACTTTTCAATAGCGGGCTGTAAAAGTTTATATCTTTCGACAACGCCAATCTGATCAGCTACTTTCATCACTCCAATTAGGGTACTTTGAAAGTCCGAAACTACCTTAGAGGCTTTTGCCGATTCGCCGCCTAAGGCGTTAAAGTTAACGAAAATACAAACTAAGGTGAATAAAGCAAAAAAAATATTTTGTTTAGCCGTCTCTGGACGGGTCCGAAACTTATGACCGGGAAAATAAGAATTACGCATATTAAACAATGGTATAGCTGTGATAAAAGCGCTCTAGTTAATGATGAAAATAGTAGAATAAAAAAATGCCAGGTCTGTCTATAAATCCTTATTTCTTGGTTGCGACAGCTAACAACATAGCTTACTAATGTCGACGATTTTAGTACACATATTATTAATTATTTTAGACCAAACTTTGTGATCACAGCATTAAAGGATAGTGTGGTCACAGGATTAAGGGATAGAGCGTGGTTTTCAAAAAAGGATTCGGGAAACAAATTACTATGGTGACAGCGGTGCTGTTTTTTATCCTTTGTGCAGTACCTGACGCTGTCTATGGTGGAGCTCAACCTGCTTTAGTTGCCTCGACGGATGTAGACGATAATGATGGAGATCCGTTAGAGCCTGTTAATAGGATGATTTTTGGTTTTAATGAGGTTATTCGAGATAGTTTGTTGGGTCCGGTGGCGCACGCGTATAATGATAATCTGCCGGCAAATGTGCGTCTTGGAATAGGAAATTTTCTAGACAATTTGTCGAGCCCCATCTCATTTGCGAATAGCATCCTTCAAGGTGACCTTCGTTCAGCGCTAAGTATTTTTGCTCGATTTTTAATTAATTCTACTGTTGGTATGGTTGGCATTATCGATGTCGTTGGCGAGGTTGATGGTGATGCACGTGATGAAGATTTCGGACAAACCCTTGGCGTTTGGGGTATTGGTGAAGGTTTCTATTTGGTTCTTCCAGTATTTGGACCGTCTAGCCCTCGCGATGTGGTTGGCAAATTTTTGGTTGATCCGTATTTCGATCCATTCGGGTCCATGATAAGCGACGGCGGAGAGGCCGTTGATTATTCTGAGCAGGCAGTAAGCGGAGTTGACGAATATTCAGGTGTTGTTGACGAACTAGAGCAAATTAAGAAAACGTCTGTTGATTACTATGCTGCGGTTCGTAGTCTTTACCGTCAAAAGCGGAAATCAGAAATCTCGAACGGTAAAAATCTTGATCTACCACCAGTCCCAAATCTGAGTTATGACCTCGTACCTGAAGATTTTAATCAGTCTTTAGGATCGGCAGTTACTCAATAACACCAGTGTTACTCACTAACACCAGAAAATTTCTGGTTATTTGCGTTTATCTCCAGAGTGATCTGTGGAGAGATGGCTCACGTATGGTACATTATCTCAGGAGGATAAAATGCGATATCCAGGAACAAATGGTGAAAATATTGACTTTATCGTTAAGGACATTATAATGTCTTCGTCTTCTGGTGCCGATTTGGACTGGAGGGTGTTGTGGTGTGGGAAGCGGCCTTATGGCGCTGACCTGCATTTTCCGTCGTTCGCTTCTTTAAGGAGGAAATGGGCATGTTTAAAAGCAGTAAGTTCATGGCTTCACTCGGAAACTGCGGCTCTTCGTGGCCTTGAGTGGTTCTGGATTTTTACAGTATTCGGAATTCGATCGGAATGTAGAAATCTGACACGACTAGAGTTTATCAAGTTGACTATCGATTGAGTGGAGAGAATATAATGTCAAATATTTCGTTACCTATAGCTCCTATTGAGGGAAGCCTTTCGAGATACTTTCGTGAAGTTTGGCGGTTTCCGATTTTGGATAGGGATGAAGAACAGCTATTAGCGTTGCGATGGCGCGATAATGAAGATATCGATGCTGCGCATAAATTAGTAACATCGCACTTGCGTTTGGTTTGCAAAATAGCCATGGGATACAAGGGCTACGGGTTACCGATGGCAGACCTGGTTTCTGAAGGTAATATTGGGCTTATGAAGGCTGTCAAAAAATTTGATCCAGATAAAGGTTTTAGATTATCAACCTATGCGATGTGGTGGATAAAGGCAGCTATTACTGAATATATTTTAAAGTCTTGGTCATTGGTTAAACTTGGTACAGTGGCTTCGCAAAAAAAATTATTCTTCAGCTTACGTTCCATGAAGTCGCGTCTTGGAGTGCTGGATACCACTGACTTGAATGACGTTGATGCAGAGTTCATTTCAAACCAGACTGATGTGTCTGTTTCTGACGTTAAGCACATGAATAGCAGACTTAGTTCACGCGATATGTCGCTTAATGCACCGGTTTCGCAAGATGATGAGACAGCCACTTTCCAAGATACTTTGGTAAGTGATGGACCAAGCCCAGAATTAGCCTATGCAGAGAGCGAAGAGTTTGGCTATCGGCATAGTATTTTGCAGCGGGCACTAGCTAAGCTTCCTGACCGTGAGCGTGAAATTCTCATTGAGCGTCGCCTCAAGGAAGACCCGGTAACACTTGAAGAATTAGGTGGAGTGTATGGTATAAGCCGTGAGCGTGTCCGGCAGTTAGAGGTTAGAGCATTTAAAAAGATTGAAAAGTTTATTCGCGTAGCGGCGCAAAATGATGGCTTGGAGCTAGCCGTTAGGTGATCTTTTGAATTTTGGTGGTATCCGATATTTAAAGCGCCTGCCAATCATATCTAGGACTATGATAT
>PBLS01000026.1 GCA_002721825.1 Magnetovibrio sp.
ATACCAATGTCCTCAATGTACAGCTTGGTTAGTAGATCATCGACAGAAGCAATTTTTGCAATGCCACCACTGTGGCTTCCAAGTATCTAAACCCCAGACCTGCCCATCCTGCGACGCTAAAGATACGCTAGTACCATGCGGCCCAGGCGTGGAGCGACTAATGGAAGAAGTTCAATTGCTATTCCCCCACGCCCGCGCTCTAATTGCAGCCAGTGATAATATTAATTCACCAAAGTCTGCAACGCGCCTTGTAAAACAAATTGAATCGCGGCAGATCGATATAATTATCGGCACCCAAATTATTGCCAAAGGCTATCATTTTCCAATGCTAACCCTTGTCGGTGCGGTCGATGCAGATCTTGGATTGGAAGGTGGAGATTTACGCGCTTCAGAACGCACCTACCAACTACTATATCAAGTGGCGGGACGGGCAGGGCGCGGTCAAAAGCCAGGAAAGGTATGCTTACAAACCTACAATAAAACTCACCCTGTTCTCGGTGCGCTGAGTAAAGGTGACAGAGACTCATTCGTAAAAACTGAATTGTCAGCGCGCAAAAAGTTATCAATGCCACCATATGGCAGGCTTGTAGCATTAATTATTTCAGGGGAAGACGAAAATGCTGTCGACACAGGGGCAGCAAGTCTTAACCGTACTGTGCCAAATTCCACTGATTTCCAAATTCTAGGCCCCGCACCCGCCCCAATTTCCATGATACGTGGCCGGCACCGGAGGCGCTTTTTGCTGATAGCCATGCAAAACGTATCGGTTCAAAAAGTGATCAGCTCTTGGCTTGAAAATACTCAGTGGTCAAACAAGATACGTGTTACGATAGATGTCGACCCCTACAGCTTCATGTAAAAGTAAGTTTGGCTGAAAAATTGTCATATTTAATATTTTTACTAAATTTTCATCGCTCTATCTTGGTTTAAAATAGCTAATCTGCGTATATTGCATGGCCGGATTGAGTGTGGTACGACATGCCCGCCCTCGTTATAGGGGTGTGCTTCTAAAGCGCCTTGCCGAACGTAACAAAATAATTTAGGTAGCGTTAGGTCGGTTTCTTGAGAACAACGGATGAGGATTTTCCTGTGTCATCAGATGTAACAGTTGCTAGTGGCCTCGCAGGCCGTTATGCAACAGCGCTATTTGAACTTTCGGATGAAGAGAAACAACTCGACCAAGTTGCTAGCGATCTCAACGCGATTAAATCTATGCTTAGCAATAGCGAAGATTTACGGCGTTTTATCCAATCTCCAGTGGTAGCACGCGAAGACCAACAAAAGGCCATGCAGGCTCTACTCCAAGAAGCGGGAATAGGTCAGTTAACCCGAAATTTAATTGGTGTCGTTGTGGATAATCGTCGGCTTCATTCTCTATCTAGTATTATAGATGGGTATTTTAGTCTACTCGCGAAGGCGCGAGGTGAAACCACTGCTGAAGTGATTTCTGCGAACTCACTTTCCAAGGCACAACAGGATGCTATTATGGTTTCACTCAAGCGCGAAATGGGAAGTAAGGTTACCTTGGAGACTCGCGTAGATGAAACACTACTCGGAGGCATAATTGTCAAGATTGGTTCAAAAATGATTGATACTTCATTAAAAACGAAGCTTGCGCAGCTTCGTCTCGCTATGAAAGGGGCTGGGTAATGGATATCCGTGCTGCGGAAATTTCCGCTATCCTTAAAAAACAAATTGCCGGTTTCGGTGCAGAAGCTGAAGTAGCTGAAGTAGGCCAGGTACTCTCTGTGGGTGATGGAATTGCCCGGGTGCATGGTCTGGACAATGTTCAAGCAGGTGAAATGGTTGAATTTCCGGGGAGCATAAAGGGCATGGCCCTCAACCTGGAGAACGATAACGTGGGTATCGTTATTTTTGGGGACGATCGCAGTATACGCGAAGGAGATACTGTAAAACGTACCGGCGCGATTGTTGATGTGCCGGTAGGTAAAGGTTTACTTGGCCGCGTTATAGACGCACTTGGCAATCCCGTTGATGGTAAAGGGCCGGTCGAGACTGATGAACGTATGCGCGTCGAAGTTAAAGCACCTGGTATCATTCCCAGAAAATCTGTCCACGAGCCAATGCAAACTGGGATTAAAGCTATAGACTCACTGATCCCTGTCGGGCGCGGTCAACGAGAACTTATTATCGGTGACCGTCAAACCGGGAAGACCGCGGTTATCATAGACACGATTATAAACCAAAAAGCCATCAATGAAGCTACTGACGACGAATCCCAAAAGCTTTACTGTATTTATGTAGCCGTAGGACAAAAACGTTCCACAATAGCACAGCTGGTTAAAACGCTCGAAGATAATGACTCAATGAAATATTCAATCATCGTATCTTCAACTGCGTCTGAGCCGGCCCCACTTCAATTTTTAGCGCCTTACACAGGCTGCACGATGGGTGAGTATTTTCGAGATAATGGCATGCACGCGGTTATTTTTTATGACGACCTTTCCAAACAAGCGGTGGCCTATCGTCAAATGTCATTGCTTTTGCGCCGACCACCAGGACGTGAGGCGTATCCTGGCGATGTGTTCTACCTGCATTCGCGATTACCTGAACGAGCGGCTAAAATGAATGACAGTCAAGGTGCAGGGTCTTTGACAGCTTTGCCAGTAATTGAAACTCAAGCCGGCGATGTCTCGGCATATATACCAACCAATGTTATTTCTATTACTGATGGTCAGATATTTCTAGAAACAGAGCTTTTCTACAAAGGTATTCGACCTGCTGTTAATGTTGGCCTGAGTGTGAGTCGAGTAGGGTCGGCTGCCCAGGTTAAGGCCATGAAACAGGTAGCCGGAACCATTAAACTAGAGTTAGCACAGTATCGCGAGATGGCGGCCTTTGCGCAATTTGCCTCGGACTTAGATCCCGCTACACAGAAGCTTCTAGCCCGTGGCGCACGTCTCACCGAACTCTTAAAGCAACCGCAGTATACACCTCTACCTGTCGAAGAGCAGGTAGCGGTTATCTTCGCTGGTGTAAACGGCTACACCGATGATATTGATACGAATCAAATAACAAATTTTGAAATGCAATATCTCAGCAGCATTCGCGATAAAGGTGGGGATATACTCACCTCGATTCGCGACGAAAAAGAAATCAGCGAACAAACTGAAGGAAAATTGAAGGCGTTTCTTAACGACTTCAAAAAATCCTTTGCCTGATAAAGCCGCCAGAACGGATGTAAGGCCCTATGCCAAATCTCAAGGATTTACGTGTTCGCATTGACAGCGTCAAATCGACGCAGAAGATAACATCGGCTATGAAAATGGTAGCAGCAGCCAAGTTGCGGCGTGCACAGGAGTCGGCTGAAGCTGCTCGACCATATGCAGAGAGAATGGAACGCATCCTTGATTCTTTAGCTGGCTCACTTGGTGATATTTCGGGAGCGCCAGAGTTATTAGCCGGTACCGGTAAGGACCAGACGTACCTCATAGTTGCATTTACCGCCAACCGGGGACTCTGTGGCGGGTTCAACAGTTCCATCGTACGGCGCGTACGCCAAATGGCTATTGAACTGCGTGATAATGGAAAAACCATTAAAATTTTGTGCGTAGGCCGTAAAGGACACGATGTTCTAAAGCGCGAGTTTTCGGATGAGATTGTAGAAAGTATAGAGGATATCGGCAAACGTCACGTGCAGTACGATGAAGCTCTCAGCATTTCCAATCGAATTACCGAATTGTTCGCTGCTGGAGAATTCGACGTTTGCACTATTATTTTCAACCGCTTCCAATCAGCGATGACCCAAATTATTACACCTCAGCAATTAATTCCGTTTGAACCTGCCGAAACAAAGAGTACAAAAACTACTGATATCGAAGAGCCTGGTTCGGTATATATTTTTGAACCTGAGGAAAAGGATCTTTTGGAAAGTCTACTGCCTCGCAACCTAAGCATCCAGGTTTTCCAGGCGCTTTTAGAAAGTGCCGCTTCTGAGCATGGGGCCAGAATGACTGCGATGGATAGTGCGACACGTAACGCAGGAGACATGATTGATAACCTAACACTTACTTATAACCGAACCCGTCAAGCCTTTATCACTAAGGAATTGATTGAAATTATCTCTGGCGCGGAAGCGCTGTAAGAGCCGTTTAGACAGGAGCGACTAAGATGGCAAAAAACAGTATAGGTACTATAAGCCAAGTTATGGGCGCAGTTGTGGACGTGCAATTTTCGGGAGACCTCCCTAATATTCTCAATGCACTACACACTCCTAACGAGGGCAAATCACTAGTTTTAGAAGTTGCTCAACACCTTGGCGAAAACCTAGTCCGTACTATCGCAATGGATTCCACTGAGGGCCTCCAGCGTGGGGCAGAGGTGACGGATACGGGTGAAGCTATCGCTGTGCCGGTTGGCCCAGAAACGCTTGGCCGCATCATAAACGTTATAGGTGAACCCATCGACGAACGTGGCGATGTAAATGCCAAAACGAACTGGCCAATTCATCGCACAGCACCCGAGTTCGTTGACCAAGCGACCGAGACTGAAATATTAGCCACGGGCATCAAAGTTGTTGATTTAATCGCACCGTATTCAAAGGGTGGGAAGATTGGGCTTTTTGGGGGTGCCGGCGTCGGCAAGACTGTAATTATCATGGAATTGATAAATAATATTGCCAAAGGTCACGGTGGATATTCGGTGTTTGCCGGTGTTGGAGAAAGAACTCGCGAAGGTAACGACCTTTATCATGAGATGATAGAATCAGGTGTCATCGACCTCGAGGGTGACAACTCCAAAGCGGCGTTAGTATATGGCCAAATGAATGAGCCGCCGGGGGCACGTGCCCGAGTGGCATTAACCGGCTTAACACAAGCAGAGTATTTTCGGGACGAAGAAGGTCAGGATGTACTATTTTTTGTTGACAATATTTTCCGCTTCACACAAGCGGGGTCTGAAGTATCGGCACTTTTAGGCCGCATTCCATCAGCTGTAGGTTATCAGCCAACGCTCGCTACAGATATGGGTACGATGCAGGAGCGAATCACTTCCACAACCAAAGGTTCAATTACTTCGGTTCAAGCGATTTACGTGCCGGCTGATGACTTAACCGACCCAGCTCCAGCTACATCCTTTGCCCACTTAGACGCGACCACAGTGCTAAGCCGTCAGATTGCAGAATTGGGGATTTATCCAGCGGTCGATCCTCTTGATTCCACATCGCGAATTTTGGACCCGCGCATCCTTGGTAATGAGCACTACAGTGTAGCCACTTCAGTCCAACAAACACTACAAACATATAAATCCCTGCAAGATATCATCGCCATTTTGGGGATGGATGAGCTGTCTGAGGAGGATAAACTTACCGTTGCACGAGCTCGCAAAATCCAGCGGTTCCTATCACAACCGTTCCACGTAGCAGAAATCTTTACAGGTTCACCAGGTGTATTTGTAAATCTTGAAGATACCATCAAAGGTTTTAAGGGTATCGTAGATGGTGAATATGACCATATTCCAGAAGCTGCTTTCTATATGGTAGGTACTATTGAAGAAGTTGTCGAAAAAGCTAAAAAATTGGCGGCCGAAGCTGCCTAAACTAGGAGTCTACGATGACCAATACGGTCGAGTTCGAGTTAGTATCTCCCGAACAGTTAGTTACGTCCCAGCCAGTCAAGATGGTCGTAGTTCCGGGGACAGAGGGGGATCTCGGAATATTACCCGGCCATGCACCCCTGATCGCTGAATTGCGGCCGGGTGTAATAGATATACGGGATGGAGAGAAGATCACTGAAAAAATTTTTGTATCTGGGGGATTTTGTGAAATCCTACCAGAACGTTGTACGGTATTAGCAGACGAAGCTATACCATTCAGCGAAATCAATAAAGAGGTAGCCGAACAGAGACTGCACTCGGCAAAAGAGACCGAAAACGAGAACGAACTACGTATTGCAGAGGTTATGTTAGCCGCCGCTACGACACAGTCTATCTCCTAAAACCAAATACATGGTTTGGATATTTATATACGTTTAGGAAACATCAACGCCTTGCGACATAAAAGTGTTGCGTTATGCTAGTACTATGCTCCTCTACATTGCCCGACACGGTCTAGCCATGCCTAAAGATAAACATCCCGATTGCCCTCTCAGCGAATTCGGGAGACGTGATATTGCTCGTATAGCCTCATTCTTAGCGCGCACTCGTCCAACCATTAAACGCATTATACATTCTGGCAAAACCCGAGCAGCACAAACTGCTCTAATTTATGCAGAAATACTTGGGCCCGGGAAAGTTGTTGAGGAAGCAGCAGAGAGCTTAGGCCCTAACGATCCCACAGAACCATTGGTCAATTTCATTAATAGTTGGCAGGAGGATACAATGGTAGTCAGTCACTTACCGCTTGTCTCCAAATTATTAGCGCATTTAGCTGTTGGAGATACTTATCAGGACTTACTAGACTTCCAAACTGGAAGCATTGTCTGTCTTAAAAAACCAAATGGCTCAAATAATTGGGTTATAGACTGGGCAATAAGTCCAGAACTACTAGGTGGCTAACGCGTGACGCTAAATTTTAACGAAGAAATGGCACACTCTTTAGAGCAAAGCTATCAGACCCCTGAGATTGCGAAACAGCGTCAATGCACACTCCATTCACTTCGATTACAGCCAGATAACCATGCGATTGATATAGGTTGTGGACCTGGCTTTTTAACAAAGGAAATTGCGGATGAAATAGGTCCCGATGGGCGTGTTATCGGGGTAGATAATAGCTTACCGATGCTTAGGCTAACCCACACCCGTACCAGAACTCTAACACAGGTAAAGTTAATTCAAGGTACCCTCCAACACTTGCCCTTTGACAATAATACTTTTGACGCGCTCGCATGTATTTAGCTTTTATTGTTTATAAATAAGGTATCACAGGGCTTACAAGAGATGTATCGGATCCTTAAACCAGGAGGGCGCATCGCAATAATAGAAACGGATTGGCGTAGCGTTGTTCTTAATGCAAAAAACGATAACCTAACAAGGCGTATGTTTACTGCCTGGGATAATGCCGCTATCTCGCCTAATCTTCCGGTTAAACTGAAACCCAAATTATACGCAGAGGGCTTTAAAAATGTGACAATAACAGGCATTCCTATTCTCAATACAGAGTTTAACACCAATACTTTTTCATCTGGCATGTTACATGGTGTCGCACAAAAAGCATGTCAGATAGGAGCCGTCACAAAGGCTGAGGCAGACGAGTGGATCACTGACATGCATGCAAAAGATGCAAGTGGATCCTATTTTTTCTGCGTAAATCGCTTCTTATTCAACGCCGAAAAAGCCGATACTGATTGATTTTCTTTGACAACTAACTTCTTCGCTTTTTCTTTTTTCCCTTTGGTTCCCATTTCACTTTACGCGAAACGCCGGGTCGATCCAGGCCCAGTTCCGTAGCCTCCAAGCGACGAATCTCATCTCTCAATCGTGCCGCTTCTTCAAACTCTAAATCAGCAGCAGCAGTTCTCATAAGTTCATTTAAGTCTATCAGGACTCTCTCCAGATTATGCCCAACCTTTTCTACACTGGAAGAAATACCCGTATCGACTGTTACATAGTCGCTCTCGTAAACGCTCTCAATAATATCTGAGACCCCCTTCTTGATACTTGAGGGAGTAATACCATGAGCCTTGTTATACGCCTGTTGCTTATCACGACGTCGATTAGTTTCAGTTATAGCATAATCCAGACTATTAGTAATTTTATCTGCATATAAGATTACGCGACCATCTATATTACGTGCTGCCCGACCAATAGTTTGTACGAGAGAGGTTTTAGAACGCAAAAACCCTTCCTTGTCCGCATCTAAAATAGCCACAAGGCCACATTCAGGGATATCCAACCCTTCTCTCAATAAGTTTATGCCTACCAACACGTCAAATGCACCTAGGCGGAGATCACGTATAATCTCTATACGTTCCAAAGTCTCAATATCGGAGTGCATATATCGTACCCTAATACTATGCTCATGTAAGTACTCAGTTAGATCTTCAGCCATACGTTTCGTCAAAGTGGTCACTAGTGTGCGCAGTCCTTTCGCTGCCACCTGTTTTACCTCTCCCAAAAGATTATCCACCTGCATATCGACAGGCCGTACAATGCATTCCGGATCAATTAGTCCTGTTGGACGCACTACCTGCTCAACGAAAACACCTCCAGTACGCTCCATTTCCCAGGGCCCTGGCGTAGCCGAGACAAACACCGAACCAGGCCGCATCACTTCCCATTCCTCAAATTTCAAAGGTCTATTATCAATGCATGAGGGTAATCGAAAGCCAAATTCAGCGAGTGTCGATTTTCGATTAAAGTCTCCGCGGTACATACCACCAATCTGCGGGATAGTAACATGACTCTCATCAATAACTAGAATTGCATCCTCCGGGAGGTACTCGAAAAGAGTCGGGGGAGGCTCACCCGCTGATCGGCCTGTAAGATATCTTGAATAATTTTCGATCCCAGCGCAATGACCCGTGGTGTCCAGCATTTCAAGGTCAAACCTTGTCCGTTCATTCAGGCGCTGTGCTTCAACAAGCTTTCCTTCCGCCTGCAACTCCTTCAGCCGGGACTGTAATTCTGACTTAATGCTAGGAATAGCCTGCAACAACGTGGGACGTGGCGTCACATAGTGTGAGTTGGGATAAATTAGAACCTTATTTGGAATGCCGACTCTTTCACCCGTTAGCGGGTCTATCTCCCAAATCGATTCGACTTCATTACCAAAAAAGCTTAACCGCCACGCACAATCTTCCATATGCGATGGGTATATCTCAAGAACATCTCCCCGAACCCGAAAGGCTCCACGATAGAAATGTGTATCATTACGCTGATATTGCAGCTCTACTAACCGTTTTATAAGTTGGTGCAGGTCTATATTTTCACCGACCTCCAGTTCCACGATCATCTCTGAATAGGTTTCAACTGCACCAATACCATAGATACAGCTTACCGAGGCAACGATAATCACATCACTACGCTCTAAAAGTGCACGGGTCGCTGCATGTCGCATTCGGTCAATTTGTTCGTTCACTGAAGCATCTTTTTCAATGTACGTGTCAGAACGTGGTACGTATGCCTCAGGCTGGTAGTAATCATAATATGAAACAAAATATTCAACCGCATTTTCTGGAAAAAATTCTTTCATTTCGCCATAAAGTTGCGCAGCAAGGGTCTTGTTAGGCGCTAAAATAAGGGCTGGGCGCTGTAAGTTTTGAATGACATGTGCCACTGTAAAGGTTTTACCTGATCCAGTAACGCCTAGAAGGACTTGATCACGCTGACCTTCTTTAAATCCTTCAGTGAGCTCCTGGATAGCACGCGGTTGGTCTCCTGCCGGCAAATACTCTGACCTTAGCTTGAACTCCCGTCCGTCCAAAACGCATGGGCGCTTTTCAGGAACAAACACCTTTTTGGAACCATTTACATCATTCATACTTGCTATATAAGGCCGTCGGCAAGGTGATTACCAGCATGGTTTTAACATTCCGTCATTTGAGTTACCATTATACTGGCTCCAATCTCCAGAATACTGAAGAAAGTTTCAATATTGTCCGTTATCCTGTCAGATAAGAATAAAGGCTCCGAATTAAGGCAAACTGCCGAAAGATTAGAAGACTTTCGTTTTCTAACAGGTCAAGCGCTCTACACCTCAGATATTAATGTCAACAATCAACTTTACGCTGTTGTCGTTAGGTCTATTCACGCGCACGCTACTATAGTCAGTATCGACACGAAAACTGCACTTCAAATTGATGGGGTTTTAGGAGTACATACAATTACGGATCTTGATGCAGACGGCATAAAATGTATGCCCTGTCCTGCTGCCGGCGCCCATCTTGAGTTTTGCATTATACCACCACGCCCCGTCCTCGCCCGAGGCCGCGTCCGCCATGTTGGTGACCCTATTGCTCTCGTCGTTGCCAAAAGCCTTGCAAGTGCCAAATTAGGAGCGGAGGAAGTAATAATTAGATATGAGTCCCTCCCTGCAACACCGGATATAAAATCTGCGCTCGCGTCGGGCTTTCCAGAAGTCTGGGATCTTGCTCCAGGTAATATTGCATTCTATTTTTCAAAAGGCGACAAAACCAGCGTCAACGATGCCTTCAAAGCCGCTGATCATGTGGTTGAGATTGAGGTAATAAACAATCGAGTTTGTGCTGTGCCCATGGAGCCCCGGGCTGGTATCGGTGAATATGATGCAAAAGATAGTACCTTCACCCTAACTAGTACTTCTCAGGGACTACATTCTCTTCGCGAACAGCTTTCTAGGGATATCTTTGGTATTGATCCTAACCACTTCGTGCTAAAAGCGCCAGACGTCGGCGGGGGATTTGGACTTAAAAACGCTTTATATCCCGAATGGATACTTTTGCCCTGGGCTGCAAAACGCCACGGACTGCCGGTTAAGTGGGTAGGAGAACGCAGCGAAGATTTTTTAGCTGCAGTTCATGGACGCGATAGTATTGTGCGTGCGGCACTTGCCCTATCCGTTGGCGGTAAATTTCTCGGGCTTAAATGTGATGTGGTCGGCAACATGGGAGCCTACCTATCGAGTGGTGGCCCTGGCGTATTAACAAAAGCCTTCCCGACGGCACTAGGAGGTATTTATGATATTAAACACGTTTATCTTGAATCGCGCGGTGTTTTCACTAATACCGTCCCCGTTGATGCATATCGTGGTGCGGGTAAACCTGAGGCTAATTTCATCACGGAGCGTCTGATAGAAAAAGCAGCAAAGAATTTAAAATTTGATCCTCTTGAGCTTAGACGTCAAAACGCAATCCACCAATTTCCACATACCACCGCCCTAGGCATTCAAATCGATACTGGTCGCTTTAAAGAAAATATAGTTGAAGCAGAACGCTTGAGTGCCCGAGACCAATTTGAAGTCCGGCGACGGATAGCTGCCAACCACGGTCGACTGCGGGGCCTTGGTTTTGCATGCTTCTTGGAAACGGCACGTGGTGCTCCCGAAGAAGGCGCGGAAATTATTTGCGCACGTGATGGCGTAGTAGAATTACGTATGGGCACAGAATCGAACGGTCAAGGACACGAAACGACATTTTCGCGAATTGCCTCCGAAATTCTATGCCTACCCATTGATACTTTCAAATTTATCAATGCTAACACAGCTTTGACCCGCATGGGACACGGTCATGGCGGTGCACGATCAATGCACATGGGTGGTGCCGCTCTAGTTGACGGCTTGAATTTAGTATTGAAAAAAGCATCAAAAATTGCAGCCCAGCACCTTCAGGTCAAAGAGGAACATATCAGTTTCGAACGGGGCGTTTTTAATGTAAAAGAAAATAGTCAATCGATTTCTTTAAAAGAAGTAATCCGACAAGCCGGTAGCAGTCTCAATACTTTCGCGCACGTTGAGGATGCTCCTTTTACCTTTCCCAACGGTTGCCACGCAGCAGAAGTCGATGTTGACCCTGAGACCGGAAGTATAGAAGTTTTAAATTATATTTCTGTTGATGACTATGGAAACGTAGTTAACCCAGATTTGACAAAGGGCCAGGTTGTCGGCGGCATTGCTCAAGGTATCGGCCAAGCCATTGGAGAATTTGCGGCTTATGACTCAGAAACAAGCCAGTTAATTAGTGGCTCACTGCTGGATTATCTGCTCCCACGTGCTGCTGATTTTCCAAAATTTACCGTCCAATTCTGTGGTTCTGCGACAAACGCGAATTCACTCGGTGTCAAAGGGGCTGGGCAAGCCGGTGCCATTGCGGCACCTCAAACAATAGTCAACGCCATACTAGACGCTCTATCACCCTTAGGTATTGATCATATCGATATGCCACTGACGAGTGAAACTGTCTGGCGCGCAATCCAAATTGCTGCAGCGTCAGGAAAGGCGTAAGCACAAAAATATATTGAATTTGAAAGCCCCTCTCCACTTAGAACTATTAACTTTTGTTAGCTGTTATTTATGAGTTTGGTTGCCTTCTATCTCCACATAAAAATAAATATCTATTGTAAAATATAGTAGAGTACTTGCATCCGTACCGAGGCGCGCGTAGGCTTTCCGTTGTTTTTATACTCGCTATTGTATCGAAAGGATGCTGACAATGGCATTTGTCGCTGACCGACTAAACGCTGTTAAACCATCTGCCACTATAACGGTGAGCCAAAAAGCCCGTGAATTAAAGGCGGATGGTAAGGATATCATTGGTCTTGGAGCTGGAGAGCCTGATTTCGACACTCCAGCACATATTATTGAGGCTGCTAAGAAAGCATTAGACGACGGATTTACCCGTTACACTGCAACTAACGGCATTCCCGAATTACTAGACGCAATATCGGAGAAATTTAAGCGCGAAAACAATCTCGACTATGCGCCATCGCAGATCCATGTTTCTTGTGGCGGGAAACCAGTAATATTTAACGCCTTTATGGCAACTATTAATCGAGGCGACGAAGTGATTATCCCTGCTCCGTATTGGGTCAGTTACCCTGACATAACTGTGATGTTTGGTGGCGTTCCTGTATTTTTAGATTGTCCAGCATCCAATGGCTTTAAAATGACCCCAGAGCAACTGGATGAAAAGATCACGACAAAAACTAAATGGTTAATGCTAAATTCCCCGTCTAACCCATCAGGTGCCGCCTATACTGCGGATGAACTAGGAAAGCTTGCGGAGGTGCTTCTTAAACATCCACATGTTTGGATTTTTACGGACGATATTTACGAACATATTGTTTATGATGACTTTGAGTTCCACAGCATTGCGCAAATTGAACCACGGCTTTGGGAGCGCACGGTAACCATGAACGGTATGTCAAAAGCATATTGCATGACCGGCTGGCGAGTTGGCTTCGCCGGGGGACCGGAAAATATTATCAAAGCCATGACTAAGGTTCAATCGCAGTCTATTTCCCATACCGCTGCCGTATCACAGGTGGCAGCAACTGCCGCGCTTAATGGCCCATGTGATTTTATATCAAAGAATAATAAGGTGTTTAAAGAACGACGAGATTTAGTGGTGAGCATGCTTAACCAAACTTCTGGCCTAAATTGTCCAACTCCGGAGGGAGCCTTTTACGTATATCCATCTTGTGCAGGAGTAATTGGCAAGTCTACCGAAAATGGCCAAAAAATACTGTCCGACGAGGACTTTGTCACTGCTTTGCTTGAGAGGGAGGGAGTAGCTGCGGTACACGGCGAAGCATTTGGACTGACGCCACATTTTCGCATTTCCTATGCAACATCCACTGACCTTCTAGAGGAAGCATGCACCCGTATCCAACGCTTTTGTGCTTCTCTTCGGTAAAAGAATAAGAATTTTTCCATATAATTAGGGTGTGATATTGCACCTTTTTGTTTTGTTTTTTGCATTTGTCTTGCATCAGGCACCGTCTTCATTACCCTTTTGTCAAATATGATAATAAATTATCCCATGGAATGCTAACTGACTATCTAGGGAGGATTTAATGACTACGAGAGCTCTATCCGGTCCACGCGTGGCAGCCTTGGTTGGTCCCTACACAAGTGGCAAGACTTCTGTAATGGAAGCATTACTACAGCTATCCGGTTGTATCCAGCGCAAGGGTACAGTCAAAGAGAGTAACATGGTCGGCGACTCCAATACGGAGGCGAAAGCAAGACAAATGTCGACAGATTTGAATATTGCTAGTTGCGAATATTTAGGAGAGCACTGGACATTTCTAGATTGCCCGGGTTCCGTCGAGCTAAGCCAAGAGCGGTTTAATGCAACGCTTATTGCTGATACTGCCGTAGTTATTTGCGAAGCCGACCCAGATAAAGCTGTGACGACAGCTCCAATTTTTAAACATCTTGAAACCCATAACATCCCATACATAGTTTTTATTAATAAAATGGATGTCTCTACTGGAAGCGTTCGTGCAACGTTGGATTCCCTACAAACGGTATCGTCTCGACCCTTGGTTTTGCGTGAAATTCCCATACGAGATGGTGATCAAATTTCAGGCCATGTTGACCTCGTCAGTGAACGTGCATTTAAATGGCAAGAAGGCACTCCTTCTAAATTGATCGAGCTACCAGAGTCCATCAAAGATGACGAAGAATTAGCACGTACCGAGCTATTGGAAGCCCTCGCCGACTTCGACGATTCCCTATTAGAAAACCTTTTAGAAGACGTCATTCCGTCTACAGATGAAATTTATAAAAACTTAACAAAGTACCTGACTGAGAATTTAATCGTACCTGTATTTTTCGGCTCGGCGGAACAAGATTCCGGTATTACTCGCTTGATGAAGGCATTACGCCATGAATCGCCTGGAGTGGATAATATTCTCGGGCGTCTAGGTGCTGAGGCAAGGGGTACTATTGCCCAGGTATTTAAGACGGTCCACCTTGAACACGTTGGTAAACTCAGTTTTATACGCGTGTTATCTGGTGAAGTTAAAGATGGCGCAACGTTTAACGGTAACCGCATAAGCGGTATCAGCAAAGCTTTAGGACAGAAGTATGAAAAAATTAATTCCGCTTTAGCCGGTGAGATAGTCGCGTTAGGCCGAATGGAAAACGTAGTTACAGGTAACACTTTATCTGAGGCAGGAGACAGCGACTTAGTATGGCCCTTGCCATTGACTCCCTTATTTGCTTTTGCCATCCATGCTGAGAAACAAGGCGATGATGTGAAGCTTTCCGGGGCTCTTTCAAAGTTGGCAGAAGAAGATCCATCCCTTACCTATGGGCCTGATTCTGACACAGGCGAGTTTCTAATTTGGGGGCAAGGAGAAATGCACCTGCAAATCGCCATAGATAAAATGCGAAACCGTTTTAATTTAGGCCTTATCTCCAGTCGCCCAGAGGTGCCATATAAGGAAACTATTAAAAAACCTATCACACAGCATGCTCGACATAAAAAACAATCTGGTGGTCATGGTGAATTTGGCGATGTTCATCTAGAAATCAAGCCACTACCCCGTGGTTCCGGATTTCAATTTGATGATTCTATAACTGGTGGAGTTGTTCCAAAACAATATATTCCAGCCGTAGAGAATGGTGTTAAGGAGTTCATGGGTCGTGGACCCCTTGGTTTTCCAATCGTGGATATTTCCGTGATGCTTACAGACGGACAGTACCATGCTGTTGACAGCTCAGATATGGCCTTCAAAAAAGCTGCTCAATTAGCAATGCGTGAGGGTTTGCCAAACTGTAGTCCTGTACTACTAGAACCTATATTTGATGTTACAATTACTTTGCCGAATGAGTTCACTTCAGGAATACAACGTCTTGCAAGCGGTAGACGTGGCCAGATATTGGGTTTTGATGCGAAGGAAAACTGGCCGGGTTGGGACGAAGTGCGAATTCAATTACCACAATCAGAAATGCATGATCTTATCATTGAATTACGCTCCATGACCCTTGGGGTAGGCACATATGAATGGACCTTCAATCACTTGCAAGAATTCTCAGGTCGTGAAGCTGATAAAGTTGTGGAAGCACGTGCGAAACATCGTCCTTGATTAGACTCGAAAAAATTGCCCCGGCTCAATCAAATGGCCGGGGCAAAGGCTTAACAGGGAGGCTTCACGTCATATTGACGTAGGATTACCTATCGGGTAACCCATATCTCGGTTTTGTTCACCAAGATTATCTAAATGTCTTTCAATACATTCGACCATTTATATATATCCAGAATCGCTTGGAGGAACCATAGCTTTTTTCGCAGAACACCCATGCAATATTTGCATGCCTCAGTTAGTGTTCTAGCCGAATACTAAGCAGAAATGGTCAAAATTTTTCTTCTCTTACCTTGTTTACCAGGAAGTCTCTCAAAATATTTATTCTTTTCGACTTTCTGAGTTCCTCAGGGTATACAAAAAACGCATCAACACTAGGACCATCAATTTCCGGAAGAACACGAACCAGGTTCTCAGACTCTCTGCTCATATAGTCAGGCAGCGCAGCAATACCGAGACCACTTTGAACAGCCCTAAAAATACCGTAGATACTATTAACCTGCAGTACCGGAGAGCGCGTTATTGCATAAGATTCATAATGGAGCACCCAGTTAAGATCAGCAACGGGTGGATGAGCATCCTCGCCATAGACCACCAAATGGTGCTCATCAAGGTCTCGTCCTGTTTTAGGAATACCCATTTCCTTTATATAGCTCGAAGAAGCATATAGATGGTAATGTAACCGCATTAATGGAAGTTGTATCAGATCTGGCTGTGTAGGTGGTTGCATTCGTATGGCTACGTCAGCTTCACGCATAGAAAGATCGAGTTCTGTACTTGCAAGTACGAGCGAGACCTCAACATTTGGATATAAAGCAACGAATTCTTTTATCCGGCTAGTCAGCCAAACAGATCCAAAAGCTACCGTCGTTGTTATCTTCAATGGTCCTTCAGGGCGCTCACGATTTTCGGTTATTCGCGCTTCTGCCATCGATAGTTTTGCAATTACTTCATGTGCTGTTCGCAAAAGCAGCTCTCCCTGTTCGGTGAGCTTCAGGCCACGTGCATGACGATGGAACAAAGCCACTTGAAGGCTCTCCTCTAACTTAGAAATTTGACGGCTTACTGCGGACTGGCTTAGATTAAGGACCTCTGCTGCATGAGTGAAACTCCCAACATCAGCGACTATATGGAAAACTCGGAGCTTATCCCAATCCATAACTCTAATTCAACGTTTCGTATTTTTCAGGCTCTAAAGAAGAAATAAATTGTTCCGCTTCAAGGGCTGCCATGCAGCCAGTGCCCGCCGCAGTTACCGCCTGTCGGAAAACTTTATCTTGAACATCCCCTGCGGCAAAAATGCCCGGAACACTAGTCGCAGTGCTATCGGGCCTAGTAATAATATAGCCATCTTCATCAATATCGAGCTTTCCCCTGAAGATACTAGTATTAGGATCGTGTCCAATTGCAATAAAAATACCGTGAACATCAATATCGCTAACTTCCTCAGTTCTAGCATTGCGAACGCGCGCTCCCGTTACACCTAACGGATCGCTTTGCCCAAGAACTTCCTCAAGAACACAATCCCACAGAATTTCAATCTTGGAATTATTAAATAGGCGGTCTTGCAATATCTGTTCAGCTCGCAATTCATTCCGACGATGAACGAGCGTTACTTTGGAAGCAAAATTAGTAAGGTAAAGAGCTTCCTCTACAGCTGTATTTCCTCCACCAACAACTACTACCTGCTTATCACGATAGAAAAACCCATCACACGTTGCACAAGCGGAAACTCCAAAACCCATATATCTTTCTTCCGTCTCAAGTCCCAACCAACGTGCACTAGCACCGGTGCAGATAATGAAGGCATCTCCCGAATATATATTTCCCATATCACCTTTGGCAATAAATGGCTGACGCGAGAAATCAACTTCTACAATTGTGTCTTCAAATATTTCCGTACCAACATTCTCCGCTTGTTTTCCCATTTGTTCCATAAGCCATGGACCCTGGACCGGGTCTGCAAAGCCAGGGTAATTCTCAACATCTGTTGTGATAGTTAGCTGCCCTCCTGGTTGAAGACCACGTACAAGTATTGGTGATAAATTCGCCCGTGCAGCATAAACTGCGGCCGTATAACCTGCACTACCCGAACCAATTATCAATATTTTTCCATGAGATAAGTTTGACATGATTATGCTCGTTGTTTTTTTTTAGAGTGCTAACATAAGTAGGTCTGCATGTTCACGCAAGCGGACTCAAAGTTCCTGACACTTCTGATATTTTGTAATATAATCTATTATCAACTTTCACCAACCTCATGGACATTCGCAATGCATCGGGTCAAACTTGACCAAATTGATCTTAGAATTATACAAAGTCTTCAGTCCAACGGTCGTATGACCAATGTTGAACTATCAAAGCATGCAGGTATTTCCGCCCCTCCCTGCCTTAGGCGTGTGAGAATGCTCGAAAAGGCAGGATTTATAACCGGGTATCACGCTGAAATTGATAGCACAATGCTCAATTATAAAGAGGTATTCTTCGCCCTAGTTGGTCTAAACAGTCAAGCTCAGAGCGTGCTGCTCGAATTTGAAAGCCATATGGCTAAATGGGCTGAAGTCCGAGAATGCCACATGATTCGCGGTGGTGGGGATTTTTTACTCAAAGTGGTGGCCCGTGATAAATCACACCGCGACGCTTTAACTATGGACATAACAGGAACCCCACACGTAGCAAAAGTTACCACGTTCGAAACTATAAGGACCTCAAAAAATTCTCCCGGAATCCCCATCGACGATTTATTGGAACCAGGTGCAATTTAAAACAACCTAACTTGTCATTACTTTATCAAATTCCGGGAATGCTTTTGGCCACATGCTTGGTCGCGAGCGAGCATACTGTTTTGGATACGCTGCCTCTGCTCCTAATGCTTCAGCAGCATGCATCGGCCAGTGTGGATCGTATAAAACACCCCTTGCAAGCGCCACTAGATCAGCTTTGCCAGACACCACAAGTTCTTCAGCTAAATGAGGGTCCCGAATCATGCCCACGGCCATAGTCGTAATACCACTCTCTCTCTTTATAGCCTCAGCGAATGAGACCTGGTAGCCCGGACCCGTAGTAGTCCCAACAGGTGGCCGCCTTGCTAAGTTCCCTCCTGATGATACGTCGATAAAATCACATCCACGATCTTTAAGGACTACTGCAACCTGAACCGTTTCTTCTAGCGTTATACCAGGTTTTTCATAATCTGTTGCCGAAAGCCGTACACCTAATACTTTACGCTCAGGCCATATGGCTCTGACAGCATCAAAAACTTCCAAAGGAAATCGCATGCGATTTTCTAGGCTTCCACCATATTCATCTTGACGGTTGTTAGCTATGGGGGACAAAAATTGACTCATTAAATATCCGTGCGCGCCATGCAACTCAAGGACTTGGAAACCGATACGGTCGGCGCGTATAGCTGAGCCCACAAAAGCATCACGTATCCGACCCATATCGTCACGGGTCATCTCATCTGGCGAATGCCAATTATCATCAAATGGAATGGGCGATGGACCAATCGTCTCCCAGCCCTTTTCCCCTGGATTTAGCGGTTTACCGCCCTGCCAAGGAAAGTCGGTAGATGCTTTACGGCCCGCGTGAGCCAGTTGAATACCCGGTTTTGCAACCCCAAATGTCTCAAAAAAACGTACTATACGTGCAAACGCCTCTTCTTGTTCGTCATTATGAAGCCCTGTACAGCCTGGCGATATACGACCTATGGATTCTACTGCTGTCGCTTCTGCAATAACCAAACTTGCACCCGAAACAGAAAATTGACCGAGATGCATTAAATGCCAATCGTTGGGAACTCCGTTCGTTGCGCTGTACTGGCACATCGGCGCAATGACGATCCGGTTTATAAACTCCAAACCCCCAATTTTAAATGATGAGAATAGTTTTGTCGACATGATCCCTCTCAATTCAGGCAAACGTTCAATTGACTTGAAAATGAGCAGCTACTAAACCGGGCAGCGGTTATAATTGATTACAGAAAATTTTATAATTCAAAAATTACTGCCTATCCGCGTATTATATACCTAAGGAAACAATAATTTTATTCGAAACGAACATCACAAACTTCATAAGCTTTATCTCCACCCGGTGTCATTACCGCAACACTGTCACCTATGGTCTTACCAATTAAAGCACGTGCTAAAGGTGCAGTAATTGATAGCCGCCCAGCATTTATATCTGCTTCATGGCTTCCAACAATTTTATAGGTGATTTCTTCATCCGTGTCCTCATCAGCGACCACGATAGTGGCGCCAAAACGAATTGTTTTGCCCGACAATTTAGACGTATCGATGACGTCTGCCCGACTAATTATATCTTCCAACTCTGCTAATCTACCTTCAATGAAACTTTGACGCTCACGTGCAGCATGATATTCAGCATTCTCAGATAGATCGCCATGCTCGCGCGCCTCAGCAATCGCTTTAATGACCGCCGGCCTTTCCTCGTTTTTTAACCGGCGACGCTCGTCTTCAAGTGACTGCAAGCCTTCCCGGGTCATTGGAAATTTTTCCATAGATTTCCTCAGTAATTATGGTCCTCAAAAATAAGCCTGTAATGGCATTACTTCAAGACCACTGCTCTTAATGGCCTCTATACCATCTAAAGCTGCATAAGCTGCCGCAATAGTTGTATAGTGAGGCAAGTTATTTATTACCGCTGACCGGCGGATTGAGAAGCTATCACTTATAGCTTGGGCACCCTCGGTAGTATTTACAACCAACTGTACTTTACCATTTAACAATGCATCCTCACAATGAGGCCGCCCCTCCAAAACTTTGTTGACGCGTTTTACATCGAGCCCCCTCGCCACAAGATATTTTTGTGTCCCATTTGTAGCCATCAAATCAAATCCAAGTCCTTTTAGGCGACGAGCTAAGTTAACAATTTTAGGCTTGTCGCGGTCCTTAACAGAAATGAAAACGGTCCCTTTTTGAGGCAATAAAGTCCCCGCTCCTAGTTGCGACTTTACAAATGCACGTGGGAAATCTTTGTCTATACCCATGACCTCTCCCGTAGACTTCATTTCTGGACCGAGGATGGAGTCAACGCCTGGGAATCGTGAAAACGGGAAAACCGCCTCCTTCACTGCAAAGTGTGAATACTTGGAGCTGGAATTAAGATTGAAATCTTCTAACCTTTCTCCTGCCATAACGCGTGCTGCTATCTTTGCCAGTGGCACCCCGGTTGCCTTAGCAACAAAGGGCACAGTTCGGCTAGCACGAGGATTCGCTTCAAGAATGAAAATATCTTGATCCTTAATAGCAAACTGTACATTCATCAAGCCGACAACGTTCAATGCAAATGCTAATTTAGTAGCCTGCCTCTCTATTTCAGCGATTACACCATCTGGCAGCGAATAGGGCGGTAAGGAACAAGCAGAATCTCCAGAGTGAACACCCGCTTCCTCAATATGCTGCATAATACCGGCAATAAAAACTTTGTTGCCGTCTGCTAAAATATCGACATCAACCTCAATAGCATTCTCTAAATAGCTATCGAGAAGGACAGCGCCATCTCCAGACACTAACATTGCCTCCTCCATAAAGCGTTTTAAAGACCCCTCGTCGTATGCAATTTCCATAGCACGGCCTCCAAGTACATAAGACGGCCGGATTACTAGCGGATAACCAATTTTCCCCGCAACCACAATTGCCTCTTCTTCTGAACGTGCCAGGCCATTGATAGGTTGACGCAAATCCAACTTTTTAAGAAGGGCTTGAAAGCGTTCACGATCTTCAGCTAAGTCAATACTATCAGGGCTAGTCCCGAGTATAGGAATATTCGCCAAATTGATGGCTTTTGTTAGCTTAAGAGGTGTTTGTCCTCCTAACTGAACAATACAACCGAGAAGATCTCCCTTACTCCCTTCGGTAAACAATAATTCTATAACATCCTCAGCCGTTAGTGGCTCAAAAAACAACCGATCCGAGATATCATAGTCAGTTGACACTGTCTCTGGGTTACAATTTACCATAATAGCTTCAATCCCGACCTCCCGCAGCGCTGTGGCAGCATGCACGCAGCAGTAATCAAACTCGATACCCTGTCCTATCCGGTTTGGACCTCCCCCAATAATAACTATTTTTTTTCGTTCGGTGGAACCAGACTCATCTTCCGGCGGTCCGATGCCATCACCTTCGTAGGACGAATACATAAAACTTGCCTGACTGAAAAACTCCCCCGCACACGTATCGACCCGTTTGAAAACCGGTCTAACACCTAAGGCCCGACGCTTGCGTAACACTTCCCTAGAATCACCACTGGTTAATTCGGCTAAACGCTCATCCGAAAAACCCTTTTTCTTTAAACAGAGCATTCCAATCTTATCCTCAGGCAAACCTTGTTTAGATATAAATTGTTCCTCTTCAACAATGCTCCTAATTTGGTCGAGAAACCAAGTATCGAAACCACACGCACGTCTAATTTCTTCATTAGTCATGCCAAGACGGATAGCCTGCGCAATATAACGTATTCGCTCAGGGCGCTTTTGAGACAAAACAGCCTGTACTACAACCCGGTTAAGTTCACCACCTACCATGGCTCCTTCTATTTCCACTTCATTAAATCCAGTGAGACCCGTTTCTGTAGACCTGAGCGCCTTCTGAAGCGACTCAGCGAAGCTTCTTCCTATAGCCATAGCTTCCCCTACTGATTTCATAGAGGTTGTAAGTACCGGCTCGGTATTCGGAAATTTCTCAAATGTAAACCGTGGTATCTTAGTAACCACATAATCGATCGTAGGTTCGAAACTAGCTGGGGTCGTTTCCGTTATATCGTTCCTAAGTTCGTCTAAAGTGAAGCCAATGGCCAACTTAGCTGCAATCTTGGCTATGGGGAAACCTGTTGCTTTGGAGGCTAACGCGGACGAACGCGATACGCGCGGGTTCATTTCTATCACTATTTGACGACCCGTTTCTGGATCCACAGCAAACTGGACATTTGATCCGCCAGTATCAACACCAATTTCTCGAAGGACCGCGATAGAAGCGTTACGCATCTTTTGATACTCTTTATCTGACAATGTCAGAGCTGGCGCTACGGTAATGCTATCTCCTGTATGTACACCCATGGGGTCAACATTCTCAATAGAACAGATAATTATACAATTATCTACTCTATCGCGCACTACTTCCATCTCGAATTCCTTCCAGCCGAGAACCGATTCTTCAACCAAAACCTCCATTGTCGGTGATGCCGCCAGACCACCAGCCACAATCTGTTCGTACTCATCTAGGTTATAAGCGACGCCTCCCCCTATACCTCCAAGTGTAAAAGAAGGTCGAATTATCGCGGGTAGACCAATGGTTTCGAGAGCCTCGCGAGCTTCCTTTATATCATGTACAATATGGCTCTCTGGACACGCTAAACCAATTCGCCTCATGGCATCTCGAAATTGCTTGCGATCTTCCGCCTTAGCGATAACTTTGGCATCTGCGCCTATCATCTCGACGTCAAGTCTTTCCAAAACACCCTTGTTCGCTAGATCTATCCCAGTGTTTAACCCAGTTTGCCCTCCCATTGTGGGTAGTAACGCACATGGACGATCCTTTTCGATTATTTTTTCTAAAATTTCCGTAGTAATTGGCTCAACATATGTTACATCAGCAATATCCGGATCAGTCATAATTGTTGCTGGGTTGGAATTGACTAGGATTACTTTATAGCCTTCCTCTCGAAGCGCTTTGCAAGCTTGTACACCTGAATAGTCAAACTCACAGGCCTGGCCAATAACAATTGGGCCAGAGCCAATTATCAAAACTGATTCTATATCTGTCCTTTTAGGCATTCTAGTTTTTGTTTAATTTAATCATGTGACTTCCTTATTCTTTTCGGACAAGGACGCTCCAGTTTATTGATGGGGTCAAATTCCGAGCGTTCAACATTTGCCAGATCACGACCATATATATGTGATGAAAGCGAAGGTCCGTCACCATTATTGAATACCGAATGTATATCATCGGGCAAGAAATGCACCGCTTCACCTTTCCCAATATTAGTTTCGCTTACTTTTGTAAGTTTAGCATGGCCTGGCCTGGACCCATCATCCAGTCGCTGCCACCCAATATTTGTTTCAATTCCATTTATTCCTAAAACAACGCCCCATGTCTGATGATCGTGTGGCTCAATACCCAAACCCGGCATCCAAGATATTACTTCAACAAAAGCAGAGCCCTCACCCTCACGATTAAGCACCGTTATTCCCATACCCTGTTCTTTATCAATCTCATAGTATTCAGGCCGGACCCAAGATGTATCTTTTGCTAAATTCAACGCAATTCGCTTCACTTGCTCAACGATAACTGCGGGGCTTGTCTCTTTATCCGTACAACTCGTAATAGATGCAATGAGCCTTTTTACAACATCACTCATACCTTTAGTCCTTGATTAAATCGACAAAATGCTTGAACAGGTATCGGCTATCCTGAGGCCCTGGCGACGCTTCTGGGTGGTATTGAACCGAAAACACCGGTTTACCCTCTACACTTATTCCTTCGTTAGAATTATCGAAAAGCGATATATGGCTCTCAATGACCCCTGAAGGTAAAGTATCTCGATCAACAACAAAACCATGATTTTGACTGGTAATTTCAACCTTTCCTGATTCTATGTGCTTTACTGGTTGGTTACCGCCCCGGTGGCCAATATGCATCTTTCGGGTCTTCGCTCCTAAAGCAAGCGAGAGTATTTGGTGACCAAGGCAAATACCGAATAAAGGCAATCCTGATTGCACAATCTCCTGGACCATTGGAACGGCATACGAGCCCGTTGCTGCTGGATCACCAGGGCCATTTGAAAGAAAGACACCATCAGGTTCAATACCCAAAATTTCCTTAGCTGTTATAAAGGCCGGCACAACTGTGACTTTACACCCCATTTGTACTAAGCAATCTAAGATACTACGTTTTACACCGAAATCGACGGCGACGATATGATATTTCAAATTGGGTTCATAAAAAGAGCCTGTTCCTAGATTCTTCTCTAACTCATTAAAATTATAAGCTTCCTTGCAAGTTACCTCTTTAGCAAGATCCATACCTTCAAGTCCCGGAAAATGCAGGGCCTTGTTGTGAGCATACGTGATATCAGGAACACTCCCTGGCGTAAAAATTAGAGTACCAGACGGCGCACCAGAGTTACGAATGTGGTTAGTCAGTCGACGCGTATCTACACCAGTGATCGCCGTAATACCAAATGATTTGAGCCAGGTATTAAAATGCTGAATTGCACGCCAGTTCGCTGGCTCAGAAATAGATTCTCTCAAGATACAACCCAAAGCCGCCGGCGCTAAAGCTTCTGAATCTTCTAGATTAGTTCCTACATTACCGATATGAGGGAAAGTAAAGGCTATTAGTTGACCCGAGTAGCTTGGATCGGTCAAAACTTCTTGGTAACCAGTCATTGAAGTGTTAATGCAGACTTCACCGACGACTTCAGAGCTTGCTCCCGCACCTCGACCCCAAAAGACCTCACCTGTATCCAAAACTAAAGCAGCATCCAAACCGTGAGCCATGGCCACGGACAGATCGTCCTCCCGAGGATCGTTCCCCTGGTTGGACCTTGCTGTATGCGAAACGTTCATTATTATCAAATAACCCTGATCATTAATTGATCTCGGATAATTCAGAATTTCTAAGCTAACAAAGGTCCACGGTCAAGACTCTAAATAAAAAATATTATGTAATTTCAGATGGTTAGCAAAATATGACTCGTTGCGTTTTAACAGAGTATACGTTACGCTATCCAGCAAAAGCAGTTTTATATGATTAAATCTCTCATAATGCATAACCGTCGGTGATTGATTAAATAACAGGGGGCGACTATGCGAGCAATGCTCAGCAACGCTTTTAAATCAGCGATGAAAGACAAAGAAACCGTCGCTGTTTCAACATTAAGGTTAATACTGGCAGCAATAAAAGACCGTGACATTGCTGCTCGTACTAAAGGGAACACTGAAGGCATAAGCGACGACGAAATTTTAGCTCTCCTACAATCTATGATTAAACAACGTCGGGAAAGCATAGATGCCTTTGAGAAAGGAGGCCGTATGGAACTCGTAAAACAAGAAACTAGTGAAATTGCTGTGATTGAAAGATTTCTACCGCGCCAAATGTCAGAAGACGAGATGACCGAAGCGCTAAATTCTATTATTGTCGAAGTTAATGCATCAACGCTAAAAGATATGGGTAAGGTAATGGGAGCATTAAAGGAACGTTTCCCAGGGCGAATGGATTTTAGTAAGGTCAGCGGTTTAGTTAAGAAAAAACTTAATTGACGATTTTGACATAAAATTCCCAGACAATTGGTTCCAGTCTAAATAGTACTATATTAATACTTAGTTTTAAGCAGTTGAGATAGGGACAAACTAAAAATTTCAATGGCTTTTTCCGAACAATTCCTCGACGAACTCCGTAATCGAGCTGACTTGACTAAAATTATTGAACGTAAGGTCAAACTGGTTCGTAAAGGCCGCGAACACACAGGCTTATGTCCTTTCCATAAGGAAAAAACTCCCTCATTTACGGTTAACGAAGAGAAAGGATTCTATCATTGCTTTGGCTGCCAAGCCCATGGCAGCGTATTTGATTTCATAATGGAAAGTGAGGGTCTAAATTTTCCTGAAGCTGTCGAAAAACTTGCTTTTGAACTTGGACTTCAGGTCCCAACAAACACACCTGAAGAGCGCGAAGTAGAAAAACAACGCCAAACATTGAGGGAGGTGCTTGAGCTTGCTACAAAATATTTCGAGCATCAGCTGCATAGTAAGGAAGGTCGGAAAGGACTCGCATATTTTGAACGCCGGGGTTTAGCGGGTGCGACAATAAAACAATTTCGCCTAGGCTTTGCTCCCGAAAGCCGTAACCGCCTAAAATCATATATGGCTAAACAAAGTATCGACGAAGGACAACTCATTGCAGCTGGGTTAATTATAAAGCCAGAAGATAGTCAACAAGTCCGTTCGCGCGAAAGTTACGACCGATTTCGAGGCCGGGTCATCTTCCCAATTTGTGACAGGAGCGGACGAGTTGTAGGTTTTGGCGGGCGTACTCTTGAAAACGGTGAGCCCAAGTATCTTAATTCACCTGAAACGATGTTATTTCGAAAGCGCGCCTTACTATACGGCCTACACCATGCAACCTCGGCTATTCGTAAAAACGAGAATTTGATTGTCGTAGAAGGTTATATGGACGTTATTTCTCTCTCACAAGCTGGCTTCAACGGCTGCGTAGCACCCCTCGGTACCGCCTTAACCGAAGATCAAATTCAGCTCCTATGGAGAATGAACCATGAGGCTATAGTTTGCTTAGACGGGGATGCTGCTGGAACACGTGCAGCTATTAAGACTGCGGAAAAAGCCCTTCCGCTTTTAAAACCGGGCTACGGCCTTCGGTTCGCGACGCTTCCAGAAAATAAAGATCCAGACGATCTTCTCAAACTGGGTGGAGTGCCAGCAATTCAAAAGGTTTTGAGCAAAGCCCAGCCAGTATCAGAGGTTCTTTGGCGCGTTGAAACGGGTGATAGGCTGCCAAGTACCGCAGAGGCGCGTGCCGGGCTGGAAGCTCGTCTTAAGGATTATACCCGGAAGATCCAAGACTCTAACGTTCGAGTTCATTTTTCACGTATTTTTGGAGAAAGGCTCTGGTCAAACCCTATCAATCAACATAAATGGCATGAACGCCGATCAAAGGGATATTCTGGTGCCCCTAATTCAGGTTCAAATATTCACGTTCATAGCGATACAGCGACAACTCCCCTGAATGCGTCAAAAATCCGCCATATGGCGCTTATTGCAACAATAATCAACCATCCCGACTGTTTTGACGAAATGGGTGAAGCTCTTGGGAATCTCACATTCTCGACCGAGGAGCTTGACAAGCTACGTCAACAGGTCTTAAACACGCTGGCTGAAGAACCAGGACTTGATTCTGCTGGCTTAATTTCTCATCTTAACCAGAATGGTTTTGCCGATATTTTGAGTCGCGTATTGAGCCCGCATGTGTACGGTCACAGTTTTTTTTCTCGTCCGGATGCAATGCGGAATATGGTATTATCGGGTTGGAAAGATGCGCTGAAGATGTCCCGTAATGACGGTTTAGCAGAAGAAATAAAGGAAGCGAAGCGCATCAGTCTTGAAAGTCCTTCAGAAGAAGCCACCAGGCGATTACAAATTTTGACACAACAAAAGTTAGCCCTTCAATTAGAAGACGATGATACCTTGTTTAATTCATGAAAAAGCAAATAAAGGATCTTTGCGAAGGGTTTACAAATTCACATATATTTTTAACAGGGCATAGTAATAGAGGTTAAAGACATTGGCGAAAGCAGCAGCGACAGCACAAACAAGGCCTCCGCAGGCGGTAGGCGGAGATTCACCAGTGATTGATGCACTTGGTGCAACAGTAAAAAAAATGATCGCCAAGGGCAAGGAACAAGGATTTATCACCTACGATGATCTAAACACCGCCTTGCCGCCAGACCAAGTATCGTCAGAGCAAATTGAAGATACAATGTCCCAGCTCTCAGAGATGGGTATTAGCGTAGTTGAAAATGAAGAAGCCGAAGAAGCCGCAAATAACCTAGAAACCACGGAGACAGAACCTGCTAAGGCAAGCGGTAATGTTGATGAATCAGACCTTGGTCGAACTGATGATCCAGTGCGCATGTATTTACGTGAGATGGGCTCTGTTGAATTATTATCCCGTGAAGGAGAAATTGCTATTGCGAAGCGCATTGAGGCTGGCCGCGATATGATGATTGGTGGTATTTGCGAGAGCCCACTGACTATTCGCGCAATTGTCCAATGGCACGATGCTCTATTAAATGAAGAAATTCACTTGCGGGATATTATTGATCTTGAGGCGACGCACGGAGGTGGACCTGGATCCAATAACATCAACGAAAACGATGAAGAAGAGATTGATGTTATCGAAGAAGTAAAAACGGAACCAATAGAAGAACAAAAAAAGATAAAACCGCCGGACAAGTCGGATAGCGAACGCGAAAAAGACATTGAGAGCACCGAAAATAGCGACGAAGATGACGATGAAGACTCAGAACACAATCTGTCGCTAGCTGCTCTTGAAGAAAAGCTCAAGCCAGAAATCATTAAAAACTTTGAGACTATTAATAAAACCTACAAAAAACTGCATAAGCTACAATTAACCCGGCTGGAGGCTATCCAAAAAAGTGAAGACATAAAGCCAGCACAAGAAAGACGATATAATAAGTTACGCCAAGACCTCGTCGAGTTAATGGGTAAAGTTCACCTTAATAATCTTCGTATAGAACAGCTAGTCGAACAACTATACGATTTAAATCGTATGTTAATTGGCCTTGAAGGAAAACTGTTGCGTCTAGCCACAGGCTCCCGCGTAAAGCGGGAAACATTCCTTGAAGAATACCGCGGTTCAGAGCTTGATCCCACATGGTTACGGCGTGTCGGAAAGAAAACTAAAGCCTGGGAACGCTTCGCAACTCGATACAAGGACGACATTAAGCATATTCGAAATAATATTAATGACGTTTCACAAGAAGCTGGGCTGCCGATCACAGAATTCCGGCGAATTGTTGGGACCGTCCAGAAGGGTGAGCGTGAAGGGACTAAAGCAAAAAAAGAAATGATCGAGGCCAATTTGCGCTTAGTAATTTCTATTGCAAAAAAATATACGAATCGCGGTCTCCAATTCCTAGACCTTATTCAAGAAGGCAATATTGGCTTAATGAAAGCTGTAGATAAATTTGAGTACCGTCGCGGTTACAAGTTTTCGACTTACGCAACTTGGTGGATTCGCCAGGCGATCACCCGATCCATTGCGGATCAGGCTCGAACCATAAGAATACCAGTGCACATGATCGAAACCATTAATAAGTTGGTCCGAACTTCCCGCCAGATGCTGCATGAAATAGGTCGCGAACCAACGCCGGAAGAACTGTCGAATAAACTCTCCATGCCTTTAGATAAAGTTAGAAAAGTTTTAAAGATAGCTAAAGAACCAATTAGTCTTGAAACCCCTATCGGTGACGAGGAAGACAGTTATTTAGGTGATTTTATAGAGGATAAGAATGCTGTTCAGCCACTCGAAGCTGCAATTCATGCAAATCTTCGCGAAACAACAACGCGCGTACTAGCGTCTTTAACCGCGCGCGAGGAACGCGTACTTCGCATGCGCTTTGGAATAGGCATGAACACTGATCATACTTTGGAAGAGGTCGGACAACAATTCTCGGTTACCCGTGAACGTATTCGCCAGATCGAAGCAAAAGCCCTGCGAAAACTAAAACATCCTAGTAGGTCACGCAAACTTCGGAGTTTTCTAGACTATTGACCAAACTCAAAAGTTCTACGAGACAAAAGTTTTATCGCAAAACACATGTAACAGACCTGCCTGCCAGGCTCCGTCTTTGTCGTTATAGGAATTACGTGTATCTAGTTATCTAAGTGATCTACCTTAAGAGATCTACCCAAACTTACCCTTCGCATAGAAGATAAAACCCAGTAGATTCATTAGAAGTTGTGCGGCCAGAAAGGCCGTGGCCCCCGTTTGATCATAATCAGGAGCGACCTCAACCAAATCTATCCCAATTATTTCTCCCTTTTCCGTTAAACCTTGTAAAATTTCCAAGACCTCATAATAGAGAAACCCTCCGTGGCTTGGAGTCCCAGTCCCTGGCGCAATAGAAGGATCAAAGCCATCTATATCAACCGTCAAGTAGTATTTAATATGTTCGGGTATTCGAGCCAAAACACCTTCAGTTCCCAAACGCCTAACATCGCGAACAGAAAGTATATCTGAACCCGCCGCACGGGCTGCATCGTAATCCGATTTATTAGATGAGGAAACATTACGAATTCCAAGCTGAGTAAAACCCACAACATGATCCATTTCAGATGCTCGGCGCAGCGGGTT
Source organism: Magnetovibrio sp. (assembly GCA_002721825.1). Classification (GTDB taxonomy): domain Bacteria; phylum Pseudomonadota; class Alphaproteobacteria; order Rhodospirillales; family Casp-alpha2; genus TMED8. The sequence continues at coordinate 30,375 of PBLS01000026.1, forward strand.
ACCATGACCATAGCGCACCCCGTGGCGCTCATTAACAAAATCTAGATGTGCATCAATGTGGATGATTTGTATAGGACCCTGACCATCAAATGCGCGAATACATGGGATATGTACCGAATGATCACCTCCTAAAATTAGGGGTAGCGCCTTAGCATCAAGGATATGGCGCACTCCAGATTCTATATTGTAGTGGCTCTTTATTGTATCAGTATGGATAATATCTGCGTCTCCAATATCAACGATGGTAACTTGATCTGTTGGAAGATAAGTAACGTCATCTTCGTGATCATACGCTCCACCGTGTCCAAATGAGAACAAAGTGGATGCTTCCCTAATAGCTCGCGGGCCAAATCGCGCACCCGCACGATACTGAGTCCCCATATCAAATGGTGCTCCCAATACCGCTACGTCCGCTTGGATATTATCCCAATCAAGGCAAGCGGGCTGCTTAGCAAATGTACAATGGCCAACAAAGGGCAAATCGAGACGCCCATGCTCGTATGTATGCTCGGCCATAAAAAACCTTTCCAAATCTTATTTTAATAGACTAATCCGCAACAGCAGCAATGCGACAACCACGATAATATTCAGGATATTAGCTACAATATAAAGATAAAGTGCGCGATGAATGTCCGAAACAGTAACCCGTGCTCGACCAGTCCCAATCCAAGGATCATTTTCTACACCATCAACGTATCGACGGGGACCAGAAAGCGCCAGGTCAAGCGCCCCCGCCACCGGCGCCTCTGTCCAACCCGCATTTGGCGAACGATGCTTGCTCCCATCTCTTATAAATATTCTAAGAGCTTCTCTAAGGCTAGCACGCGGAACAAATATGGCAGCGATAATGATTAGAATCCCAGAGAATCGTGCTGGTAAAAAATTTAACGCATCATCAAGACGGGCGGCAGCAAACCCAAAGTAGCGATAACGGGTATTCTTATAGCCAATCATCGAATCCATAGTGTTAACAGCCTTATAGATAGCAATCCCAGGAAACCCTAGTACTACATACCAAAATACTGGAGCAACAACGCCATCGGCAAAGTTTTCTGCCAAAGATTCAATTCCCGCACGAGCTATGCCATGCTCATCCAATGCCACGGGGTCTCGCCCTACAATATGACGAACAGCATCTCTGCCCGACTCAACGCTCACTTCAAGCCCTCGCGCCACAAGCAGCACATGATCATATAGCGAACGCCCTGCTAACAGCGAAATTATAAAAATAAATTCTATCACCCAACCCCACGGATGAGAGAAGGCTAACCAGGAAACGCCAAGCGAGAAGGTACCTACTAACGCAATGACAACTAGGACTACGAGGACACCTCTAATTAATCGGGCTAGGTTACTCCGTTTGTCACGGTTTAGCTTCCGGTCCAGAAAGCCAATAAGATCACCAATCCATATAACTGGATGCTTCACATAGCGCGTTATATAATTTCTATCCCCGACAAAAGCCTCTACTAGAATCGCCATCACCAAAAGTATGAACGGGTACAGCTCAATATATGGGTTTTGCGCTTCACCTAGGGAATCAAATATAAACATAAGTAGAGCATGCTCGCTGAAAGCCACTAAGGTCAACTCTCACGTGTGAGAATTTAATCATATACTGTAATTCGTGAATATCCTAAATTCTATCAATCAGCCAAGCCTATAGCTTTTTTAACTTTAAAATATTTAGTCTAAATTTCTCCTCAGGCCCATATATATTTAATTTTCAAAATTTGTGCTTTCCCTTATTCACAATAATTGTATAGTCGCCTTGCTTCCGTATTTCCTAGAGGTCATGACCGGGAAATAAGAAGTGGACGTCGCTAGATAATGACGTTCCCTGATGGCACGCTCGAAGGCAAGGACCAAGCGTATGATGGATAAACATGCTGTAATGATATGTGGCCACGGTAGCCGCGATGACTTTGCTATTGAAGAGTTTAACTCTCTCGCCTTTCACCTAAGGAACCGTCTTCCCGAGATTGAAATTGAGAGTGGCTTCCTAGAGTTCGCCACACCAATAATCCGGACTGGGCTTGAAAAACTGAAGGCAAAAGGGGCAAAGAAAATTGTTTGCCTTCCTGGTATGTTATTCGCCGCCGGTCATGTAAAAAATGACCTTCCTTCTGAGATTAATAATTTTGGTGCTGAAAACCCAGGTATCGAGATGGTTTTTGGCCGTGAATTAGCTATAGATTCTAAACTTTTGCGTGCTGCCCAGGATCGCATCGAAGAGGCCGAGCGTAACGCAAGTAATTCTATACCCCGTAAGGACACTCTTTTAATGGTTGTTGGTCGTGGAACTAACGATTCGGATGCTAATTCTAATGTCTCAAAGGTAACACGTATGTTATGGGAAGGCATGGGGTTCGGTTGGGCGGAAGTTAGCTATTCAGGTGTTGCTTTTCCATTGGTGAATGAAGGCCTCGAGCGCGTTCTTAAACTGGGGTACAAACGTATCATTGTCTTCCCGTACTTTCTTTTTACCGGGATTTTGGTTCGACGCATCTATACCTGGGCCGATGAAATAGCGACGGCAAACCCTAACATCGAAATTGTTAAAGCAAGTTATTTGAATGACCACGAACAATTAATCGATTGCTTTCTCGATCGTATTGAAGAAGCCCTGAATGGTTCAAACAATATGAATTGCTTATTATGTAAATACCGTGAGCAAATTATCGGTTATGAACATGACCATGGGGCCGCCCAAGTGGGCCATCACCACCATGTGGTGGGTATCGGGACAGATGGCCATGAAGCCTCAGACCACGGAGTCCACCACGGCCATCATCACCATGGGCACAACCATAACCATGATAGCGACCATCATCACGATCACAACAATGCACATAAAAAAGATTGAGTGCCGTTTGTGAGAGGACTACCGTGTTTCAGTATATCCGAAACCCAAATGAAATTTATCGCCGCTCCTTTGAAATTTTACGCCGAGAGTGTAATTTTTCTCGCTTACCAAATGAGATTAGGCCAATAGCAGAGCGTCTAGTCCATGCTTGTGGCATACCAGAAATCCTAGAAAATATAGCTTGGGGAGGCCTACCTGCCGAGACCGCCCGAACGGCCCTGAACAATGGAGCAAATATCTTGGTCGACGCAGAGATGGTTGGCGCCGGAATTATGAAAAAAAAACTACCAAAAAAAAATGCTGTCATTTGCACTTTAAACGACCCCAACACACCAAAAATAGCAGCAGATAAGTTGAATACGCGTTCAGCAGCAGCCGTTGATCTCTGGACAAATGATATCGAAAACTCTCTCGTCGTTTTCGGCAATGCACCAACCGCTCTGTACCGGATGCTAGAACTCTTGTCGGATGGCGCGCCAAAGCCTGCAGCTATATTTGCCTTTCCAGTTGGCTTCATTGGTGCAACCGAATCCAAAGAAGCTCTAATCGAGCACGCAGGGAGTACACCCTACATTACCCTGCGTGGCCGTCTTGGTGGTAGCGCCATGGCGGCGGCTGCTGTAAACGCGCTCTTACTGGGGAGGCAAAGATGACAATGGCGTCAGCGCAGTGGCTAACGATCGTTGGGCTTGGTGAAGAAGGAATCAATGGACTCCCTCCTGTTGCTCTAGACGCTATACAAAATGCCGAGGTATTAGTTGGGGGATATCGACATCTTTCTAAAGTAAAAGATGCCAAAGCGAAAAAGTGTAGCTGGGGAAAAAATTTAGAATCCGGCATAGATGCGGTTAGCGAAAATATAGGTAGACGTGTCGTCGTATTAGCATCAGGCGATCCCATGCACTTTGGTATTGGCTCTAGATTAGTCCAACGTTTTGGTATTGAAACCATGACTATAATTCCTGCTCCTAGTGCTTTTTCTCTCGCCGCTGCACGATTAGGCTGGTCCACCCCAGAGGTTGAATGCATAACGGTACACGGGCGACCATTAGAAGCGGTAAACTTATATTTATATCCAAATGCGAAATTGCTCATACTCAGTTGGGACGGCACTACACCCGCTAAATTAGCAAGATTACTAGTCGCCAAAGGCTATCCAGACAGCCAGATTACCACCTTCGAGCATATGGGTGGTAAGAAAGAAAGGATTGTAAAAAACATAGCGGCCGAATGGAAATCGCAAAAATTAAGCGCACTAAACACCATTTCTGTCGAATGCCTAGCCGGACCCAATGCAACTGTCTGGTCGCGCGTGCCTGGCCTACCAGAGTCAGCATTTCAGCATGATAACATGATAACAAAATACGAAGTTCGTGCGGCTACTATAGCTGCCCTCTCGCCTCTACCGAACGAATTTTTTTGGGATGTAGGAGCTGGATCAGGTGCCATAGCAATTGAGTGGCTGCGCCTTGTTCCTAGTGCTCGTGCAATTGCCATAGAAAGCAAAAAAACCCGGTTTAATTTTATCCGCGCAAATGCGCGAAACCTAGGTGTGCCAAACCTTGAGATAGTCGCTGGGCGCGCTCCGGACGTATTTAAAAAAATACAAGGTAATCCGAATTCTATTTTTGTAGGTGGTGGCGTTTCTGACATAAACCTGATGCTCGCGTGCTGGAACAGACTACAACTCCATGGGAAATTAGTTGCCAATGCAGTAACCCTACAAACACAAGAAGCGCTCCTAAAACTTCGAGAAAAGTGGGGTGGCAAAATAACAAAATTTTCCATTGCTCATGAAAGTCCTATTGGTCGTTTTTCCAGCCTCCAACCACTAATGGAAGTTTGGCAATTACGGGCAGAAAAAAAATGACTGGCACCCTTTATGGATTAGGAATTGGGCCTGGCGACCCTGAATTGATCACTCTCAAAGCACTTCGCATCATTGAGAAAACGCCAATTATAGCTTATCCAGCACCAGACGTTGGAGAAAGCTTAGCACGTGCTATTGCAGCGCCACACATCCCACCTGGTAAGACCGAAATTAATATGCGAATGCCTATGATTCCGGGGCAGTTCCCTGCCCACAACGTCTACGACCGCTATGCTGATGAAATCAGCTTCCACTTACGTAAAAACCTGGATGTCACAGTGCTTTGTGAGGGAGATCCCTTTCTCTACGGCTCCTTTATGTATCTTTTTATCAGACTATCCAACAAATTTCCAACCTGCGTAGTTCCAGGTGTCTCATCGCTTGGCGCCTCCGCAGCAGCTATAGGTGTTCCGTTAGTATCAAGAAACGAGACCCTTTCTATTGTCCCAGGCCCTTTAGACGAGATCGAATTGATAGACCGTATTAATTCTTCCCAAGCAGTAGCCGTCATGAAGGTTGGCCGTCATTTCAAAAAAGTCTGTAGAGTCATCAATCGCTTAGGTCTGAATCAATACGCTCATTATGTTGAGCACGCCTCAATGTCAAACCAAATTACCCTAAATTTAGACCAGGTAGACGCCAACAAAGTCCCATATTTTTCCATGATCTTAATTCGCCGTCCAAAAGAAGGACACGATCTATGACCGCTCCTGTTTTTATTGCAATAACGCCAGCGGGGCATAAATTAGCAAGCAAGCTTGCCAAAACCATCCCTAACGCGATGGTGCATGGTCTAGAGAACCGTACAGAAGGCGGAAACAAAACCTTTAGCAACACCAAAAAACATTTACAGTACTTGTTTATTATTGGTAAACCGATCATTGGGGTTTGTGCAGCGGGTATCCTCATCCGAGCTCTAGCACCCTTGATATCGGATAAAAAAAAGGAACCACCCGTTTTAGCTATGTCTGAGGACGGTCTAACAGTAATCCCGCTGCTTGGCGGTCATAATGGTGCAAACCGGATAGCGCGTGAATTGGCAGCCAAACTTAACATAAAACCGGCGATCACCACAGCGGGTGATTTAAGCCTAGGCTTTGCCTTGGACGAGCCGCCATCCGGTTGGAAATCAAGTAATCCGAATATGGCAAAAAATATAGCAGCATCCTTACTGGCAGGAGAAGCAGTTGGACTGAAAATTGAAAGTGGCGACGCGACGTGGTTACAAAATTCTAATGTTTCTTTCTCAAAAAAAGCATCACCCTCCATTTCGGTTACACACAAGGTACAAGCTGATACTATTAATAATTTAGCTTTGCATCCACCTGTAATGGCTCTCGGAATAGGGTGTGAGCGCGGATGTGAACCTGAGGAGCTTATATCATTAGCGGAAAAAACCATAGCAACAGCTAAGTTAGCATCTGAAAGCATTGCTTGCGTAGCCTCCCTCGATATCAAAGCTGATGAAATTGCTATCCATGCCCTAGCCAATCATTTTGCTGTTCCTGCGCGCTTTTTCACAGTTGACGAACTAGAAGCTGAAACCCCACGGCTTGCTAATCCATCAGATATTGTCTTTGACGAAGTTGGATGTCACGGCGTTGCCGAAGCAGCAGCGTTAGCAGTTGTTGGACAAAATGGAGAGCTAGTCGTACCTAAGAAAAAATCAACCCGCGCAACATGCGCTTTAAGTTTATCTCAGCAGGGAATCGACCCTTATAATGTGGGAAAAAAGCAAGGTCGACTCACCGTCGTTGGGATCGGGCCAGGCGATAGTGGGTGGCGAACACCTTATGTCACTCAGGCTCTTACAGATGCAGACCTTGTGGTCGGCTATGATCTATATCTCAATTTGATTAAAGACGTGATTGTAAACAAGCCTACCCAGACTTCTATACTCACAGAAGAAGAGGCACGGGTGCGTCTGGCGCTTGACCGCGCCGCAGACGGCTCACACGTCGCTCTTGTAAGCTCCGGCGATGCTGGAATCTATGCGCTAGCGGCTTTGACCTTCGAGCTCTTAGACCACGAAAATAATCCTAGCTGGAATCGTCTTGAGATTCGTGTGGAACCGGGAATCTCAGCCATCCAGGCCGTCGCCGCAAGAGCGGGAGCACCCATCGGGCACGACTTTTGCACAATAAGCCTTTCCGATTTGTTAACACCTTGGGAGGTTATAAAGAAAAGATTAGCTGCCGCAGCGGATGGTGATTTTATTTGCGCCCTTTACAATCCAGTTTCTAAGAGGCGGCGGCGGCTACTAGTTGTTGCGCGCGAAACCATGCTAATGTATAGGGCACCAGAAACACCTGTCATTCTTGGGCGTAATCTTGGCCGGGAAGGCGAGGCCATAGATGTTATCCGCCTTGACGAACTTGAACCCAGCCGAGCTGATATGCTCACCCTAGTATTGATTGGTAACAGCCAAACACGGTTAATAAAACGCGGAATAAATAGCTGGATTTATGCACCGCGCGGGTACGCCAAAAAAATGGATACCTCCAATAATCGCTTATGAGGGTTTTATGACTTTTTCGTGTAATGATTTAATCACCAAATGACTGTACATTTTATCGGTGCAGGTCCTGGTGCTCCGGACCTTATTACAGTAAGGGGAATTAATTTTATCCGGAAGGCAGACGTCATCCTTTATGCTGGTTCTTTAGTCCCTAAAGCGGTATTGGCAGAGGCAGACCCTAAGGCCCGCATTTTAGATACTGCACCCCTACACCTGGATGCTATCATTGCTGAAATAGAAGCCGCTTGTAACAATAACCTCAACGTAGCACGTATCCATTCTGGCGACCCCTCATTGTATGGTGCGATCGCAGAGCAGATGCGTAAGCTCGACTCTCTGGGTATAGAGTACGACGTAACGCCTGGTGTGCCTGCTTATGCAGCAGCAGCTGCTGCTATGAAACGTGAATTGACCTTGGCCGGGGTCAGTCAAACGGTGATACTTACTCGAACAACCGTCCGATCTTCAAACATGCCGGAAAGCGAAAATTTAGCTTTATTGGGCAAAAGCGGGGCCACACTGGCTATCCATCTCTCCATTAACAATCTTGCTAAAGTGATCCGTGAGCTTACGCCTTGCTACGGGTCTGACTGTCCAGTAGCCATCGCATTTCGAATTGGTTGGCCTGACGAAATGATTATCGAAGGTCAGCTCTCCAATATTCGTGAAAAAGTAAAAGCCGCTGGAATTACTCGAACCGCATTAATCCTAGTAGGGCGCGTTCTTAATCCAAACGACTTCAAAGATAGCCGTCTATATGCAAAAGACCATCATCATATTCTTAGGCCAAAGATTGGTAGTTAAGCTTGTTCCAATCTGCTTTTAAAATGTAATAGTCAAATAATGGTGGCTTGCAACTTTCCGTTTCGAGCTCTATAACCTCGGCTTCCCGGGTGGCTGCGGCTAATAAAAAGGGCATGCCCCAGCGCCCGTACGTGAACCTCAAAAAAAGAGGAGACCGAAATGCCCAAACTTAAGACAAAGTCGAGCGCCAAAAAGCGTTTCCGGCTAACCGCTACCGGCAAGGTCCGTGCCGGCGTGGCTTTTAAGCGCCATAATCTTAGAAAACGTTCTCAAAAAATGAAACGCAAGGCCCGTGGTACTGTTTTATTAAGCGATGCTGATTCGCGCATTGTGAAATCTTATATGCCTTACGCGTAACGACCGAGAGGAAAGCCATGTCACGAGTCAAAAGAGCCGTAGCCCGAAACGCCAAGCGGAAAAAACTGCTTAAATTAGCCCGCGGCTATCGAGGCCGCTCTAAAAACAATTTGCGTCTAGCACGAGAGCGCGTCGAAAAAGGGTTACAGTACGCCTATCGTGATCGCCGCCAGCGCAAACGTAGTTTCCGTCGACTTTGGATACAAAGAATAAATGCCGGTGCCCGTGAGCATGGGATAAGTTATTCCAAATTCATGAGCGGGCTAGATAAAGCGGGCATCGAAGTTGATCGCAAGATCTTGGCAGATCTGGCGGCACGAGAGCCTGAGACCTTTAAGAGCCTCGTAGATCAAGCACAGGAAGCTCTCGCCGAGGCGGCTTGACGCTAACTCATCTAACTGCCATAGCGTTTATTAGAGCCCTCTTGAACTACGGCGCCTATAATTATGCAGGCCTGAATAAATCGTGAGATTAAAAGTTATGCCAGACTTTGATGCGCTTCGAGAAGAATTTATCACAGCCGTCACTAATGCTGCTGACAGCCGTGAATTGGAATTCCTTCGCATTGAGGCATTAGGGAAGAAAGGTAAAGTGACCGAGTTAATGAAAGGCCTCGGCACAATGGATCCAGACGAACGTAAATCCGTAGGTCTGTCATTAAATTCTATAAAAAGCGATATAACGACTGCAATCGAAAAGCGGAAAATAGCGCTAGCAAAAGGTGAATTGCAGACTCGGCTACTGGAAGAAAAGGTCGACGTTACGCTACCCATACGGCCAGAACAAACGGGTCGTATACATCCTATTAGTCAAACCATTGACGAAGTAGTAGCTATTTTAGGTGAAATGGGCCTACAAGTGGTCGAAGGTCCGGATATTGAGGATGACTGGCATAATTTTACCGCTCTTAACATTCCCCCCGATCACCCAGCTCGCCAGGAACATGATACTTTTTACCTACCTGGAGAAGCGGATAGTGAGCGAATGGTGTTGCGCACGCATACCTCCCCGGTTCAAATTCGAACTATGCAACACGGCACTCCGCCCTTCCGTATCATTGCTCCGGGGCGAACGTATCGATGTGACTATGACGCCACACACTCGCCTATGTTCCATCAAGTGGAAGGTTTGGTGATCGATCAAGGTACGCATATGGGACACCTAAAGGGGTGCTTAATTGAGTTTTGCCGCGCATTTTTCGATGTCGATAATCTACCCGTACGCTTTCGGCCCAGTTATTTTCCATTCACAGAACCGTCTGCCGAGGTCGATATAGGCTGTACTCGTGAAGGGGGCCAATTTCGCATTGGACACGGTGAAGAATGGCTAGAAATTTTGGGTTGCGGGATGGTTAACCCAAAAGTACTTGAAAACTGCGGTATAGCTTCGTCCGAATACCAGGGTTTTGCCTTTGGCATGGGCATCGAACGCTTGGCCATGCTTAAGTACGGTATACCTGATCTCAGGACTTTTTACGAAACCGATTTAAGATGGCTTAAGCACTATGGCTTCAGCGCCTTAGACGTTCCCAGTTTAGTTGGAGGTCTCAATCGATGAGGTTTACGCTAAATTGGCTTAAAGATCACCTCGAAATAGATACCGATCTAGAAATTTTGCTCGACCGGCTAACCATGATTGGACTAGAGGTAGAGAAAGTCACTGATCGATCAAGAGGATTAGAGAGTTTCGTTGTAGGTTTGGTTGTAGAAGCAGCTAAGCACCCTAATGCCGATAAACTTAAAGTCTGCATGGTAAATAACGGCACTCAAACTTTTCAAGTAGTCTGCGGTGCTCCAAATGCATCCACCGGAATGAAGGGGGTTTTTGCACCCGAGGGGAGCTTTATTCCCGGTACAGGTATAAAACTAAAAAAAACTAGTATTCGAGAAGTTGAGAGTAGTGGCATGCTACTCTCGGAACGTGAAATGGGGCTTTCTGATGAGCACGAGGGTATCGTCGAACTACCCGATGATACACCTATCGGCGCCTCGGCCGCCGAGGTAATGGGTTTAAACGATCCAATTATAGAAATTGCCATTACGCCCAATCGTGGGGATTGTTTAGGTGTTCGCGGTATCGCCCGGGATTTGGCAGCTTCAGGACTCGGTAAGCTTAAGAGACTTGATGCCACGCCAATATTGGGCGCATTCGAAAGCCCAAGAAAAGTTGAATTTGCGTTCACCGAAGAGACACAGTCCGCCTGCCCATACTTCATTGGCCGAACCATTAAAGGTGTTACTAACGGAGATAGCCCTGCATGGATGAAGGAACGTCTTCTAGCTATAGGATTGCGACCGATATCTGCTCTGGTTGATATCACAAACTACCTAACCTTTGATCTCTGCCGGCCACTACACGTCTTCGACTTAAGTAAAGTTGTTGGGGACATCCATCCCAGATTAGCACGGAGAGGCGAGACTATAACGGCCTTAGACGGAAAGACATACGATCTCGATGAAGAGATCTGCGTGATAGGTGATGAAAGTCACCGTGCCGAAGGTCTAGGCGGAGTAATAGGAGGCGAAAAATCGGGCTGTACGGAGAGTACTACCGAAGTCTTTATAGAATGTGCCTATTTTGATCCCGTTCGTACGGCGGTCACCGGCCGCAAGCTTAATATTATATCAGACGCACGTTACCGTTTCGAGCGCGGGATTGATCCCGCTTTCATGATTGACGGGATGGAGATAGCAACGCGATTGGTTCTAGAAATCTGTGGAGGAGAACCTTCGCACATGGTAATAGCGGGCGATGAACCTAAATGGCAGCGCACTATCAAATTACAGAAAAAACGAATTAAAACTCTGGGTGGGGTCGATATCTCCAATGGGGAAGTCGAGCGCATTCTTGTAGCTCTGGGGTTTAAAGTCATTGAAGAAGCCGACTTCTTTATTGCTGCGGTTCCTTCATGGCGAAGTGATATCGTAGATGAAACCTGTCTAGTTGAAGAAGTTCTCCGAATTTATGGTTTCGACAAAATTCCGACCATTAAACTTCACAATGAAGATACTTTGCCCAGCCAGGCCTTATCCCCTTTAGGCCAGCGCCGCAATCAGGCTAGAAGGGCTTTAGCGTCACGTGGTATGATAGAAGCCGTGACCTATTCTTTTATATCGCATAAAGATGGCGAACTTTTCAGTTCTATTGCTGATAGTACCCGGCTCATTAACCCAATCAGTTCTGACCTAAATGTCATGCGACCTTCGCTCCTGCCAAATTTGATAACCGCCGCAGCACGTAACCGTAAAAGAGGAATCGAATGTTCCGCGCTTTTTGAAATTGGCCCACAGTTCTCAGGCAATAAACCAAAAGATCAGTCAATTGTAGCGGCTGGCATTCGGGCCGGTCCTTTAGCAACTCGTCACTGGGCCCAGTCAGTCCGAAACCCCGACGTTTTTGATGCTAAGGCTGATGTAATTGCAGCACTCGAGGAAATGGGGATAAGAAGTGAGAGTCTCCAAGTCACCCAAGAAGCTCCCATGTATCTACACCCTGGACGCGCGGGCGTGGTCCACCAAGGGCCCAAAAAAATGCTAGCCCGTTTCGGTGAGATTCATCCTAGCATAATTATTGACATGGGTCTGAGCGAGCCCGTCGTGGCGTTTGAGATTTATATTGATAATCTTGGGATACCAAAGGGAAAAAGAAGCACCGCGCGTAAGACTATAAAGCTCTCCTCTTTCCAAAAAGTCGAACGCGATTTTGCTTTTATTTTAGATGCGGATATTGCCTCCAGAGATGTAGTAAATGCAGTTTTTAGTGTTGACAGAAAGTTAATTACTGATGTGACGGTTTTTGATATTTATTCCGGTAAGAATATAGGTGATGGGAAGAAATCACTGGCCGTTGCTATCACAATACAGCCAGAGGAAAATACTCTTAACGATGCTGAAATAGAGAATATTTCCGAACAAATTGTTTTAACTGTAATTAAAAAAACTGGAGCAATACTCCGCAGTTAGCAAATCAAAGCTGAAGAACCTTAAAACCCATTTTTTTCTGATGAGCCCACTTCAATCGTAGCCTTTACCGCCGCCAATGTCCTCATCAGGTGGGATTTTAAAAGACCAGCCAATTTAACTCCGTCACGTGCTTCAAGCGCAGCTAATATTTGAGCGTGCTCGACCATTGCCTGGTCCCACCGAGCACGATCAATATTAGCCAGATAACGTACACGTCGGATTCGACCTGCAAGGGAGTTATAGACGCTCGCAAGGATAGTATTGCCGGTAGTTTCTAAAATTTTACGATGGATTTTTTGGTTAATAGAAAAATACTCTTGGCGTTCATACCTAGTATGATGAAGTGCCATCTGGTAATGCATTGCCTTTATTTCTGCTATTTGAGAATCCGTAATAGACGCACATGCTAATTCGCCAGAAAGCGCTTCTAACGCACCCATCACTGGAAACAATTCCTCTGCATCTTCAGATGTCAGTCGGGTCACCCGAGCTCCACGATTTGGGAGTAGGGTTATCAAGCCTTCTGAGGCTAAAACTTTTAGAGCCTCCCGTAAAGGCGTTCGGGAGATATTAAATCTATCACAAAGATCCTTCTCTTGTACCCGTGCTTCGGGAATCAATTCCCCCGAAAATATTAGCCAGCGCAAACGCTGCGCTATTTCCTCATGTAACAGCAACCTACGAATAGGTTTGTCTTTTGTAGAGTTAATATCCTTATTATATTCTATAATAGCGGCCACCATCTATCCTTCTATTTTTGGTAAAGCCCGTTCAAGAGTACATGCAACATGCTCTGCCCGACGGCTAGTTCCGTTTGCAATCTGGTGCCGACAACTGGTTCCATCTGCAATAATAAGATATTCTTCAGCTGCTTGACGGATTTTTGGAAACAAAACAAGCTCCCCCATACGTTTAGATATTTCAATATTTTGAGCGTCATAACCGAATGCGCCAGCCATGCCGCAGCAACTGCTATTGATGGTTTCAACTTTAAGATTTGGGATCATTTGAAGCGTACGTTCAATCGAGTCCATAAGCCCAAACGCTTTCTGATGACAATGCCCGTGCAACAGACCCTTCTGCTGCGGCAATGACTGAAAAGAAACTTTAAAGCGGCCTGCGTCTAATTCCTTAACAATAAATTCCTCAAACAAATAGGCTACATTCGCTAACTGGTTTGCGTCCTCTGAAGCAAGCAAAACTTTAAATTCATCACGAAGTGTAAGCAAGCAAGACGGCTCAAGACCAACTATTGGCACACCGCGAGCAACAAAAGGTAACAAGGCTTTTAATGTGCGCTGCGCCTCGCGTCGCGCTTCGTCTACCAAGCCTGTGGATAGAAAAGTTCTGCCGCAACATAAAGGGCGACTGCCATCCTGCGCCCTCGCTAAATGCACTCTGTAACCCGCAGCCTGCAAAACAGTCCGGGCAGCACGCGCGTTTTCAGGCTCAAACCAAGTAGTAAAAGTATCAGCCCAAAGTACAACTTCTTTTCCCGTACCGTTCAATGGCTCGGTTATAATGTCTTGGAAAGGCAGCAAACTCCATTCGGGAAGTCTTGTCTCCGCGCTTAATCCAGCAACGAATTGGGTCAAGTAAGGAAGCCCCGGCAGACGATCTCGCAGATTTAAAAACCAAGCCAATTTCGAAGCAAATGATGCGTAGCGTGGCAGATAGGCCACTAGTCTATCGAATAACCGAAGACCGTGCCGTTTATGGTAATGATATAAAAACTCCACCTTAATGCGGGCCATATCAACACCTGTCGGACATTCGCGCTTACAGCCCTTGCAACCAACACAAAGCCTCATGGTATCAGCCATTTCGGTACTGGTAAGTGCGTTTGGACCCAACTGACCCGAAATCGCAAGACGCAAACTGTTGGCCCTACCTCGAGTCAGATGTTTCTCATCTCCGGTCACACGAAAACTCGGGCACATGACCCCAGAATCACGCTTACGGCAAGCACCATTGTTATTGCACATTTCTACAGCGCCAGAGAAATCGCCCCACTCAAGCCAATTGAGAGCCGTGTCTGGCATATCCATTTCGTAATCTGGTTTAAACCGAAATAGCAACCGGTTGTCCATCTTAGGTCCATCAACGATTTTACCTGGGTTGAGAATCCCTCGTTCATCAAATGCATCTTTTACCTGCTTAAAACAATTGACCAAAGGTCTTCCAAACATCTGCTCATGAAACTCCGTGCGAACCAAACCATCACCATGCTCGCCTGAGTGGGAACCCTTATATTCACGAACCATAGCAAAGGCTGCCTCGGCGATGGATCGCATTTTTTTAGTGTCCACCTCATTCTTGAGATTTAGCACCGGCCGTACATGTAAACATCCGACGGAAGCATGTGCATACCATGTCCCGGTAGTTCCATACTTTTCAAAAATTTCCGTCAGTCGAGCAGTATACTCTGCCAGATCCTCTAACCGTACAGCACAGTCCTCGATAAAAGAAATTGGTTTGCCAGCTGTCTTCATGGACATCATTATATTGAGACCCGCCTTACGAACTTCCCAAACGGCTTTTTGAAAATCTGGCTCACTCGCCTGAATTACACTTCCAGGAAACCCTAGGTCTCCCATTAACCCAACTAGGTCTTCTAGCTTAGAAATCTGAACGTCCCGATTGTCACCAGAAAATTCTACCAACAACAACGCATCAGGAGAGCCATTAACAAATCGGTCAACCGTGTTACGAAACATAGGAATATCCCGAGCCAATTCGATCATGTTCCTATCGACTAGTTCAACTGCCGTCGGAGCTAACTGTACAATATGTTGGGTCGCCTCCATCGCTTGATAGAACGACGGGAAATGGCAAATACCCAATGTCTTGTGTTTGGGTAGTGGCTTAAGGTCGAGCTCCAACCTCCGTGAAAATGCGAGTGTCCCTTCGGAACCAACCAGAAGATGTGCCAAGTTTGGATACACTACAGGCGCAACCACGGTTTGCGCAGCCCAGCCTCCCCGTTGCGGTCCACCATGCAAAAGCGCATCTAAATTGTAACCGCCTACACGGCGCATCATGTCAGGGAAACTAGACGTTATCGTCTCGGCATGTTTTCGTCCAAGGTCTAAAAGCCCAGTCACTAATTTACTTTGACGGCCACTTAAATCTGCGGGCGAGACATTGTCAGAGATCTCGCCGAATCTCATGGACGAGCCATCAGCTAGCACCGCATCAATCGCATGAACATTATCACGCATCGTTCCATAGACAATAGATCGTGCTCCGCAAGAATTATTTCCTGCCATACCACCAATAGTAGCTCGACTCGAAGTAGAAACATCAACGGGAAACCATAAACCAAATGGTTTTAAATATGAATTGAGATCATCAAGAACTAAACCGGGCTCGACGATTATCCGCTGCCTATCAAGATCAAAATCGAGAATTTGGTTTAAATATTTAGTGCAATCGATAACTATTGCCTCACAGACCGTCTGGCCACATTGTGACGTGCCACCTCCACGCGGTAACACCGCGGTTCCCTCTTCGTAAGCAATTTTAATGGTACTAGTAACATCGTCCGTTGATTTTGGAACCACGATACCAATAGGCTCAACTTGGAAATGCGAAGCGTCTGTGCTGTAATGGCCACGACTAAATGGATCAAACTTAACTTCTCCCTCAATCGAATCAGAAATTCTCCGCGCCAGACGCGTATCACCTATTCGACCGCTACCCATCAAACCAGGCTTGTCCAGCTCCATTTTTGGTTCCTTAAATTACAGGTTTAAAAAGCAAAATTATGAATTCAAAATTCAATTAGATGCCGTATGTATTATTTACGGGCAAAATATACTTTTTTACTCATTAAGAACAATCTATTATTTAAATATAGGAATTAAAATTTTTATCATATCTGGATAAAATGAATTCATTAATAACTTTATCTCTTTCATTCATTTTCAGGGAGGCATAAAATGGGATTTCGTAGTGGGCGGCATTTTTTACAGATTCCTGGGCCAACTAACGTGCCAGACCGTATTCTCAGGTCTATGGACATCCCTACGATAGACCACCGCGGGCCAGAGTTTCGCAACCTTGGTCAGGAGTGCCTCAACGGCATCAAAAAGATCTTTAAGACCGAAAACCCGGTCATAATTTACCCTGCTTCTGGGACCGGTGCGTGGGAGGCAGCATTGGTAAACACCCTCAACCCGGGGGACAAAGTATTGATGTTCGAAACCGGTCATTTTGCAACACTCTGGAATGACTTAGCTAAGAGCCTCGATCTTAATCCCCAACTCCTCGAAAGTGATTGGCGGAGCGGGGCGGATGCAGCCATTATCGAAGAAAGACTGCGAGCAGATAGTGCTCATGAAATCAAGTCCGTCTGCGTTGTGCATAATGAAACGTCAACAGGTGCCACTACCAACATTACAAATATTCGCACAGCTATGGATGCCGCAAAACACCCTGCCCTTTTAATAGTCGACACAATTTCATCTTTAGCTTCTATTGAATATTGCCATGATGAATGGGGTGTTGACGTCACCGTTTCTGGTTCTCAAAAAGGATTAATGCTGCCTCCAGGCCTGAGTTTTAATGCAATTAGCAAAAAGGCCCTGGGTGCCCATTCGAAAGCTAAGCTCCGACGCTCTTATTGGGATTGGTCTTCAATGATAGAAAGTAACAAATCAGGTTACTTCCCCTACACCCCAGCAACGAACCTACTCTACGGCTTACGGGAAGCCCTTAAAATGTTATTTGAGGAAGGTTTGGAAAATGTGTTTGCTCGTCATGACCGGCACGCAGAAGCAACCCGGCGTGCCATCCAGGCATGGGGATTAGATATCCTTTGCAAAAATCCAAAGGAATTCTCCAGCACATTGACTGCCGTTATGATGCCAGAAGGCCACGACGCTGATCATGTACGAGGAGTAATATTAGATAAATTTGACATGTCCCTCGGTACCGGCCTGGGCAAAGTCAAAGGTAAGGCCTTCCGAATTGGCCACCTGGGTAATTTAAACGACTTAACGCTGTTAGGTACATTAGCCGGCGTAGAAATGGGGCTCGGACTATCCAATGTGCCCCACCAAATAGGTGGCGTGCAGCAAGCCATCACATTCCTTTTAGGAACCAACCAAGGAGACAGTAATTGAGTACAGCAGAAGATGAGAGTTCTGTGCTAGTTCAAGCAGATGATGAAGGTATTGCCACCGTCGTCCTGAATCGTCCTCACAAGTTAAACGCCCTCACAAAACCCATGTGGGGTCGGATAGGAGAGGTCTGCCGGAAATTAAACGAAGATGATGATATTCGGTGCATTATTTTTCGAGGGGCCGGCGAAAAAGCCTTCGGTCCAGGGAACGATATTTCCGAATTCGAGACTGAGCGTAATAACAGAGAACAAGCGATTTCCTACGGAGAATTTATGCATAGCACAATCCAGGTGCTAAAAAACATGCGTCACCCAACTGTCGCTATGATTCACGGTATCTGTGTAGGCGGAGGTCTAGAAATCGCCGGAATCTGTGATATCCGCATATGCGGCGAGAATAGTCGCTTCGGCGCACCGATCTCAAAACTTGGTCTAGTAATGGCATACCAAGAGATATCGTGCTTGCGCGATCTCGTCGGCCCACAAGTAGCTTTGGAAATATTGTTGGAAGCTCGTATTATATCAGCATATGAAGCCCTTAGAATGAATATTGTTAGTCGTGTCGTTGCCGATAATAAAGTTGAGGAAGAAACTATGGCCACGGCCCGCCGCATCGCCGCGGGAGCGCCCCTAGTGCACCGTTGGCACAAAAAATTTCTACGTCGTCTCGCCGACCCTAAACCGTTATCAAGCAATGAACTTCTTGAAGGCTTTGATTGCTACGACACAGAAGACTTCCAGATAGGTTATAAGGCTTTTTTGAACAAAGAGACACCGAGATTTAAAGGCAAATAGATTGGCGATAAGTTCGATAAAAATGGAAAAAACTGGGCCACTTTGTGACGTTAAGGTACTCGAAATGTGCCATGTCATGGCCGGACCAACATGTGGGCGGATGTTAGCAGATATGGGAGCCGACGTGATTAAACTCGAGCGTGTCCCGGGGGGGGATGATACAAGATATATGCTCCCCCCAGCCATAGACGGAGAACCCGCCGCCTTTATGATGATGAATTGTAATAAGCGTGGCATTGCCATTGACTTAAAAAATAAACGCGGCAAAGACGTATTTAAAAGTATCATAAAAAAAATTGATATTTTAACAGAAAATTATCGAAGCGACACAATGACTAAGCTTGGCCTCGGATACAATGAACTTAAGGTTATAAATCCCGGCCTAATTTATTGTTCAATTTCTGGATTTGGACGCACTGGCCCCTATGCAACACGTGGTGGGTATGATCTTATCGCGCAAGGCATGAGTGGCTTAATGAGCATAACAGGTGAAGGGCCTGATAGACCGCCCGTCAAACTTGGAGGTCCAGTTTGCGACATAACTGCAGGAATTTTAGCTGCTATGGGGGTATTAGCCGCCTACGTTAACCGTCTAAAAACCGGACAGGGCCAAGTAGTCGATACTTCCTTATTCGAAGCAGGGATAACCCATACATACTGGCAATCAGCCATCGCACTTGCCACAGGTGTTGCTCCCGAGCCAATGGGGTCAGCACACCCTTTAAACGGGCCGTACCAGGCGGTGGAGACGTCCGACGGCTGGATCACCTTCTCCGGGGCAAATAATAGCAATTGGGAACGATTGACAAAACTTATAGCCCGTCCAGAATTAGTCCATGACCCGCGTTTCCAGGACAATGAAGGACGCATGTCAAATATGAAAGAGCTTATGAAAATTCTCTCTACAGAGTTCAAAAAAAAATCGCGCGAACAATGGCTTCAAGCTTTAGAAGCAGCGAAGATACCTGCAGGACCAATATTAAATATAAAAGAAATGCACGCCGACCCACAAACTCTGGAGCGCAACATGGTGGTCGAGGTTCAGCATGATCGTATAGGGCCAATAAAGACGATAGGCTGCCCAGTTAAATTTTCAAACACTCCAAGTGCCGTACACGCTGCGGCGCCAATCTATGGCCAACATACACGCGAGGTGCTATCAGAGTTTGGCTACAGTGCCGGCGAAATTAAAGATTTAATTAATGATGGAATAGTGATTACTAACGAACCGGCCGATTGATAGGAGTTTTAAAGCCAATCTTTCGAACACTTGAATTCTTGCGACTTTATTTAACTAGTTTTGCATCTATATGGATAATAGTCTCTTCACGTGAAAAGCTTAAAAGAATCTCTTCACCAGGACGGCGCATGTAAACCGCAGCCGTAGCATCCGACGGCCTGAATATTGATCGCTTATCAACGCTAACCAGTATATCACCCAGTCGCACTCCCGCGGTAGTAGCGGCACCCAGCGGATCCAACCAGTTTACCCGGGCTCCGCTCAAATTCCTACGCTCCATAGGTGAAAGTGCTTGTAACCTCCAACCTAACCGCCCAACGCGCACACGACCAAAGTCGCGCAAATCCTCAATAACACGCATCATTAGCGGTGATGAGGTGGCAAAATTAACGCCAATATTGGCATCAGTTTGCTTGGTAAAAATAGCGGAGAGCAACCCAACAAGTTTTCCCCGCATATTAATCAAAGCTCCCCCAGATGCACCTGGATTTACAGCAGCATCAGTTTGAATAAAGTCCTCAACACGATTGAAGCCAGCATTTGTCCGGTTTACTGCAGAAACAACTCCACAAGTAACACTCAGACCTAGTCCAAATTGATTCCCAATTGCACAAACGCGCTCGCCTAAAATTGGCGTAGGTGCCAATTCCAAAATAGGTATATCTATATCAACACGTATCAGGGCAACATCAGTTCTTATATCTCGGCCAATAATCTCAGCCGAATGGAGACGACCATCAGCCAGTCGAATGTTAACATCGGTTGCACGACCTAAGACATGGGCATTAGTTGCGAAGTAGCCCCCAGGTAAGACCGCGACAGCGGATCCTTCCGGTTCCTCTAACGAAGCTCCTTGCCGTCGATACCCTCCAGGCCAAACGGGCAAAACAGAAACTACCGATTCAGTGGCCTTATTTATCGACTCAGCCCAACTAGGTTTGAGCGTCAACAATAAAAAGCAGAATAGCAGAAATACCACTCGAAAAAACATGACGAACATATTCTAGTGTTACACTGGTTTTATTAACCTTGAAATACAGCAATTATGTTTAAGTGTGTTATTTGACGTGAAACTATATGCATGCTCTTTAATAACAAAGAAAAATTATTTCCCTTTAGGCTCTAGACCATGTCTGAACAAATTCAAGCTTCAATCGCACCTCGGGTGCGAATCGCGCATACACCAACACCCATTGAACCTATGTCAAATTTAAGTATTGCTCTCGGAGGGCCCAAACTTTTCGTAAAACGCGACGACTGCACCGGCCTTGCTACGGGTGGCAATAAAGTCCGCCAACTAGAATATTATATAGGCCAGGCCGTTGCCAGCGATGCCGATACCATCGTTATAACAGGCGCTGTACAATCAAATTTTGTCCGTCAAGCTGCCGCTGCGGCTCGCAAATTTAACATGGATTGTCACGTACAACTAGAAGACCGAGTACCATATTATGACGACTCCTATCATGGTTCAGGCAATGTGCTACTAAACAGGCTGTTAGGTGCCACGATCCACAAATTCTCCGATGGGAAAAACGAGGCCGCTGCTGATACAAATTTAGAAGCTATTGCTAGTAATTTACGTAATAAAGGCCACAAGCCTTATATCATTCATTTAGGGATTGATTATCCGCCATGGGGAGGCCTTGGTTACGTTGACGCCGGACGTGAAATTATGGCGCAAGCAGATTGTATGGATATCCATTTTGACTATATTGTCGTGGCAAGTGGTAGTGGTCTCACGCACGCAGGGCTTCTGGCTGGTTTACGTGCAAGTGGAACCCCAATACCCGTAATAGGGATCTGCGTACGCCGCGATTCATCTACCCAAAACGTTCGTGTTAAACGCCGACTTCAAGAAATCATCTCTCTCGCAGGTTTGCCGACTGATAGTTCTAGTGTCGATGACGTGCAAACGGATGATACTTGGCTGGGGGCAAGTTATGGCTTGTTAACGGATCAAATTGTTGAAGCAATTCATTTAGCAGCTCAAACCGAGGGACTCATTCTCGATCCAGTTTATACAGGCAAGGTCATGGCCGGCCTCATAGGAATGGTACGTCGAGGTGACTTCAATAAGAGAGACAAGGTTCTTTTTGTTCATACTGGCGGCGCACCTGCTCTTTTCGGGTACGAGATGCTACATAAGGCGGATACTTAATATGCAATATTTCAATTTTTGATTCTCCCGCAACTACTGCCTTTAACCATGGTATAATGGTATTCACTGTAAAGGCTCTATAAGTTACTCTCTTTGAATAGCCTGTTTTCTTTCGCGAAACATAGTATAAAGGCCGCAAGCCACTACAATAAGTGCACCTGCAACTGTATAGACACTTGGCAAATCATCGAAAAATATAAACCCTATCAATACCGCCCAAACGACCATAAGATAATTTAAAGGTTGAAGCGTCGATGCCGGTGCATGGCCTAATGCCAAAATCAACAGCATATGCCCGATAACCCCAAGCGTGGACAGCCCTAATAATAAATACCACGCCTCAAATGTCGGAGAGACCCAATTAGAAAGGCCAAATGGCGTTACAGCAACCGCACCTACCCAGCCTAAATAAATCAAGCTAGTTGCAGGTTGATCAGTGTGGCTAACGAGCCGCGTCAATACAATGTAGAGCGCAAATATAAAAGCGCCAAAGAGTGGAATTAAGGCTGCTGACTGAAACATACTACTACCTGGGCGAATAATTATAAAAGCACCAATAAAACCAATAATTACTGAGATCCACCTTCTCGAACCAACCCTTTCTCTCAATAAATATGGTGCCATTGCTGTGACTATAAGGGGAAACATAATGAAAACCGCATGCATATTAGCAAGCCCTAAATACCTCAGCCCAATAGCAAAAATTGCTATTTCGAAAACTAGTAAAAGCGAACGAAAAATTTGCAAACCTGGCCGCTTGCTACGAAGACTGGCGCTCACCCCGACCCGATTAGCTGCAAAAACTGTGGCAAAGGCAGCAAAAACCCAATAACGGATCATAACTAATTGAGTAGCATTGTAGTTAACGATTAGTAACTTGGTGAGAGCATCTTGAACGACAAAACTCAGCAATGCACACAAACAAAGCACCATGCCCAAATGGGGCGATTTAAGCCGGTCGCTCAAATTTTATTGCCTACTTAAAGTCTGAAAACGAATAAACACTATAGGACTTTCCAAACCAACGTTTTGCCGCCGCCAAAGACATGCAGTTCTTCTCCATTGGACGTTTCTATAGTCTCGGGGCAAAACCTAGCAGTCCGGTGCAATTTAATTTCAGATTGGTTCACATCAAGCCCGTAAAATATAGGCCCGTTTATAGATGCAAACGCTTCTAGCTTGTCGAGTGCATTTTCTTCATCAAAGACCTGGGCATACATTTCGAGCGCAGTCGGAGCACTAAAGATGCCTGCGCAACCACAACTCGATTCTTTAATAGTCTTTGCATGTGGCGCGGTATCCGTACCAAGAAAAAAAGGAGACTGGCCAGAAGTAGCAGCCTCACGGAGGGCAAGCCTATGGCCCTCGCGCTTAGCAATCGGTAAACAATAAAGATGTGGGCGTATCCCACCTCTAAATATATCCGTACGATTTATCATAAGATGATGGGCCGTTATAGTAGCGCCAATTCGACCAGGCGCCTCAAGCGATCGAGCACGAATAAAATCGACTGCATCTTTAGTTGTTATGTGTTCCATCACTATTTTAAGTTCCGGGAAAGCATCGATAATTAACTTGAGAACGCGCTCAATATAAACAACTTCACGATCAAATACGTCAACTTCAGGATCGGTGACTTCGCCATGAACCAGAAGCGGCATGCCGACTTCCTGCATACGCTCAAAAGCACTAAAAACGTTCTTAAGTTCCGTAACACCATAGCTAGAATTAGTCGTAGCTCCCGCTGGATAAAATTTCACTGCGGAAAAGACCCCCGTTCGATAACCCTCAATAATTTCATCGATATCCGCATCATCCGTCAGGTAACAAGTCATCAGCGGTATAAAGTTGCTATTCTTTGGAAGAGCCATAAGGATCCGCTCTCGATAAGCTTTTGCACTCCTTATAGTTGTAATAGGAGGATCCAGATTTGGCATAACGATAGCCCGAGCGAAGCGCGTCGCTGTGAACGGAACAACGGTAGTAAGCATCTCTCCATCACGAAAATGCACGTGCCAGTCATCTGGTCGTTGAATGCTAATAGTGCTAGATGCCATATTATTACCCATAACGCTTGGGAAACTTGTACTCAAGCTGCAAGTACGTCAAAGGCACTACCTTCTGCACAACGACCCTCCACATGAATTTGATGCCAAAGCGCATAGAACAATAACACCCATTGTGCCTGTATCTCTCGTTTTCCCTCAGTACAAAATAGAGCCTGAGTAGCTTCCTTTTTACATAAGGTCTCGATACCAGACTGACTTGCTACTAGAGGACCTAGCTGATGGCCTTTTCCCACCAACCATTCAGCGATTGGAACGGTGAACCCCCGCTTACGTGTGTGCGGCTGGCTTGCTTTTAGCTCATTTTCTAGCCATCTCCTCATCAACCATTTACCTTTACGATGGCGTACTTTCAGATGATCTGGAAGCGGAAATGCAAAATCCGCAAATGCTAGATCCAGAAACGGAACCCGTCCTTCAATTCCATGCGCCATTAGACACCTATCGAGTTTAATGAGGAGATCATTAGGTAGCCATTCAGCACAGTCGAGGGCCTGACTATGCTGAAGGTTGCTGTAACCCTTCGCTAAAGACCTTTCAACATTATCCAAACCCTGACGCCATTCTTTCGACTCATCAATCAAAATGTTAAAGCCATCTAGCGTTCCTCGGTGATGGGAGCTCCTCCCCCCCAAGAACCACGGTCTCATTGCACGGCGGTATCGTCCATACCCCGCCAATATTTCATCTCCCCCCTCTCC